>JAWLBW010000057.1:0-18457 GCA_041687475.1 bacterium
GCGTTTCCCATGACTTCGAAACGCGTTTCGCCCGGGGCGACAATGCTTGCGTCGCGCGGGGTTGCGAGCGGCAGGTCCACGCACGAGGCCAGCAGCAGGAAAAAGAAAACGGCCGGTCGCCCGACCGGCCGTGAACGGAAACGGCGCACGTGTCTTCAGTTCCGGGTAACGCTTACGTTGCGCAACCGCAGTGTGAGGGGCGGAAACCGCACCTTGCCCACGCCGCCGGTGTATACGAGCTCGCGGGGCAGCCAGATGCCGTCGGTTTCCCGGTAATCGCGCAGTTCTACGGTAACTTCGGTGTCCTGTTGCTCGCCGCCGTATACGCTGTCGATTCGGCTGATGCGCGCCTTGCCGTTGTCGTCGTAGGTCAGGCGGCTGTCGATGGATCTTCCGTCGGGCATGCCCACCGCTATGGCGGGCACGAGCAGGCGGTCGTCGACGAGAAGGCCCCAGGTGAGTTTGGTCTCGGGTTCGCGGGCGGTCAGTCGGAGCAGGCCTTCGTCGGTCGGGGCAACGCTCAGCTGCATGCCCGCGAGTCTTTCGCTGAAGGGGCGGTACACGATGTCTTCGTCCTTGCCCTGCAGGGTCTGGAAGAGGCGGTCCTTGAGCGGCTGAATGGGGGCCGGCAGCTCGGGCAGATCGAAGCGCGCCCGTCCGTTCCTCCACGAAAAATTAACGGGTATCCAGACCGGCTTGGCCGGCCGCGCCTTCGGGGGAAAGAAGCCGGTGACGTCGACCATGAGATCGGCTTCGAGCGTTTTGAGCCCCTCGGCAATGGGCGAATAAATGCGTTCGTCGATTTCGGCCAGCAGCGACTGCGGGGCCGCGTCGGCGTAGGGGCGGAGCGTTTCAGGCAAGCGGCTGCAGGCAACCGAGAACAACAGCAGGGAAAGGGCAAGAACACGCATCTGAGCACTCCTTGGGGAAGAAAAAAACGTATCACACGAGGCGCCTTACCGCCACCGCGCATTGCGTGGCGGGTCGGCCCGCGGGCGACTTCGGCTTTTCTCGACGACCCGCGCCCGATACAATATGAGGCTATGACGATGCAGGATGGAAGACTTCGAGTCGTGGGGCACGGCCTTGACGTACGGGCCGTGAGCGTGACCACCACGGCAATCTGTGAAGAGGCACGACGCCGCCACGGGGGCAGTGCCCTGGCCACGGTTGCGTTGAGCAGGGCGTTGACGACGGCGCTGCTCGTGGGCGCGATGACGGTGAAGGATCGACATCGGGTCGGCCTTCAGTTTCGCGGCGACGGTTCGCTGGGCGAAGTGTATGCCGATGCCGACGGTCTGGGTAACGTGCGCGGGTACGTGATGAATCCGTTTGCCGAAATTCCGCCCGTCGACGGTCACTACGACCTGGCGGCCGGCCTGGGCAACGGTTTTCTCAGCGTTACCAGCGACATGGGGCTGAAGGAGCGTTACGCGGGCATCGTCGAATTGACCACCCGCGACTTCGCGGGCGACGTCATGCATTATTTCCAGCAGAGCGCGCAGACGCCGACGTACGCCGCGGTGGGCGTGTCGTTGAACGACGATGGTTCGGTCGAGGCGGCGGGCGGCTTTCTCGTGCAGAGCCTGCCCGGGAAGGGCGAGAATCCGTTGCGGCAGGTCGAGGGCAACATTCTGGGGCTGCCGCCGCTGATGGGCCTGCTGCGCGAGAAAGAGGGGCGACAGCGCGTGGTAGACGGCATTTTTCACGGTTTCGAACACGACGTGCTGGCCGATGAGCCGATACGCTACAGCTGCCCCTGTTCGCGCGAGCGGGTCGAGCGAACCCTCATTGCCCTCGGCGAAAGCGAGGTGGCCGACATGCTTGCCAGCGACGCGGGCGCCAACGTGCGCTGCGAGTTCTGCAACGAACAGTATTCGTTTACCGCGGGCGATCTCGAGAACATTCTCGACCGAATGCGTATGCAGTAAGCCATAAGGCGCCTTCCGCACCGCGGTTCGAAAGAAAAAAAGGGCAGACCCGATAACGGGCCTGCCCTTTGTGTTCAGGTGTGCCGGCGCGGTGCGCGTCAGCGACGTCGACGCGAGATACGCACGAGGCCGAGAACGGCAAAAGCGAACAGCGGCGCGGTCGAGGCCTGCGCGGTGCTCTTCGAGCCGCAACCCGCCAGGCTCAGGGGTACGCTGCGCCGGGTTTTCTGTCCGGTATCGCCGTCTTCGGGTTCCGACGGCGTAACGTCGGGCGAGCCGTCGGTGGGGCTGGTGTCGTAGGGCGGGTCGACTTCGGGGTCGGGGTTCGAAGCGCCGGCCACCCAGGTGGCACCCTGTACTTCGAACGAATCGCCCACCTTCACGTCAAGCTGGTATCCTTGCGTGTAATCGCTCATGTTTACGTGGCCCCGGGCCAGACTGATTCGTCCCAGGTTCACCACGACCGTATCGCCGCTGCCGCTTTCGATGCCGCGAATACGGTAGAACGGATCGTGGCTGCCGGGGGCGTCGACACGCAGGTACCTGCCTATCCACTTGCCCTTGGGCGGCACGGGGCTCACGATGAGGCGCGTGTTGTCGGGGTCGCTGGTGTCGAGGTTGCGCACGGTGCCTTTCCAGACCCCGGCGCCGGTGACCGTTCCTTCGTCGCCGATGACCAGTTGCTTGCCGGCGAGCAGGTACGACATCTCGGTTTTGCCGTCCTTGCGCAGAACCACGGCGCCGCGGCCCTCGACCTTCAGGCCGTCGGGGGTGGTAACGGCGGCCGGGTCGAGACCGTGCACGACCGTGTCGACCCGTCCGTCGGCGTGGCTGATACGCAGGCCGACCCGCGCGAAGCCGTGGGCGTCGGTGGCCGGTTCGGGGGTGAACCGTTCGACCGAGGTAATCGTGCCGCCGCCGACGGAAGGTTCGATGATGTGCACGAACGTGGTGGTCAGGTCGCTTGAAGCCTGCCGGCGTTCGAGCAGGTAGCGAACGCTTGACGGGTTGCCGGGCTTGTTCGACGGCGGATAGGCCTTGGCCAGCGCCACGTTACTGGGTTTGTCGCTTGCCGACCACAGTTTCAGGCGCGTGTCCTGACCCGGTGTCGACGCGTTCCAGTTATCGGTTACCTGCCATTCGACGGCGTAGTCGCCCGAAGGGGCGTTGTCGCGGTAGACCGAGTCCATGAACTGGAAGCCGCTGCCGGTGTACTTGGTACAGCAGGAACCGTCGTAGAAGCTGCCGAACGGAATGTTGGCGCCGGCATAGGTTCCCCCCGACTGTGCGCTCATGTTGAGCCCGTTCACCAGGTTGACCGCCCCGGGGCCGGCGTGAAAGCTGTACAGGTGATCCTTGCCGCCCTTGATGCGGAAGAGATCGACCAGGTAGAAGCCGCCCTTGCCGGCCGGAATCTGAATGATGGAGCGCCGGTATACTTCGGACTGCGGGTACACGCCGTTGCCGTCGGCTTCGACCACCTTGATGGGCCGGTCGCCCGAGAACACGTGCGTGGTGCCGGCTTTCACGGTTGCCTGCCGCTTGGCGTCGACGACGACGGTGTTGTGCGAGACGGTGTTGTTCTGCCAGCCCCAGTAATTCGGACTGTCGACCGTGGGGAAGTCGGGGTACCCCAGGTCGGGCATGAGGTTGATGCCGTAGGCCATGAGCCCCATGTTCAGCCGGTCCCAGTGGCCGTGCTTGCCCATGCGGCCGCTGTACAGCCAGACGGCGCTGTGGTTATCGGCCGACTTGCCGAGAAAGGCCGCGAGGCCGTAGCCCGTTTTGACGAACGACTCACGTTCGAGGGCGCCCCGTTCGGCCACGATTTTGTCGATGGCCGCTGCCGTGCTGTCGGCGCCCGGGTCGAAGATGCCTCCGTGCAGCCCTTCCGAGCTTCCGCCGTTGAGTGCGTGGGCCATCTGGGCCAGCTCGGGAAAACCGTAGCGGTGAAAGGCAGCGGCGAAGCGGTTGGCGTCGCTGCCGGCCACGAGCCCGGGGTTACCGGTGGCGCCGTCGTCGCCGATGTGAGGATAGTACTGGGGCGTCAGCTGCAACCAGTAGGGAAAGGACAGGAAGTTGCGGAAGTTCGGATACTGCGTGAGCGAGAAGCCCTCGGCATACGGGCTGTCTTCGAGCAGGTCGGCCAGCGGCTGCAGCTGCTCGAGCCAGACCCAGTTGTAACCGGGCGCGGCTTCGTCCGATGCGCCGTCTCGGTCGATCCAGTCTACGAAAATGGCGGGCAGGTGTCCGTCGCCGTTGTAGACGTCGCCCGGTCGCATGAGCCAATCGAGCCAGACGGGCGTGTCGCGGGGCGAATCCAGCGCGATGGCCGCTTCGGCGTACGCCTTCTGGTGCACGCCTTCGTTGGCCCGGATGCGGCGGTCCTGAATGGCGCGCAGCAAGACCTCGAGGGCGTTCTTCTCGATGTGCGCGGCCAGCCGGGCCGGCGTGTCGACGGGGGTGAGCCCGTGCTTGACCGCCTTGCCGTGCAGGAAGGAATACAGCGCCGGATCGTCTTGAATGGCCGGGTAAATGGCGTCGTAGGCCCGGGCGATGGACGAGGCGAGCACGGCGTCCCACAGCGACCCCAGCGCCAGGCCGCGGTAGCTCAGGCCGTCGCCCTGGTAGTAGCCGCGGGTGGCCCAGTAGTTCGTGTCCATGGTGGGCAACAGGTCGGCAATGCGGCTCAGCAGAACGGCGGCCTTGTGGGCGTACTGCTTGTCGCCCGTGAGCACGTAGGCCTCGCTGAGATTGACGAGTGCCTGGCTCCAGCTGCGGCCGAGATTCTGCCACACGCCCCAGTGTGCGTAGAAGGCGATAAAGTCGTAGCGGTTGCCGTTGGCGTCGCGGTAGCCGGTGCCGTCGTCGACGCCGTAGTTACGGGTCGAATCGGTCGAGTACAGCAGGCCGCGATTGGCCAGCGATGCCTGAAAGACGTTCTTGCCGTCCTTGCCGCTGCGGTAGTAGGCGCCGAAATCGTTGGTGGGCCAGCGTTCGCCGCCGATGGGGCACTGTACCTTCCACGGGTGGTTCTTGGGATCGACCTTCCAGCCGTAAACGCCGTACTTGTCGATCAGTGCCTTACCGTGAATGGGGCAACCCAGCGTCTTGTTGACGTAAATGCCCCGCGGTACCGTCTGCTCGACGGGCAGATTCCACAGCTCTTCGTCGGAAAAGTTGAGCCAGTAGGCGGCGTAGCCGGTTCGGGTGTCGCGCTCGCGACGGGCCCAGGCGTAATCGCGAATGTTTTCGCGGGCCGTCTCGACCCGTTCGGGTGTGTAGATGGTCGAACCCGACTTGGCTTCGGCCGTGGCGGCCCCTGCAATGGTTGCCGCGGAAACGAGCACGGCAACAGCCATACGATGTAATAACACTGAAACACTCCTGCCGCTTCTGCAGACCCTTTCAGCGAGTCCTCTCATGAAGCGAGCGCAGGACGTTATAGCGTGTATCGTGCCAGTTCCGGGTTGGACGGTTCCCGGGTAGTCTGCTCCCGTCGAGTCATTCCCGATGGGTATGACGCACACCGGATGGTTGAATTACCGGGTGTGTTGCGACCCGGCGGCAATCGTTGCAATCGGCGGCGCTCGGGCGAGCGGGTGACGTGCAGGACGGGGGTGCGGGTGGTCGGCAGTCGTCGGACGTCGGACGTCGGAAAAAAGAAGAGTGCGCCTTATCGCACGGCGATCCGGTCGTTGCCGGTTGTCGGTTGCTGGTGGGGCTTTCGGGTCGATGGGTACATGATCGGTTATCCGATCCGGATACCGCCCCGCGCTTCCTCGGGCGGTGTGACACGGGCGCAGGCTGTGCGGCGCAAGTTACCCGGTAGCGAGCAAGGCCCCTCTGCGCCTACCCGTCGACTGAAGCGGAACTTTCCGGGGAAGAAGGAGAATGGCCCATGCAGATGGGAAGACCGTCGGGCATCTCTGCGCCTCTGCGCCGGAGCTTGCCCTGAGCGTGGGCGAAGGGTGTATCCTTACCCGGAAGACGTGCGGAACGGAAAAGCAGAAAGGACGGCCTTGCTGCCGTCCTTTCCTCGTGCTGTTGGGTTCCCGCCCGGAAAATCGTCAGGCGAGCGTCTTGTCGTCCGGATCCCAGCCGGAGTCGGGCACGTGTTGCCTTTCATTCACGCGTACGAGAAATCGTTCGCTCAGACGCACGACCTTGCGATCGGCGGGCTCGAGCGGCGGCTCGAAGTCGGCCTCGGGCGCTACGCCCTCGGGCAGGTGCTCCTGCAGCCGCTGCAGCATGCGACCCTGCTGCTCCAGCTTCAGAAAGAGTACCTGGTATCCGTCGAGAAGCAGATCGATTTTCTGTTTCAGGAGCCGCAGCTCCCGCTCAAGATTCGCATTCGCCATGGTAACCCCGTGATTCTGTTTCCATTCTGGGGTGCCGGTTACGGTCGGTCAAGGCAGGCGCCGTCAGTGGCGCTCGCGTATCCACTGCTCCATTGATTTGAGGTATGCTTGTACGCGTTCCGGGGTACGGGCCTCGGCGTACAGGCGCACGACGGGTTCCGTACCCGACTGGCGCACCATGAGCCATTCGTCGTCGGCAAAGAAAAATTTCTGACCGTCGATGTCCGACACTCGCGCCACAGATTCGCCCGCCAGCTCGGTGGGCGGGGTATCCTTCAGGCGGCTTCGGGTAACGGCCTTCTCGTGCTCGGTCAGGTACAGATCGTGGCGGTCGAACCAGTGGGGGCCCACGTCGGCCAGCAGCCGATCGACCAGTTGCGCGAGGGTGCAGCCCTCTTCTTCGCACATGCGAACCAGCAGCAGGCCGTTCAGTATGCCGTCGCGCTCGGGCAGGTGGCCGCGCAGGCCGATGCCGCCGCTTTCTTCGCCGCCGATGAGCACGTCTTCTTCAAGCATGATTTCGGTCACGTACTTGAACCCGACCTTGACGATGTCGAGGGGCAGGTCGTAGCGGCGACAGAGGCGATCGATCATCTGCGTGCTTGAAAAGGCCTTGACCACCTTGCCCCGTTCGCCCTGCTTTTCGACCAGATACTTGAGCAGCAACGCGAAGATACGGTGGCTGTCGACGTAGTTGCCCTTGCCGTCCATTGCGGCAATGCGATCGGCGTCGCCGTCGACGGCAAGACCGAGACCGGCAGCGTGGCGCTGCACGGCTTCGCGCAGGGGGGCGAGATTGCGCTCGATGGGTTCGGGTGCGACTCCCTGAAAGCCGGGGTTCACGTCGCCGCGCACCTCGACGACTTCGTAGCCGACCTCGCGCAGGAGCTCGGCCATGCACCCCATGCCCGCGCCGTGCATGGAGTCGACCACGATGGGGCCGGGCGCGCCGCCCTTCAACCCTGCCAGCTCGCGAATGCGCTCGAGGTAGGCGGCCCGCAGGTCGACGACCTGTATCTGGCCCCGGTCGATTTCTTCACGCAGCGGCACGGTCGAGCGGTAGTCGCCCCGGTTCAGGTTGCGCACTTCCTTCTCGAGTTTACGAATGATGGCCATGGTGGCGCTTCCGCCGTAGGCGCCCTTGACCTTGAATCCGTTGAAACCCGGAGGGTTGTGCGAGGCCGTGATCATGATGCCGCCGGAAAGCTCTCGCGCGCGCACGGCATGACTGAGCGCGGGTGTGGGCAGTGCCTGCGAGGCGAGCACGACCTTGATGCCGCCGGCGGCCAGGACGCCGGCGGCGGTTTCGGCGAACTCCTTCGAGAGAAACCGGGTGTCGTACCCCACGGCGACCCCCTGCACCACGCCTTCCTTTTTCAGGTACTTGGCGTAGGCCCGGGTCACATGGGCCACGTTTTCGAAGGTAAAGGTGTCGGCGATGATACCCCGCCAGCCGTCGGTGCCGAAGGTTATGTCTTCGCGCAGTGCGTGATTCAGTGTCAGCTCCACGGTATGTCCTGCTGCGTTCGTTACCGGTTATGCGTTGGGTTCTGACCAGTGTAGCCCGGATTCCCGCGCTGAATCTAGGGGGCGCGCATTGAGAAGGCTGATGCCAACCCGACGGTATTTTTGATACACTGAGTGTTTCTTTCCACCTTCCTCAGGAGCAGGGAATGAAGCGTACTCTTACCAGTGGCCTTGCGGCCGTTCTTCTCGCGCTGACCTTGACCGCCCCGGCGGCGGCCGCCGACTTCAAGATGGGCGTCATCGACGTTCAATTCATTCTCAACACCAGCAAGCGCGGGCAGGAAGCCAAGCGACTGCTGACGGAAGAACGCGACTTCCGCATGCAGAAACTGCGTGAGAGGAAGGAGACCCTCGACAAGAACATTGCCGATCTCGACAAGCGTCGGGCGGCCCTGAGCCCCGAAGCCTTTCGCAAGGAGCAGGAAAAGCTGCTGGCCGATCAGCAGCAGTTCGGCGCCATGCTGCAGGAAGTGCAGGGCGGGCTGGCTCAGAAGGAGCAGGAGCTCACCCGCGACATCGTCGAAGACGTGCAGCAGCTGGTCGAGCAGATTGCCAAAAAGGAAGGCCTCGACATGGTGGTCGAGAAGTCGGCCGTGGTATACACGTTGCCGAAGTACGACCTGACCGAGCGGGTCATGAAGTCTTACGACAGCCGCGGCGCCACGGGGAAGAAGTAAGTGCGACTTTCGGAACTGGCTTCGCTGCTCGGCGGCAGGGTCGTGGGCGAGGGCGATCCGGAAGTAAACCGGGTCGCGCCCATTGAGACGGCCGGCCCGGGCGACGTGACCTTTCTTGCCAATCCCCGTTATTTCAGCTATCTCGAAACGACGCGGGCCGACGCCGTGCTGGTCATGGAGGGCATCGAGGCGCCGGGCAAGCGACTCGTGCAGCTGGCCAACCCGTACGAGGCCTTCGGCAAGGCCGTCGAAATTCTCATGGTGCGCCCGCTGCGGCGCTTCGGCGTGCACGCGCATGCGACCGTAGACCCGACGGCCGAGCTAGCCGAGAACGTTTCGGTCGGGCCGGGCGCCCGCATCGGCGCAGGCGTGCGCATCGGCCGCAACAGCGTCGTCGAGGCCAATGTGGTGGTCTATGACGACGTGACCATCGGCGACGACTGCGTCGTGCACGCCGGCTGCGTGCTGCGCGACGGCGTTCGCCTGGGCAACCGGGTCGTGCTGCAGCCCAACGTATCGGTCGGCGGCGACGGCTTCGGGTTCGCGCCCGGCGAAGACGGCTTTCGCAAGATTCCCCAGGTGGGGGGCGTCGTTCTTGAAGACGATGTCGAAATCGGCGCCGGCTGCACGATTGATCGCGGCGCGCTCGACGATACGGTCATCGGCAAGGGCACGAAGCTCGACAACCTGGTCATGATCGCCCACGGCGTGCGCATCGGCAGTCACAACGTCATTGCCGCCCAGACCGGTATCGCCGGCAGCACCACGGTGGGCAACGGCTGCATGTTCGGCGGCCAGGTCGGCGTCGTCGGCCACCTGAAGATCGGCAACGGCGTGAAACTCGCCGCGAAGACCGGCGTCATGACCAGCCTGCCCGACGCGACCGAATGGGGCGGCGCGCCCGCCATACCCCATCGACAATGGCTGCGCGCCTCGGGCGCGTACGCGAAGCTTCCTGAAATACGCCGACGCGTGGCCGCGCTCTTGCGCGATCGCGACGAATAGCGGTACTCTCTCCGACGGCCCTCTCTCTTCGAGTTATCAGGCATGAGCAACCAGGTTGAAACGTCCATTCACCCGACCGCCATCGTGCATCCGAACGCCAGGCTGGCGCAGGGCGTGCAGGTCGGTCCCTATTCGATCATCGGCGAGCACGTCAGCATCGGCGAGGGCACGGTGGTCGGCCCTCACGTGGTCATCGAGGGGCATACGACCATCGGCCGCGACAATCGCATCTTTCAGTTCGCAAGCCTGGGCAGCCAGCCGCAGGACCTTAAGTTTCACGGCGAGCCCTCGACGCTCGAAATCGGCGACCGCAACCAGATTCGCGAGTACGTGACCATGAACCCGGGTACCGAGGGCGGCGGCATGCTGACCCGGGTCGGCTCCGACAACCTGCTCATGGTGTCGGTTCACATCGCCCACGATTGCATCGTCGGCAACCGCAACGTGTTTGCCAACCTGGCCACCCTGGCGGGCCATGTCATCGTCGACGACGAGGTCATTCTCGGCGGCGCCTGCGGCGTGCATCAGTTCGTGCGTGTCGGCCGGGGGGCCATGCTGGCCGGGGCCGCCATGGTGAACATGGACGTTGCGCCCTACTGCATGGCGCAAGGCGACAGGGCGACGCTGCGGGGACTCAACGTGGTCGGCATGCGCCGCCGCGGCGGCACCGTCGAAGACGTGCGCGCCATGAAGCAGGCCTACCGTATCGCTTTTCGCGAGGGGCTTCTGCTCAAGGACGCCATTGAGCGCATTCGCGCCGAGCTGGGCGCAAACGCCTATGTCGAGCGGTTCGTCGCCTTTCTGGCCGAAAGCGAGCGCGGCGTGACACGCCCGGCCTCGACTGCGTTGCAGGGAGAGCCTGAAGGCGTGGCCTGAGGTGGTGCGGCGCGTCTGCCTGGTTCTGATGCTGCTGGCGCTTGCGCCCACAAGGGCAGGCGCCGACGAGGCGCGCCTGGGCCTTGAAGAGCGACTGCGGCTGAATGAGCCGCTCGACCTGCGCCGCGGCCACGTGGGCATGGGTCCGGCGGTAGGCCCGACGGGGCACCAGATCGAGGTGCTGCGCAGTCTTTCCGACCAGAACACCGCGCTTTCCTACATGTACCACGTGCGCGAAATGGGCTCCGATGCGGCCGCGTTGGGCGAGCGGCTCGCCTGGCTGGCGCTGCTTTCACGTTTCGGCAGCCCCGACATGCGCAACATGGGCACGCTGCTGGCCTCGCCCACGAACGCCCTTCCGACCGTGGTCGGGTTGAACATTGCCTTTCCCTGGCTTCGGGGCGACGAGCGCATTCGCGACGTACCGCGTACCATTGCCTTCGACGGTCACGTGCACAGCGGTCGTTCGCACGACGGCGGCGATTCGTACGAGGCCATTTTCGAGCGGGCGGTGCAGCGCGGGTTGAACGCCATCGCGCTGACCGAGCACAACGAATTCGATTACCCACGGGCGAGGGCTGTTCTCGACGCCATGAAGGCCGAGGGACGGGTGCCCGGCGGTTTCGTGCTCGTGCCGGGCGAAGAGATAAGCACGCTCGAGGGGCATGTACTGGCCTATTTCATAAGCTACCGGGTCGAGCCGGGCATGTCGGCCGCCGAGACCATTCGGGCCATTCACGCCCAGGGCGGCCTGGCCGTGGCCGCACATCCGTCGGGGCGGGGCGGGGTAGGCATCGAAACGGCTCGCCGGTTGCCTTTCGACGGCGTCGAGCTGCGCAACGGCGCCAATATTTTTCCCCTCGACCTGGCGCGCGAGCTCGAGGCCGCCGAGCAGGGCTACGAGGGCAAGTTCGTGCTGGCCAACTCCGATACGCACGGGGCCGAGGGCGTGGGCTTTTTTTTTTCGAGGCTCGAGGTCGACGAGCGTAGCCCCGAGGGGTTGAGAAAGGCGCTCGAGAGCCGCCGGACGGTGGCGGTGCCCGAAAGCCGGATTTACGGTGGCTACGAGGCGGGGCTTCGTTCGACGCCGGTGGCGACGGCCCTGTGGCCGGTGCTTACGTGGCTGGGGTTCAAGGACCGGGTGCTCGAAACGGTGGCCCGGGCGGTGGGGGTCGACAGCCTGCAGGTACTCACGAACTGGGAATTCGGGGTGTACCGCCTGGTGAACCTGGTGTATCTGCCCGGTGAGGTGCGTCGCCTGGCGGGCGGTGAAAGCGCGCTGCAGGAACCGTTGGCGCTGCGCGCCGTCGCGGTTACCATGGGGCCTTTTCGTCTGGCCTACGAGCCGTCGGTGCTGTTCGCCTCGAGCCTGGTCGATATGGATTATTCTCAATTTCCACCCATGTGGAAACTGGAAGCCAAGGTAGATTTCTGATGCGATCGTTTTTCATTTCGGCCGGCGAGGCCTCGGGCGATTTTCACGGTGGGGCGCTGGCGCGCGCACTGCGCGAGGTCGACCCCGAGGTGCGGCTGCGCGGCATCGGCGGCAAGCACATGGCCGAGGCGGGCGTCGAGCTCATTGCCGATATTCGCCGTCTGAACGTCATGGGCATTGTCGAGCTGCTTCCGCGCATGCGGGAAATCATCGGCATCTTCGGGCAGGCGAAGGACGAAATCGCCGCCATGCGGCCCGATGCGCTGATTGTCATCGACTTCCCCGAATTCAATCTGCGTTTGGCCGACGCCGTCCACAAAACAGGCGTGCGCACGGTTTATCATATTCCCCCCAAATTGTGGGCCTGGCGCGAGGGTCGCATCGGGAAGTTGCGCAGGGTCACTGATCAGGTGACGGTCATCTTCCCCTTTGAAGAGCAGTTTTATGCCGGGCATGGGGTGAAGGCCGAGTACGTGGGAAATCCGCTCATCGAAGACATTCGCAAGCGCGCTCGCCCGAACCCGAGCGGCCGGCCGGTCGTCGGTCTGGTGCCTGGAAGTCGGCGGCGCGAAATCGAAACCCTGTTGCCGCCCATGCTCGACGCGGTGCGTGCATTGCGCCTGAACGTACCCGATGTTCGTTTTGTGCTTCCGGTCGCTCCCTCGGTTGATCGCCGAATGTTGCTCGAGGCTGTTAAACTGGGGGTAGAACTTCACGACAGGCCGCTGACCGAAGTGGTGGCCGGGTGCGACTTTGCCTGGGTCGCCAGTGGTACGGCCGCGCTGGAAACGGCGCTGGTCGAGGTGCCGATGGTGGTGGCGTACAAGGTGAACCCGATCAGCCTTGCGGTGGCGCGACGCCTTGTCAAGCTTTCGCACTTCAGCTTGCCGAACATTCTGGCGGGGCGTGAAGTCGTGCCTGAACTGTTGCAGAATGATGTAAACGGCGAACGTCTGGCCGCCGAGGCGTTACGCATTCTTCGTGATGACGAGGCGCGCAGGGCCGTACACGCCGATTTGCGGGGCGTGCGGCGTTCTCTCGGAAAACCGGGGGCAGCCAGACGTGCCGCCGAAGCCATTTATCGCGAATTGGAGAAGCAGTCTTGAGCCGGTCGAATCTGAACGTATACACGCGCATGGCGCGTTACCTGAAGCCCTACATGGGCCGTGCCGTTTTCGCCACGCTCTGCATGGGCATGGTGGCCGCCGCCACGAGCGGAACGGCTTACATGGTCAAACCGGTAATGGACAAGATCTTCGACGCCCGCGAGGCGACGGCGCTTTACCCCATTGCGGCGGGCATCATTATTCTTTTCGCCCTCAAGGGCGTGTTCTTTTACCTGCAGTCGTACCACATGAGCATGGTCGGGCAGCGGGTCATCATGGACATTCGCCAGGAAATGGTCGACCACCTGCTGCGGCAGGACTTGCGATTCTTTTCGAATACGTCGACCGGTAACCTGACGTCGCGGGTATGGAACGACATTACCCTGATGAACACCGCCGTGACCCAGGCCGTTACGGCCGTGGCCCTGCATGTGCTGACGATTATCGGGCTCACGGGCATGGTCTGGTACTTCAACCCGAAGCTGGCCTTTCTGTCGATGTTCGTGTTTCCCATCGCCGTGTACCCGATCGTACGCTTCGGCCA
Source organism: bacterium (assembly GCA_041687475.1). Taxonomy (GTDB): domain Bacteria; phylum J088; class JAWLBW01; order JAWLBW01; family JAWLBW01; genus JAWLBW01. Next base: position 13,463 of record JAWLBW010000057.1, read on the forward strand.
GCGCCTGCGCGAGTACACGCGCAAGGGGCAGGAAATTCTGGGCCAGATGAACCATGTGCTGGTCGAAGGATTCACGGGCATTCGCATCGTCAAGGCCTTCAACATGGAAGAAAGCGAGTCGAAGCGCTTTCACGCCGAAGAGTCGTCGCTGCTGAACGTCATTCGTCGCTTCACGCGGGTGAAGTCGGTATCGACGCCGGTCATGGAGCTCATCGGGGCCGTGGGCGTGGCCTCGATCATTCTGCTGGGCGGCGACATGGTGATCGACGGTGAGATGACCCAGGGCGACTTCTTCTCGTTCATGGCGGCGCTCATGATGCTGTACGATCCGGTCAGGAAGATGAACGGCGTCAACCACCAGATTCAGGCCGGCGCCGCGGCGGCCGAGCGGGTCTTCGAGTTGCTGGACACGAGCGCCGAAATCGTCGACAACGAGAACGCCGTCGAGCTGCAGGGCGTGAAGGAAAGCATCGTGTTCGACGATGTTCGCTTCACCTACGACGACGGCGAGGAAGTGCTGCACGGCATCGATCTCTCGGTGAAAGCCGGACAGGTCGTGGCCTTCGTGGGGCCGAGCGGCGGCGGCAAGTCGACGCTGGTGAACCTGATACCCCGCTTCTTCGATGTGACGGGCGGTCGTATTCTCGTCGACGGCGCCGACATTCGCGATCTCACGCAGCGCTCGCTGCGCGACCACATTGCTTATGTGACCCAGCAGACCTTTCTCTTCAACGACAGCATTCGCAACAACATCGCCTACGGGTGTGCCGGGGCGAGCGAGGACGATATCATCGTGGCGGCCAGGGCGGCCAATGCCCATGAGTTCATTCTGGGGCTGCCCAAGGGCTATGACTCGGTGGTCGGCGAGCAAGGGGTGAAGCTCTCGGGCGGTCAGCGGCAGCGTATTTCCATTGCCCGCGCCATTCTGAAGAACGCGCCCATACTCATTCTCGACGAGGCCACGAGCGCGCTCGACTCCGAATCGGAAAAGGAAGTGCAGAGCGCCCTCGACAACCTGATGGTGGGGCGCACGACTTTCGTCATCGCCCATCGTCTGTCGACCATTCGCGCGGCCGATCTGATTGTTGCCATCGTGAACGGCAGTGTCGTCGAGACGGGCACGCACGAAGACCTGCTGCGCATGAACGGCGCTTACGCCAGGCTGCACAAGCTGCAGTTTGCCCGGCAGCAGGACGAGCAGGACGCCCTTGATGCCGAGGCCAGGCAGACCGAGCCCGATATCGAAGACCAGGAAGTGGTCGAGGCGGGCAGCCGCCGCCGTTGATTCGGCTTGCGTTCTGCCCCTTTTCGGGTAAGAATGCAGGTTACGGCGCGCTGCGTCATTTTCAGGATTCCGAGCGCATGCAGCAGACTACGCCAACCCTTGAGCCGCCCACCCGACGGTCCGAGGCAGAACATACGACAAAGCGGTCTTCGGCCGACAAGCCGCTGCGGTTCAAGGACCGCGTGCTGGTTATGCTGGCCTCGCTGCTCGGGGCAACGCTCATCAGGTTGCTGCGTCTGTCGCTGCGCCTCGAATTCCGGGGCGAAGAGCACGTGCGGCCTTTCTGGGAGCGCGGCGAAAACGTCATTCTTGCCTTCTGGCATGGCCGCCTGCTGCTGCTGCCGTACTGCTACAGGGGAAAACGCGGCATTCGCGTGCTTATCAGCAGCTCGCGCGACGGCGAACTCATTGCCCGCACCATTCGCAGTTTCGGGCTCGATGCCGTACGCGGCTCGAGCACCCGCGGCGGAAGCGAGGCGAAGTCGGCCCTGGCCGTGGCCCTCGAAGAGGGGTACGATGTCGGCATCACGCCCGACGGTCCGAAGGGGCCCCGTTATGTGGCGAAGGCCGGTGTGGTCGATCTGGCGCGGCAAAGCGGTCGCCCGGTAATTCCGGTGCTGGCTTCGACCCGCCGGGGTAAGTATCTGGGCTCGTGGGATCGGTTTCTTCTGCCCAAGCCGGGCGACTTTGCCCTGATTGGTTACGGTGCGCCGGTCTTTGTCGCGCCCGACGAAGACTTCGAGACGGCCCGACTGCGCATCGAAGGAGCCATGAACGACCTGCGGCGCAGCCTCGATGCCGAAACCGGTAACCCCGACCCCCAGCTGCCCTGACTGCCACCCGTGACATTCTTTCCGAGAAACGCATGAACCCCCTCTATGACATCATCGTGCAGGGCGCGGCGCTTACGGCGCTGCCGGTGCTCGCGACGCGGCGCAACTGGCGCGCGGGCCTGGGGCAGCGTTTCGGCCGCTGGCCCGACGAGGTGTTTGCGCGTCTTTCGGGCAAGCCCGTGGTCTGGGTTCATACCGCCTCGGTAGGCGAGGTCAATGCGGCCCGCGTACTGGTCGAGCGCCTTTTTGCGGCTTGCCCCGACCATGACTTTCTGGTGACCACGACTACGACGACCGGGCGGGCCCGTGCCGAAGCGTTGTTCGGAAAGAGGGCAGGGGTTGCCCTGCTGCCTCTCGACGCCTACACGTTGCTGGCCCCCGTCATTGAGCGGGTGAAGCCCCGAGCGCTGCTGGTATTCGAGACCGAACTATGGCCGCGCTTTCTCTCGCTCGCCAGGCGGGGCGGGGCGCGGGTGATCATGGTCAACGGCCGTATTTCGGCCCGTTCCTTCGGGCGCTACCTGCGCCTCAAGCGCTTCATGCGCCCGGTTCTCGCCAACTTCGACATGCTGCTGATGAACGGCGACGACAGCGCGCAGCGTATTCTCGCGCTGGGCGCGCCGGCCGAGCGCGTCTTTACCCTGGGGAATGTGAAGTGGGCGGGGGCGCGCTCGGAGATACCCGCCGTTTCGGTGGGGGGGTGGAAAAACGCGCCGATATTCGTTGCCGGTTCGACCCACGCGGGCGAAGAGGCGGCGGTACTCGATGTGTGGAAAAAGCTTCGCAGGCGGCACCCCGATCTGCGGCTCGCGCTTGTTCCACGTCACCCGCAGCGTCTGAGCGAAGTCAGGGCACTGCTCGATTCGCGCGGCTTGCCCTACTCGCTGCGCAGCGCGCAGGTAGAGAAGAACGAAGATATTCTTCTGGTCGATACGATGGGCGAGCTGGCCGGCCTTTACGCAGTGGCGACCCTGGCCTTCGTGGGCGGAAGCCTCGTGCCCGTGGGGGGGCATAACATGCTCGAACCCGCTGCCTGCGGTATTGCCCCCCTGTATGGCCGGCACGTCGACAACTTTGCCGAGATTGCCGTCGCCCTCGAGGCGCGCGGCGGCGCCGTGCGCGTGTCCGATGCCGACGCGCTTTTCGAGCAAGCGTTGATGCTTCTTGAAGACTCCGGCCGGCGGAACCAGGCGGGAAATGCAGCGCTGAGTCTGGTCATCGAACAGGAATCCGTGTTAGAACGCTATATTGAGAAACTGCTACCGGTAATCTATGAGCGAGCGACCGTTTGAAGGCCTGGGCGACAACCCGCTGGCCCGGAGTCTTTCCTGGGCGTATCGGGTGGGCCAGCGCACGCACTCGCAATACCGACTTCGCCATCAGGAGCAGGTCGACGTACCCATTGTTTCCATCGGCAACATCGTGGTCGGCGGTACGGGTAAAACGCCTCTTACGGCGGCCATAGGGCGACGTCTGGCAGACAGGCACCGGGTGGCCATTCTCTCTCGCGGATACGGCGGCAAGGAGCGTGGGCCGCTTCGCGTTCTCGAAGACTCCGACCCCTATGCCGTAGGCGACGAACCGGTCGAGTTGGCCAATGCCGTGCCGAGGGCCGAGGTCTGGGTTGCCCGCAACCGTGTACAGGGGGCCCGCGAACTCGAGACCGAAGGGGCCGAGGTCATTCTGCTCGACGACGGGTTTGCCTACCGTTCACTCTTTCGCGACGTCGATCTGCTCGTGTTCGACGAACGGGGCCTCGGCAACGGCCTGCTGCTGCCGGCCGGGCCGCTGCGCGAAGATCCGGCGGCCATCGTACGTGCCGATGCGGTACTGCTGCGCGGAAAAGCGCAGCCGCCGCCGGGGTGGGAGGGGCCCGTCTTTCGCTTTACCGTCAAGCGTTCGCGCTTTACCACCCTGTGGGGCGACAACGCACGGCGACCCGACGAGGCGGTAGCCGCGGCGGGTATCGCATGGCCCGGTCGCTTCTTCGACAGCCTGCGCGATCAGCACATCGAGTTGCTTGGCACGTATGCCTTACCCGACCATGCCGCCTGGAAGGCCTCGCTGGTATCGGACCTGGAAAAAACGGCGGCAGGCAACCCGATCATCATCACGGCGAAGGACGCCGTCAAGGTGCGCCCGCACCGCCCGGTCGGCAACTGGATCGTGGCCCACGTGACGGCCGACATCGAACGCAGCTTCTGGCCCTGGCTGAACAAGCGACTCTGGTAGCCGTGCCTCCGGCGCGGAATGGCCAATGACCGATGGTCGATGGTCAAGCCCCCCCTCTCTGCGTCCGCGCTCCGGCTCCACGCTCCCTCTGTCCCCGCGTTCCGTGTTTTTCGTTCCGCGCTCCGCGTCCTGTTCCGCATTCCGCGTTCCGCGTTTGTATGAGTTCCGCATTTGTGTGAGTTCCGCGTTCCCAGTTCCGCGTTCCGCGTTCCCTATGGCGCTCGGTGTGCCGGGTTTGACTTCAAGCCCCTCGACTGGTTCAATGACTCGCTTACATATATGATTGAATACCCGCATGGATGATAAACGATTACAGCTGGGCGAGTGGCTTTTCAAGAAGCGAGATTACACGCCTATTCCCTTCATTGCCCTGGCGTTGGTGTTGCTTGCCCTCGACATCGTGAAGCCCAGCGACCTCTCGGTTGCCGTGGGTGTGGCCTCCATTCTGCTTGGCGAGGGCGTTCGTTTTTGGGGGGTCAGCCATATCGGCGGCATATCGCGCACGCGCAGCGACGCGACGGGCGGTCTGATCAGCACGGGCCCCTTCAGCCTTGTGCGTAATCCGCTCTATGTCGGTAATTTCTTCCTGAGCCTCGGCCTGGTCGTGGCATCGGGCGCCTGGGTGCTGGTGCCGCTTTTCATCTT
>JAWLBW010000058.1:0-18452 GCA_041687475.1 bacterium
GGTCGTTTCGGTGTCGCGCCCGCACGCCGAGAGGGCGGCGAGAAGTACGAAGATGGGTACGAAACGCTTCATTACTCTACCGGATACAGTTGGAATCGGATAAGTTCCGACAATTTGACTTCGCTTGCGCCGCCGGCATTGTCGAATTCGATATGGGCCCTGACTTCGAGCGGGGGATCGTCGAAGACGACATCCTGGCCCCTCACGACGTTCTCGAACGTCTCGCCCTCATCGGTAACGATGCTGACGGAGACGCCCGCCGGGAGGTTGTTGTTGCCGTTGTAGTCGGTGATACGCATGCGTTTGATGCGCTTTTCTCCACCGTTCAGGTCGTTGGTCACGATAACGCCGCTTTCTTCATAGAGGCGCGGGTCGTCGGGCGCTTCGGCCACGATGAAGCCGGCGTCGGTCTGGGTCGCGGTACGCCCGCCGTCGGCCACGGCGAAACGGTTGAGCGGTACGCCGCCGTCGCGGAACGAGGCGATGTCGACCGGGGTGAAAATGTCGTCGTCGATGTCGGCGGCGTTGAGGTAGCCGAGCGGGTTCAGGTTGTCGACGTCGGTCGTGTCAATCAGGAAGACGCCGTCGCGTTCTGCCGCCGCCACTGCCAGGTCGTCGATAGTGTCGAGCATGACCAGCGACTTGAGCGGCGAATTGATCAGGTAGGCATCGTCGCCGTTCAGACCCGCGCGAAGGTTGGCGATGTTCCCGGCGATGTCTACGTCGGCGACGTAAATGCCGCCGGTCGAGGGACTATCGTAAAAGCCCACGGCCAGCAGTACCTGCGTCGTACCCAGCCAGGTCACATCGTTGATGCGGCAGCTTGCCCCGCCGCAGTCGACGGCGGCCGACGAAACCTCCGAAAGGTCGTCGGGGTCGAGAATCGCCAGCCGGCCACCTTCTTCGCCCACGGCCAGTCGGGTGGGGGCAATGCTCTGGTCAAGCGCGAGCGACAATGCGCGCCCGCCGAGCACGGCGCTGCCGGTAATGGACCTTACACCGTTGGTGGTATTGAAACCGTACACGGTATGGGCCGTACCGTTCCAGGCGCCGGAGTAGAAAGTGTCGCCGCCCACGGCGATGTCGACCTTGGACGGACGCACCAGGTCGTCGGCGTCGTCGAACATGTTCTGGGGCGCGGCGAAAAGGTCGAAGTTGCTGGTGTAGTCGACGGTCGAAAGCGTATTCTCGGCGTTCCTGAAAATGCCTTCGTTACCTCCTGCCGCGAAAGCGACAAGGCCCCGCGAGCCTTCGGCCAACGACTGCTGGTAGGCGCGAACAGCCATGATCTGGGCCGTGGGCCCTGCCCCGGTACAGAAAACGCCTGTCTTGGGGTAGCACTCGGTGTCGAGCTGGGTGCGTGCCAGGTTACCGTCATAGGAATACAGGCGCGTCTGGAAAGAAGAACCGTAGTAAAGATGTGCACCGCTTGTCGACGGGGCAATCGAGACCGACACTGCCGGATTGGGCTGAAAGTTCTGGTTGTCGGTCAGGTGCACGGCCTCTTCCAACGTGGGCATCTTGCGGCGGGTTCGCAGGCGGCTGTTGGCCGCGTCCCACTCAATCGTGCGGCTCGACTGCGCCGCGTCGTAGTACTGGGTCGAGTTGAAGTTCACGACCCGGTAGAACGGCGGCGTGCTCACGCCCAGGGTGAAGACGGCGGTCTGCACCGCGCCTTCGACCATGGTATCGTCGACGGCGTAGTACTTGAGCGTCCACTCGCCGGGTTCCTGGAAGTCGGTGACGAGGGTGCCGGCGGTGTAGGTCTGGCGCGTTCCGCTGGTGCGGGGGTCGGTACCGTCGAGCGTGTAGTAGATGGTAACCCCGCCGTCGGCCGGCGTGCCGCCGTCGGCAGCGACGGCGTCGAAGCTGATCTCGACGAAATCTTCCGTGTAGAAGCCGGCGCCCGGCTCCATCTTCACCGCCGGTTTGCCGTTCAGTATGTAAACAAGCTCCTGCTTTTCGACTTCGTCGTTGCCGGCGCTGTCGTTGGCGTAGAAGCGCAGGTACGAGCTCTGGTCGAGGCGAACTTCGGTCTGCAGGAAACCGTACTGCGTCGAACCGTTGGGTTCGCTGCGTTCGGGCTTCGGTTCGGAACCGTCGGTGGTGTAGTAAATGGTCGCGGCTTCGCTGGCCGAGAGCAAGACCGTAAGCGGTGAGCTCTGGCCGTTGTCGGGAAGCGGCGACGCCGTCGTGACCGGCGGCAGCTTATCGACCTGATAGCTGCAGCTGCGCGTCTTGCCTACATTGCCCGCGTCGTCGGTGCCGCGGAACTTCAGGGTGCCCGAGCGGGTGATCTGCACGGTTACCGGCGCTTCACCCTTCGGGGTGCTTGCGTCGTCGGGGTCGGGATCGGTGCCGTCGGTCGTGTAGTAGATGGTGGTGTTCGACTTGTCGCTCGAAAGCACGACGTTAATGTCCTGGTTCGACGTGCGCGACGGCGGGTTGCAGCTGACTTCGGGCGCCTGTTCGACCTGGTAGCACTGTGAGTGCACGGCGCCCTGGCTGCCGTCGGGGCTGATGACGAAGTACTTGATGCAGGTCGACCGGGCGATGGGAATCTGCTTGATCGGTGCAGGGTAGCACATGGTCGAGGCCCGGCCCGGTGTCGGTTCGCTGCCGTCGAGCGTCAGACAGACCGTCGAAGGACATACGACGTCAAGGGTGACTTCGAGATTGTCCTTGACGCCCCACTTACCGTTGGTCGGTGCGACGTTGGTGCGCGGGGTCACTTCGGGAATGCCGCTGCAGACCAACGGTGCGTCGTCGGTCGTGCAGGCGGTAAGCGGAGAGAGGAGGGCGGCCGCACGAGCGGCCGCCGACAAACGCAGTTTCATCTGGAGTGCTCCAGGGTGAATCGTATCAATGTTGAATCAGTCACAGGACCAATGCGGGTGGGCGCTGCCTTCCCGGACTTCGAAGTCGACGGCGATCTGCAGCGCACGGCTCATGAAGCGGTGCAGCCGGGCATTGTCCGACAGCACCTGGCCGTTGGCGTTGTTGATCGACTGACTCGGGTTGTACGGATCGGCAATGAAGCGTACGGCTCCGCTGAAGGTCGGGTCCTGGAAGAAGAAGTAGTAGGCATCGACCAGGCCGCCTTCGCCGAGTGCGCCGTTGGGTACGTCGGCCTCTCGCGACAGGTCGGCAACCGGGCCTACGTCGCTGCCCGTGGGCCACTCATGCGCACGATCGCTGGCGTCCCACACCTTGTTGCCCTTGCCGATGAGGTTGCCGTTCAGGTCGAGGGTGCCCACGTCCTTGAAGGGCTCGTGCTGGGCCAAAGCGTCGGTTTCGCCGGTGAGTTCCGACTCCCAGGGATCATGCAGCCCGTTGCAGCTTCCGTCGCCGCCGGGCAGGTCGACGAAGTCGAAGACCAGATTTGCCTCGACACCCAGGTCCTTGGTCATGAGGCCGCTGCGGTCGGCGCTGTCGACCTTGCCGTCGCCGTCGTTGTCGATGCCGTCGGCCTGGTTACAGTGCGGGTTACAGTACGGGTCGAGATCGTCCTTGTTCGGATCAACCGCCTCGGGATCATTAGCGTCGTACCCGGGTTCTTCGAAGGAGTAGAGACCGTCGTATCCGGTATCGTCGAAGGGCTCGGCTTCGAGGTCGAGAATGATTTCGCCTGCGCTCTTGCTGTACAGCGGAACGAGCTCGCGAAGACCATGGGGCGTCGAGAAGAATTCGCTGATACGAATTTCAGGGTACGGTACCGCAAAGGTCTTCAGAATGTTCGATACGGTACGGGCCGGAAAACCAATCGACTCGCCGATGGAATCGAGGGGCAGGGCGTCGGGACCCCGAATGTTGTCGCGGAAGTAGGCGAGAATCGTCTGAATGAGGTCGAGACTGATGGCCGGCCCGATGCGGTCGTACGAGGGAACGCTGCCGAAACCGGCGATGTTGGTGCCGAAGGACTCGCCCTCGTCGTACCTCTGGTTGCATTCTCCGGCGTCGGCCTTGCTCCAGGCTTCGTCGCACTTGCCGTTCAGGTTGCGATCGTCGTAGTTGCCGTCGGCCTCTTCACAGTTGGCGTAGTAAGCCGTGTTGTACTCGGCGGCGTCGGGCAGGCCGTTCTTGTTGAAAGAGGTCTGCATGTAATCGCAGGTGGCCGGGCAGATGCCGTCGCGACCGCAGTCCCAGTAACGAATGATGTCGTTGGCCTGGTCGTGGGTTTCGGCGCGAACAGAATCGAGATGGGCGCTGATCTGATTCAGCCCCTGAATGAGCGAATTCTGCGACAGCTTCATGAGCCGCTCGCCTTCCTTGCGCGGCACCTCGTCGCCATTTCCGTCTACCCCCGGAATCAGGGTAAACAGCGACGGATCGGACTCAAGATAGGAAACCAGGCGCTTCGAGCCCGAAGAAAAGTTTTCGTTGTCGGGCGTGTGCAGGCCGAACTCAATTGAGCCCTTGTTCGCCAGGCCGATGTTGATTCCGGCGTCGAAGAAGTTCATCGCGGCCATGATGAAGAGAGCGTCGCTCTTGTCGTGGCGCCCCTTCATGAGCACGCTGATCGTGTCGTCGCCGCGCAGGTTCGGGTCGTCTTCGAAGATGGTGATCTTGAAGTTGCCGTCGACGAAGAAGCTGAAGTCTTCGGGCGCCTTCTGCTGCACGACCAGGAAGTTCTGGCGAATGGGCCGCACGCGCTCTTCGACCATCTTCTTGATGTCTTCGGTGCCCATGTCCATGCGCTGGAGGTACAGCGGGTAGAGACTTTCGCCCAGAAGCCCCGCCTTGGCGAGGCCCGAGGCGTACGATGCCTCGAAATCGCAGGCGTACGTCGACAGATAGGCATCGAGGCAGGTCACGGCGGTATCGAGCTTCTTGCCGTCGAATTCGTCGTCGGCATCCATGGTGTTCACGATGTCTGCCAGCGACTGCTCGTAACAGCCGGGCCGCGTGGGCTTGGCAATGTCGACGACCTTAACGTTCCACTTGTGCGTGGCCACCACCTTTTCTTCGGTGGCGCTGTCGGTCGTGACGTAGGTAATGGCCTGCGCCATGAGCGGCATGGTGGCCGCATTGGCGCCGTCGGGAAGGTCGCTCGAGCAGGCGACGAACGAGTAGTCGTTCGAATACCCGACCACGGCATCATTCAGCATCCACCGCACTCCGAAAGACTCGCCTTCGTTACAGGCCTTGGCTTCTGCGTGAAAGTCGACAATCTGCCCTACGTTGACTTCGTAACCCGACTTGGCCGTGGGGGCAAGCGCAGTCAGACTGGGTTTGCAGGTGGTGTCGACGACTTTGGCGTCATCGCAGGCGGCCAGGGTGAAAGCCGCAAGGGCGAACGTCAGTATCCGGGGTACCGGGCGCATGGAGTCCTCCTGGGTCGTGGCCGAAAAGGTCAGACCAGTTTTTTGAGCCTAGTCACAATACCACTTTGCCCCTATGGGGTCAAGCGGTGAGCGCAGGGAAATCTGCAGTGATAACGCCTACTTCTGCAGGGCGGGCTGGTCGGCGAGGCAACGCCGGATGGCATGCGCCAGGCTCGAGAAATCAAGGGGCTTGGCAAGGCAGTCATTGCAGCCGGCCTGCAGGGCTTTATCGCGGTCTCGTTCGGCGGCGAGCGCGGTTACGGCAAGAATGGGCAGGGCTTCGCGATCATAGCGCTCGCGAAGGCGTCGGGTTGCCTCGAAGCCGTCGACTTCGGGCATCATCATGTCCATCAGCACGATGTCGGGGCGTTCGCGCTCGACGTGAAGAAGGCAGTCGCCGGCATTTTCGCACAGGGTTACGGCGTAGCCCTCTTCCTCCAGAAAGCGACTGAGCAGTTCGCGGTTGTCGCGGTTGTCGTCGACCACCAGGATGCGTGCGCCGGCCTTCTTGTCGGGAAAGGGAAGGTTCAGGGTGGCGTCGCGCGTCGGTTCGTCCTGCGCTTCGAGCATCGGCAGGGTGACGGTAAAGCTTGTGCCCCGCCCCAGGTGGCTGTCGACGCGTATGTCGCCGCCGAGAACCTGTACAAGCCCTCGGGTAATCGCAAGGCCGAGCCCGGTGCCTTCCTTTCGCTCGCCGCGCAGGCGGTGAAACTCTTCGAAAATGAGGGTTTGCTGATCATGGGGAATGCCCGGCCCTGTGTCGTCGACGGTCAGGCACAGCTCGCCGGCCCTGGTTTCGACGGTGACCGTGATGCTTCCATCGTCGGTGTATTTGATGGCGTTCGATACAAGGTTGGCGAAAATCTGCCGAAGCAGATCGGGGTCGGTTACGAACTCGGGTTCGGTGACCTTGAAAGAGATGACGAAGCCGAGCCCCTTGCCGCGCGCCGAGGGCAGCATGGTTTCGGCGAAACCGTGAAACAGCTGCTGCACGTCGAAGCGCCGGGGCTCGGAGTGTACCCTGCCGGCCTCAAGGCGCGACCAGTCGAGCACCGCCGAAATGAGGCGCAGCATGGCGTGGCCGCTGCGTTCGATAATCTCTATCTGATGATACTGCGATGGGGGAAGGTGGGGCTTGGCGTGCATGCGCAGCATCTCGGCGTACCCCAATATCGCAGTCAGAGGAGTGCGCAGCTCGTGGCTGAGCTTTGCCACGAAGTCGGCGCTTTCACGGATACCCCGGCGTCCGGCGTCGCCCTGCGGCTGCGGCGGCGTTTCGCCGTTCGAGGGAAATCCCAAACCCTTCGCCATGGAGGTCTGCCTATCTTCCACCTTGCCCTCGTGTTCCGGCGGCTGGGCCCCGGAACGCTGACAACTCTATCAAACTTCACCCTGCCTTACCAGTTGTTTTTTGGAATAGAGATTCCCCTTGAACCGTCAATTAAAACAAAGGCTTAGGGTGCCGGGTCAAGTGTCGGCCGGGGCCGTCTCTTTCACTTCAGATTGAAAAGTCTGAGAGAAGAAGCCTTTTCTGCCTTCAGAGGCTACGGCCCGGCCACCGGCTCTCCCAGCTTACGTCGGCGTGCTGATACGGTCAATGGGGGCGACGACCGGATTTGTCGGGTTAAGCGTCTTCCGGGTAGATGGCTAGACGAAGCCGAGCGCAGGGTGTACAATCGTCTACTTATTCCGTGGCGAGCAACGGCGCCGCCTTTCCTTTCCGGTTTTCGGCTGAACCTCTATGAAACGCGTGCACCTCTTTGTAGCCGGCAGGGTTCAAGGTGTGTTTTTCAGGCAGAGCGCACATGACAAGGCTCTGGAGCTCGGCCTTTCGGGCTGGGTGCGCAATCGTGCCGACGGGCGGGTCGAGGGGGTGGCCGAGGGCGACGACGAGAAGGTCGACGCCTGGGTGGCCTGGTGCCGGCAGGGGCCGCCGTCTGCGCTCGTGCGCGATGTCAGTCTTGAAACCGAAGCCCCGCGCGGCGAGCAGGGGTTTCACGTGACTTCTACTCTTTAAGGAGAAACGCAGTGTCGCTCATCATTGATGTGAAAGGTCGTCAGGTCTTCGATTCGCGGGGTAACCCCACGGTCGAGGTCGACGTGGTACTCGAAAGCGGTGTCGTCGGTCGTGCGGCCGTGCCGAGCGGCGCGAGCACCGGCGCCCACGAAGCGATTGAACTGCGCGACAAGGATAAAAAGCGTTTCGGCGGAAAGGGCGTTTCCAAGGCCGTAACCAACATTTGCGACGTCATCGCCCCCGAGCTCATGGGGCTCGATGCCGTAGACCAGACGGGTATCGATCGTCTGCTGCTCGAACTCGATGGCACGGCCAACAAGGGCAAGCTGGGCGCCAACGCCATTCTGGGCGTTTCGCTGGCTACGGCCCGCGCCGCCGCCGCTGCCGTGGGGCTGCCGCTCTATCGCTATCTGGGTGGGGTGAATGCGAAGGTGCTGCCGGTGCCCATGCTGAACATCATCAACGGCGGCGCCCATGCCGACAACACCATCGACGTGCAGGAGTTCATGATCATGCCCGTCGGCGCGGCTTCGTTCAGCGAGGGTATTCGCATGGCGGCCGAGGTGTTTCAGACGCTGAAGGGCGTGCTTCACGCGAAGAAGTTGAGCACCGCCGTAGGCGACGAGGGCGGTTTCGCGCCCGACCTTGCGAGCACCGAAGAGGCGCTCGACGTCATTGCCGCCGCCGTGCAGAAGGCCGGCTACAAGGTGGGCGACGACATCGTCTTTGCGCTCGACGTCGCTTCGACCGAGCTGTACGACGCCAGGAAGAAGGTTTACAAGATGGAAGGCAAGACCCTTTCGTCCGAAGACCTGGTGGCCTACTACGCCGACCTGGTCGGCAAGTTCCCCATCGTCAGCATCGAAGACGGTTGCGCCGAAGACGATTTCAAGGGGTGGAAGCAGCTGACCGACGCCGTCGGCGACAGGGTGCAGCTTGTCGGCGACGATCTGTTCGTGACCAACACCGAGCGCCTGCGCAAGGGTATCGAAGACGGCCTGGCCAATTCGATTCTCATCAAGGTGAACCAGATCGGCACGCTTACCGAAACCCTCGATTCGATTTCGCTGGCCAACCGCAACCGTTACACGGCGGTCGTTTCGCACCGTTCGGGCGAGACCGAAGACGCCTTCATCGCCGATCTGGCCGTGGGCGTGAACGCGGGCCAGATTAAAACCGGCTCGATGAGCCGGAGCGATCGTCTGGCCAAGTACAATCAGCTCATTCGAATTGAAGAGCAGCTGGGCGACGACGCGGTGTATCCGGGGCGCTCGGCGCTCATGCGCTGAGGTGGTTCACGGCTTGCAGGAAAATCCTTAATCCTCAATCCGTAATCCCAAAGGGGGTAGCCGTCGAAGACCGTGCGCTGAAAGGTTCGCGGGCGATCGTAATTCCGAACGTGATTTCGGATGTTGCGAAGGTTACTCTGGTTGCTGGTGCATGGTCAAGGACTTTCCGAAGACGAATCGAAATCATGGCCGTCGGCCCCCGGGTCGGCGGCCATGCTGTTTTCGAGCCACTGATGATACGTCATGAGGCAGTCGCGGCCTCTGCGCTTGGCCTCGTACAGCGCCAGGTCGGCGGCGGCGAGCATGTCGTCGGGCGTGCCGCCGTCTTCGGGGTACACGGCAATACCGGCGCTCAGCGTAAGGGCGCCTGTTTTTTCCAGGCAGAGTTCGCGCGTTGCCTCGAGAATCTGTTGTACCTTTGCCTCGGCGCCCTCACGGTCGGTGGCGGGTAGCACAAGGGCGAACTCTTCGCCGCCGTAGCGGGCGACGGCGTCCGATTCGCGGGTGTTGCGGCGCAGCAGACGCGCCACGTGTCGCAGGATACGGTCGCCCACGAGGTGGCCGTGCGTGTCGTTCACGGCCTTGAAGTGATCGAGGTCGAGCATGACCACGCTGACCGGCAACCCGCTGCGCTGGTGGCGCTTGAGTTCGATACGGGTCGTGCGCAGCAGCGAGCTTCGATTAAGGAGCCCCGTCAGCGGGTCGCGCTCGGCCAGGGTGCGCAGTTCGCGTTCGCGCCGGCGCATGACGAGCACCATGCCGGCGGTGCGCAGCAGCGTGCGCAGTGCCCCCCGATCGACAGCGGCCGGTTCGGCGGCGACGATGAGCGAGCCGAAGACCCGGTTGCCCGCGCCCAGGGGCATCTGGAAGTAATCGTCGCACTGCAGAAGGCGCGCGGCGGCCAGATCGAGGTCGAAGTCGCCGTATCGGGCAAAGGCCGGGGTGCGCTGCCAGTCGTCGTCGTTTGCGGGCAGCACGGCGTTGCGAAGGCGGCTTGCGGGCATGCCGAGGCCCATGCGGGCGACCAGGCCGTGTTTCCGGCGTATCAGAACGATGGCCGGCGCCTTGCCGCTGTAGGCGGCCACCCCGCGCAGAAGCTGGGCCAGTACCCGGTCTTCCTGTTCGGGTTCGAGCAGGCGCTGTGTGTGTTCGAGCAGGCGCGTCAGGCGGCTGTTGGCGCTGCGAAGGCTATGACGCAGTTTGCGATCGGCGGCCGAGTGGGTCGCCACGGCGGCCGCATGCGAACGGGCTTTCACGCTGCGCCCGATAAGATGGAGGTCTTCGAAGAGGGCTTTGACGCGCCGGTCGGCGGTTTCGCCCGTTTTGTCGTCGCCGGCTGCGTTAATCTCGATGACGGGAAGCCCGACTTTCTTCTCGCGTATCTCCGTTACCAGCCGCCGGGCCGACGCATCGGTTGCGACGACCAGCGCGTCGAAGCGGTAACTGCGCAGGTTTTCGCGCACCCGGTCGTCGGCGGCGACGTGGGTCACGTCGTGTCCGGCTTCTCGAAGGCGCTCTGCCGCCCAGTGGCCGGGGTTGCTGGTTGCAAGAAGAATTCGGAGAGAAGTCATGCCGGGCCCCGCTGTCAGATGCTCGCGGCCCGCCAGATCGGCCGCTGTTTTCATTATCAGGGGGCCGGGCGGGTGAGAAAACCGCCGGGCCGCCGAAAAGGGCAGGGGGGTGGACTCCGAAATCGATCCGTGCTTCGGGCGAGCGGCTTCTTTCCTGCGGCTGTTGCCGGCCGAACCGCCTGCGACGGTCGCCTGCTAGTGGTCGGATGGGGCGAACCCCCGTCAGGCTGCCTCGGACGCTTGACTGCATGGGAAGGCTGAAAGTACATTGTAATGATGTCTATGCCCGCCGAGAAAAAAGTCTACATTCAGACGTTCGGCTGCCAGATGAACGAGTATGACTCGCGCACCATGGCCGGCCTGCTTTCCGAAGACGGTTTCGAGCGCGTCGACGCGCCGGAGGAAGCCGATCTCATTCTCATCAACACCTGCGCCATTCGCGACAAGGCCGAACACAAGGTTTTCAGCCTTCTGGGCCGCTACCGCGATTTGAAACGCGAGCGTCCCGACGTGATGCTGGGCGTGGGGGGCTGCGTTGCCCAGGAGCACGGTGCGGCGTTGCATCAGCGCGCGCCCTATGTCGATCTGGTTTTCGGCACGCACAACATTCGCAACATACGCGAGCTCGTGCGCGACGCCGCCAGCATGCAGGGCGTGGTTGCCACCGAGTGGGCATCCGACGCCATTTCCCGTTTTCGCGAGGGCGACATGCTTTCGCCGCACGGTACGGTCGACAATGTGACGGCCTTCGTTACCGTGGCCGAAGGGTGCGACCACTTCTGTTCGTACTGTATCGTGCCCTTCACGCGGGGACGCGAGGCCAGCCGCACGCCCGATCACATTCTCGGCGAGGTGCGAAAGCTGGCCGAGCGCGGCGTGGTCGAGGTTACCCTGCTCGGCCAGAACGTGAACTCGTACGGCAAGAAGACCGATTTCAACTTCGCCCGCCTGCTCGAGGCGGTCGCCGGTGTCGACGGCATTCGCCGGGTGCGCTTTACGTCGCCGCACCCCCGCGACCTGGCCGACGACCAGATTGAGGCCTACGGTCGGCTGCCCGAGCTCTGCCGGCATCTGCACCTGCCGGTACAGAGCGGTTCCGATCGCCTTCTCAAGTTGATGAATCGTCGGTATACCTTCGACGACTACGTGACGAAAATCGACAAGCTGCGCGCGGTCGATCCCTCGATTGCCGTATCGACCGACCTGATTGTCGGCTACCCCGGCGAAACCGACGAAGACTTCGAGCGCACCATCGAGTTGATGGAGCGGGTTCGCTTTGCCTCGCTGTTTGCCTTCAAGTACTCGCCCCGGCCGGGTACGCGGTCGGCCAAGCTGCCCGACGATGTTCCCCTCGAGGTGAAGAACGAGCGGCTGCAGCGGGTGCTTCGCCTGCAGGAGAAGACCAGTCGTGCCTATAACGAGGCCCTGGTGGGCAAGACGCTCGAGGTGCTGGTCGAGCGCCGTGACGACGAAGGCATCTGGACGGGACGCTCGAGCTGCAACCGCCTGGTGCACTTCAGCGGAGAAGCCGCGGTGGGGCGGTTGGTGAACGTGCCCATCATTCGCGGTTTTCCCAATGCCCTGCGCGGCGAGCTCGCCCCCGCGGAGGCGGTATGAGCGAGCTTCGCTTCGTGCCCATCGAGTGGGTTCGCTCCGAAGAGCGGTCCGACGGATGGGAAATTTCGGCCCGCGATCTGAACGGCCGCTTCACGAAAATTCCCCTGCCGGGGGTGCGGCAGAGCGTACTGGGCATGGCCGCCATCATCGACGCCGCGGGCTTCGTGCTGCGGAAGGTCGAAATTCGTGACGTATTCGCGGCCGATGGCGGGCTGCTCTTTCTTCGTCGGCGCCTGCGAACCCGACGTGTTCCGGTGCAGGCGGCGCTGGCCGTGAGCCTGGCCGTTCGCTACGGGGCCGATCTCTGGCTTGCCGAGAGCGTATTCGGGAGTGAGCTTCAGCTGGTCGCCCCCGACACCGACGGCGAAGGTTCGCGCTACGTGCACTGATGGCGGTGTTTGTGCGAGCCCTGCCGGCGCTTGCCTGGGCGGTGCTGCTTTTCCTGGTCAGTCACCAGCCGACCCTGCCTTCGCTCGCCGCCTCGTTCTGGGACAAATTTCTGCACTTCGGCGCCTATGCCGTGCTGGGTTTCCTGCTGGTGCCGGCGTTGACGAAATCGGCTGCTTCGACTACTATATCACGCGGAATTCTGGCGTTTTGCCTTGGTTCCGCTTATGGTGCGAGCGATGAGTTTCATCAAGCGTTCGTGCCGGGGCGTTCTTCCGACGTGGGCGATTGGGTTGCCGATACGCTCGGCGCCGCGTTCGGCGTTCTGACGGCCATGCTTTTCTTCAGGTTCTATCGTGCCTACCTCGACAGGGCGTATTCTCGCCGTAGATGACGATCGCTTCTTCCGGGAATTCTATACCGACGTTCTCGCGAAGGAGGGATATGAGGTCGATACCGCGGCCGACGGGCGCTCGTGCATGGAAAAGCTTGCCGAGAACGCCTACGACATCGTGCTGCTCGATCTGATTCTCGGCGACACCAACGGCCTCGAGCTGGCCGAGCGCATTCGCCGCGAGAACGGCGGCCTCGAAATCATCATGGCCACGCGGGTCGACGATCTCGTTTCCATGAACAAGGCGCTTGCCCTGGGCATCAAGGAATACATCATCAAGCCCGTGCACGAGGCCGAGCTCGTGCAGACCGTGGCCGACGTATTCGAGCGGCAACGCATTTTTCTCGAGCACGGCAAGCTGCTTGCGCAGAGCGCCGAATACTTTTACACGTTGTCCATATACAAGCGCGGACTCGGTATCCTTGGCACGCTCGAGGTCGACTCGCTGACCGACCTCATGCTCGAGGCATTCATGGAAGAGACCGAGGCCGCCGGAGCCCTGCTGTGGCTTTCCGCGGGCGGGCAGCGCTCGAGCTTTCGCGAAGCCGGTCGCAGGGGTCTCATCGGCGCCGACGAGCTTGCGTCTTTCGACTTTTCCGATTATCGCCACCACGAGCAGCTGGTGCAGGAAGCGCCGTTCTTTCCCCGTAATGAAGACGGGCGGGCCGATCGGGGGGCCATTCACATTCCCCTCATTCGCAACAAGGATCTGCTCGGCATCGTCAAGCTGGTGCGCAAGGTGGGCGGCGAGTTCCGCAACAAGGATCTGCGTACGGTTCGCATGCTGGGCGAATTTTCTTCGGTGGCCCTGCAGAACGCCATGGTGGTGCAGGACCTCAAGCGTCGCTCGGTGCGCGGCGAGCATCTGGTGCTGGTACCCGAACGCTTTCACGATATCGTCGAGCGCGAGCGGGTTACCGCGGCCCGTTACTCACGGTCGTTCTCGCTGGTCGACACGGCCATTCCGCTCGACGAGCCGGAGCTCGAGCCGTTTCTCGCCGCACACCTGCGCGATACCGACGCGGTAACCCGGCTTCCCGACGGCGACTTTCGCTTCTTTCTGCCCGAAACCGACGGCCTCGGCGCGCGCAGCTTCGGCCGGCGTATTCTCGGCGAGATCGGCGTGCGCGCGGGCAAACGTACGCCGGTTCCCCCGCCGGTGCATGCCGCCTTTCCGGCCGATGGCGAAGAAATGACGGCGCTCGAGAAGGCGCTGGCCGGCCGGCGTGAAGTCAGGGAGTGGTCGCGCAGCCGTACGCTGACGCACGAGAGCTTCTGGAGCCGCTACTCCGAGTTGCTCGAGGGGCCTGCGCCGGAAGAGGGCGGCTTCGACAAGAATGCCTTTCTCGACGTCGTGCACTACCTGTTTACCGAGTTGCAGAGCGGCCACGGACGAGCGGCCCTTTTTCTCGGCCTGTCTGACCTGGGCCGTCACAAGGCGTGGCTCGAAGAACGCCTTTTCATGGCGGGTCGCCGTGCGCGCGTGTGTCTGTTCGGCGAATCGGGCGATTTCCAGCTGCCTGAAAATTTCGACAACATGATGGCCATTCACGTACCGTCCTTTCCGGGCGCCGAGCGGTATTTTGCTCTTTACGTAGCCGACACCGACGGATTTGTAGCCCTGTATGAAAGGGGCGAGAACGGGCAGGCTTCCTTCAGCGCACGCGACGAGTTTCTCGCCGATGCCCTCACGCTCTCGCTGCAGGAACAGTACTTTCTCCAGAGGCAGCTGTAATGGCCGGCAAGCACATTCTCATCGCCGACGCCGACCAGAAGACGCTGCTGCGGCTCGAAGACGCCCTGGGCGATCTCGACGTTCGCGTTTCGATTGCCGCCGACGGGGCGCAGGCCCTTGAACGTGCCCTGAGTCTCAGGCAGGACCTGTTGCTGTTTGCCGAAACGCTGCCCATCATCGATACCCCGAAGCTTGTCGAAATTCTACGCAACAACCCGAAGACGGCCGGTGTGCCCCTGGTGCTTTTGCAGTCGTCGGACAAGGCGCCGGCTCTGGGCGACGGCGTGCTCAAAAAGCCGGTACAGGCCGACGACGTGGTCGATGCCGTACTGCGCTTCGCCTTCCACGTCGGCAATGCGGCCGAGGGCAGGGACAAACTGTCGGGTTCGCTGGGCGAGATGCCGTTGGCCGATCTGCTGCAGATCATGCGTGCGAACCGGCGCGAAGGCGTACTGGAAATCGACGGTCCGACTGCGGGAACCATCTGGTTGCGCAAGGGCGAGGTCATTGACGCCCGGGCAGGCAAGACCCAGGGGTTGAAGGCGCTGTTTCGCCTGCTGCGCGTGGTCGATGGCCGTTTCGTCTTCCGGCCTTCGCGCATCATGCGGCAGCCCGCCCTGAGCCAGGGCGGCGAAGACATGCCCCTTGACTCGCTGTTGCTCGAAGCCGCCCGCCAGCACGACGAACTCGAACGTATGCGCCGCGAAAGGCCGATCAGTGGGCGAATGACGGTGCTGCGAGAGCTCGGGGCGCTTCCCGAGGGGCTGCATCCGCTGCACAGAGAGCTTCTGCTGCTGGTCGAGTTTTACGGAAATGCCGAAGACGTGGTCGAAAACGCCAAGGTGCCCGATCTTGATGCGATGCAGGCGCTGCGTACCCTCATCGAGGGAGGCCTCATCGGGGTGGGGGGCGAGACGACCTCGGCCACGCAGGGGCTTCGCATTGAACCCGCGCTCGTCGTACGCCTGAAGCAGTTGGCCGGTCACACCGTGCGGCGGCCGCGGCCGTTGCGGGTGGCCGTGTTCGTAAGCGCGGCCGAAATCATTTCCGAATTCGCCGTGGGCCTTCAGCCCTCGCGTTGGTTCAAGCACCAGGACAGGGTGCTGGGAAACCGCGTGCGTTACTCTCTCGACGGCGAGTTCTCGCTCGACATCGACTTCTACCCCCCCGGCGAGACATTCTCTTCGCTTGTCGAGCTTCCACCCGGCATGCTCTGCGGCGGGCTGGTCATTGCCGGTGAAACCGACGACAAGGAACTTGATTTTCTCAACGACAGCGCTCGTGCCGTTCTGGGCCGCGGGCTGCCGGTCGAGTACCTCTTTTACGGCGGCACCCAAGCCAACGCCGACTGGGTTCGCAAGGTATTCGATCTCGAAGGCGACGCCGCCGTGCACCACGTGCAGCGCGACGACAGCGAACCCCTGCTCGAAGCCGTCAGGGCGCTTGTCATGCGCCATGCCGTAGCGTCGGGTTGGACGGTTGCCGCTCGTTGACGCCCCTCGGCGATTATGCGACCATGTTTTCTTTACGGACCGGCAGATGCGCGTCATTGCAGGTGAAGCACGCGGCCGTCGGCTCGTCGCTCCGCAGGGGCTTTCGACCCGCCCCACCGCCGATCGGGTGCGCCAGACCGTCTTCGATTGGCTGGCCTTCCGGTGGAACGGCGGACGGGTTCTCGACGTGTTTGCAGGTACGGGGGCGCTCGGTATCGAGGCGTTGAGCCGCAGAGCGAGCGAAGCCGTTTTCGTCGACAGCAAGTCTGCCGCGCGCAGGGCCATCGATGAAAATCTCGAGCGCTGCGGCTACCGGAGTCGGGCTCGGGTGTTGGGGCGCGACTTCAAGGCCGAGCTCAAGGCGCTTGCCAAGGCGGGCGAGCGATTCTCGCTGGTATTCGTAGACCCGCCCTATCAGAGCGGCTACTACGCCGATACATTCGCGCTGCTGCCGCCGCTTCTCGAGGCCGGCGCCTACATCATGGTCGAAACGGCCACCCAGGTCGAGATGCCGCCGGCACCGTCCGATTGGCAACTCGAAAGCACGCGCAAGTTCGGAGATACACTCGTTTCCTTTTATCGATATGGCTAGCACGCTCGCGATTTATCCCGGTACGTTCGATCCGCTCACCATGGGCCACGTCAATATCATTGAACGCGGTCTGAACATCTTCGACGAAATCATCGTTGCCATTGCCTTCAATTCGGCAAAGAAAACGCTGTTTACCGAAGAAGAGCGGCTGGCCCAGATCAGGAGCGTCTTCAAGGACAACCCCCGGGTACGCGTCGATCGCTTCGAAGGTCTGTTGGTCGACTATGCCCGCAGGCTCGACGCGCACGCGGCCCTGCGCGGCATTCGCACCGTGTCCGACTACGAATACGAATTTCAGATGGCGCTGGCCAACAAGCGGCTTTATCCGGCCATGGAAACCATTTTCATGATGACCGACGGCGCCTACAGCTATCTCAGCTCGACGATTATCAAGGAAATCGTACGATTCGGCGGCTCCGTCGACGGTATGGTTCCCGACCCCATCAACGACGAACTCAAGAAGAAGCTTCAGGGTTAATAGTTTATGCAGATTTCCGAACGCGCAAAAAGCGTCAAGCCCTCGCCCACGCTCACCATCGACGCCAAGGCGAAAGCACTCAAGGCGGCCGGTGAAGATGTCATCGGTTTCGGCGCCGGCGAGCCCGATTTCGATACGCCCGAGAGCATCAAGCAGGCCGCCATTCAGGCCATTCAGAAGGGCGTGACCAAGTACGCGCCCGTCGCCGGCACGCTTGAGCTCAAGGACGCCATCATCGCCAAGCTGAAGCGCGACAACAATCTCGAATATTCGCGCGAAGAAATCATCGTATCCGTCGGCGCCAAGCACTCGCTGTACAATCTCTTTCAGGCCATGCTGAACCCGGGCGACGAAGTCGTCATTCCGACCCCGTACTGGGTTTCGTATCCCGACATGGCGATTCTTGCCGGGGCCACCCCTGTCTTCGTCGAAGGCAAGGAAGAAAACGGCTTCAAGCTGAACCCCGACGACCTCGCGAAGGCCATTACCCCGAGCAGCCGCCTGCTGGTACTCAACAGTCCCTCGAACCCGACCGGTTCGGCCTATACGATGGATGAGCTCAAGGCCATTGCCGAGGTGGTGCGTCCCCACAAGAACCTTTCCATCGTCAGCGACGAAATTTACGAGAAGCTGCTGTACGATAATTTTCCCTTTGCCTCCATCGCCAACGTCGACGCCGAAATCAAGGCGCGCACCCTGGTGGTCAACGGCATGAGCAAGGCCTACTCGATGACGGGCTGGCGCCTCGGCTACCTGGCCGGCGACAAGTCGGTGGTGGCGGCCATGAGCAAGATTCAGGGGCAGAGCACCTCGAATCCGACCTCGTTCGCCATGGCGGGCGGCGTCGAAGCCCTGACCGCGCCCGAAGACGAAGTCGAGCGCATGAAGGTCGAATTCAAGAAGCGTCGCGACTACATCGTCGACCGCCTGAACGCCATTCCGGGCGTGACCTGCCGCAAGCCCGAGGGCGCGTTTTACGTGTTTCCCAACGTTTCGGGCGTTTTCGGCAAGTCGGTCGACGGCCGCACCATCAAGGACGCCGATGCTCTCGCCGAGTACCTGCTCGACGTTTACAAGGTTGCCGTCGTTCCCGGTCCGGGATTCGGCGCGCCCAACTGTATTCGCCTGAGCTATGCCACCGGCATGGAAAACATTCAGCGCGGTCTTGATCGCATTGAAGAAGCCGTCAAGAAATTGAGCTGAGGCTGTACCCCGATTCACCCGGAAGCCGCTTTCCTACGAAGGCGGCTTCTTTTTTTTCAGGGTGGAAATCGCGCTTCAAGCCCTCTTCAGGTATCTGCCTGGTACCTGCAGCCGCTTCATACCCTGCGGTTTCGGTCGGCAACCGGCGGCGCACGCCAGACAAAGAGTTTCGCCGGGAAAAGCGCTCTGGTATGCTGTGACACGTTTTCCATCTGCATGCCCGAGGGTTACCGCATGTCAGGCTTTGCCCTTTCCGTTCTTCTCCTTGGAATTACAACGTCGGCTCCGGTTACGTGGACGACCGACTCGGCCGCGGTGTTTACGGCGCCCACCGAGGCCACGCCCGCCGTCG
>JAWLBW010000059.1:0-18405 GCA_041687475.1 bacterium
GACACGGCGGTGCCGTGTCCCAGACAGGGTGAGACGGGGAAGCCGTGTCCGCACGGAATCACGTGCAGCACGGGTGATCGAGGGGACACGGCGGTGCCGTGTCCGCACCGGGGAAACGGGGGAGCCGTGTTCCCGACGGTTGTACGGTTGCACGGGGGGACACGGCGGTGCCGTGTTCGCACGGAATCACGTGCAGCACGGTTGCACGAGAGGACACGGCGGTGCCGTGTCCCCGACAGGTCTCAGGTGTGGACGGCGGTGGGCCAGTGTTTGCCGGCTTCTTCGAGCTTTTCGCGGTGCTTCGCGTTCCTGGGCTCCAGCGCCGCGAGCCGCCGGTAGCAGTCGACACATCCGTCTTCGTCGGCGAGGCGGTAGAGGCTGGCCAGGTACTTGAGGTAGGTCGAATTTTTCGGAAAGTCGTCGACCAGCTTCTGCAGCAGCCGTGTCGATTCTTTCCTTCGACCAAGAACAGCGAGGGCGCGCGCGGTAATGAAGCGGGCTTCGGCGTCGGTTCCCGGGTCACAGTCGGCAATGCGCTCGAGGTAGGGTTTTGCCATGTCGGGGGCGCGTCTTTCCATGAGAAAGCGGGCAGCCAGTCGAAGCGCCTCGACGTTGTCGTGTTCCTGCTCAAGTACGAGTGAAAGCTGTACCATGGCACAGCCCGAAGATTGACGCCTGTAAAGTTCGGCGAGCGCCAATCGATCACCGACCCTGTCGGGCGCACGGCGCAGGGCTTCGCGAAACGCCGCTTCGGCACGGTCGTAATACCCCCTCGCGCTCAGGCCCCGGCCGACTTCGGACCAGGCTTCGGGCTCCCAAAGCCCGGTCGATTCCCACGACGCCGGACGGTAGACTTCGTACACGCGGTCAGAAAGAAACCAATTGATCATGTATTTGTTATCAGGCTTGCCCAGCTTAATCTCGCGGCGCAGGTAGGGCGCGCGCATGCGCCACGTCTTACTCAGAAAGAGGGCCGCGTCGTCGAAGCGTCGCAGGTCAAGCAACAGGTAGAGAAACCGCTCGACGTCGTCATGTTGCTTGAAACGGGTCGCGAGTACCTGATAATTCAACGCACGAAAGGCGAGGTCGAGTTCGCCGGCCCAGATCGCGAGCTGGCCCAGCCTCCAGAGCCCGCGCGTATCGATACCTTTGCCGCCGTATCCCCCTTCCAACCGGTCGGCATGCATGCGCTTGAGCAGCTCGAATTCGACCGAGGTAGGACACTTTTCGGCCAGATAAAGGCACCAGTATCCATCGGGCCCTGTCATACGGGTTTCGAGGCATTCCCACAGGCTCTCGGGCGCTTGGTAGAAATCAAGCGCGAACTCGCCGTAGATAAGCGAGGTATCGGGTGGCCACCACATGCGGCGATTATAAAACACTTCGACGGCTTTGCGAACCCCTTTTTTGCCATCCGAAGCTATATATTAAAGAGCAGACATAGCGGGCTTCCGCGTGCGTGAGCACGTGCCTCCCCGGCGAACGTTCTCCCCGGAAATCCACAATCCCCAATCTCATCATTCGTCACATTTTCGAGGTTGAAAAAAGGTTCCGTCTCGCTAATGATTCAGCCCCCGGGGGTCGGACCTGCGTAAGCACCGGAATATCCAGATGTTCAGCTCCGCCAGGATGGACTGTATCCTCTTAAACGGGCCATTCTACCGCCCAAAACGTACCGCTAGGCCCCTGCATTCTTACCTGGGTAGAAAACGACCGGCAAGCTCGTCGAAGAAACACCTTAGGGATTCTTAGAGGGGAAATTTCGACGGTCATTTACGCCCTGTAAGGCTTGCAGATGGCCTGTTTGACCCAGCATTCGTCGTACTTTCAGCAGCTTGGACAGGTCCGACCCCTGCGTCTTTTTTGGGCTGCTTGAAACCGGGTGGAAGCAGAAACTGCCTTCCCCATGAAAGCAGCCGCAGTCTGGAGCCTTTACCCTTCCCCTTGAAACGCGCATGGGGAAGTCGTGGAGCAGGCAAAACTCTCGGGGTGGAAGCAGCGCCCCCTTCCCCCCGAAAAAACAGAGGGGAGAAGAGCGTATGCCCTTCTCCCCTCGTGGGAACCCTTTCGGTCTGCGCGACTACGCAGCCGGTTCGGCCGACTTGCGAACCATGGCCTTGTGCACGAGTTCGACGAAGTCGTACACCTGCACCGATTCTTCCATGTTGTTCGCCTTGCGGGCGTCGTCGATCATGGTCATGCAGAAGGGACAGGACACGGCCACGGTCTTGGCGCCGGTTTCCATGAGCTGGTCGAAACGGGCGTTGTTGACGCGGGGGGCTTCCTCTTCCATCCACATACGGGCGCCGCCGGCGCCGCAGCACATGCTGTTTTCGCGGCTGCGTTCGGCTTCCTTGACTTCGAGGCCCGTGGCCATCTTGACCAGGTTGCGGGGTCCGTCGTAGTGGCCGTTGTAGCGTCCGAGGTAGCAGGGGTCGTGGAAGGTGATGTCCTGAATTTCCTTGACCGGGTTGAGCTTGAGCTTGCCCTCTTTGACGAGCTGGTCGATGAGCTCGCTGGAGTGAACCACCTCGTACTTGGCGCCCAGCTGGGGGTACTCGTTCTTGAGGGTGTTCATGCAGTGGGGGCAGTGGGCGACGATTTTCTTCGTCTTGTGCGAGTCGAGGCTCTCGATGTTCATGCCGGCCATGATCTGCCACAGGTATTCGTTACCTGCGCGACGGGCCGTGTCGCCCGAGCAGCTTTCTTCCATCATGATGCCGTAATCGACGCCGGCTTCATTCAGAATCTCGACCATGCCCTGGGCGATTTTCTTGTTGCGGTCGTCATAGCTGGCGGCGCAACCGACCCAGTATACGTACTCGGCTTCTTCGCCTTCGTCGAGAATGCGAACGTCGTAGCCTTCGGTCCAGTCGAAACGCTTGTCGGCGCCCAGGTTCCAGGGGTTGCCGTTACGTTCCATGCCCTGGAAGGTACGCACGAGTTCCTGCGGGAATTCGTTCATGTTGGTGACCAGGTAGCGGCGCATGGCGACGATGCGGTCGACGTGGTCGATCATGACCGGGCAGGCGGTTTCGCAGTTGCGGCACGTGGTGCACGACCAGATGACTTCTTCGGAAATGACGGGACCGATCATGGTCTCGCCTTCCCAGTCTTCGCCGGTGCCGGTTTCGTGCGAGAGAATCCACTCCTGCTTGGCGTAGGCGTGGTCGCGCTGGTCGTCGATGAGTTTCTTCGGCGACAGGGGCTTGTCGGTGGCCCAGGCAGGGCAGACAGCCTGGCAGCGGCCGCACTCGGTGCAGGTGTACATGTCGAGTACGTCTTTCCACGAGTAGTCTTCGACGCGGCCGGCGCCGATGTTTTCTTCGCGCTCGACGCGGCCTTCGATGTCGTCGATGAACGACAGGGCGCCGTAGGGCTTGAGGTTGCGGAAGAAGACGTTCGGAATGGCCGTGAGCACGTGAAAGTGCTTACCGTACGGCAGGAAGTTCAGGAACACCACCACGGTGGCGATGTGCACGTAGAAGTTCAGGCTGCCGAAGCCGCGCAGGAACGCTTCGCCGGCGCCGCTGAAGAGGGGGGCGAGAATCCACCCCGAAATGGGCGACCAGTCGCGCAGCAGAATGAGATCGTTGGCGTGGGCCATGATCGAGGCGGCCCCGGCTTCGCCGAGACCGCCGTCGAGGGCGCGCTGGGCCAGCACATATTCCGACGCATCGTAGAAGAGGTCGGTAACCATGAGGCCGGCAATCATCATGAGAATGAAGTTGGCTTCGCCCGAGTAAGTCAGGCGGGCCGGCTTCGTGACGAGGCGGCGATACAGGGCCAGCGATACGCCGACGAGCACCACGGGTTCGATGATGTCCTTGGCCGCGATGTAGACGAGGCCCGGAAGCGTGGTGAAGATGGCGTAGAAAATGTCGGGCGAGTAGGCCAGCACGTACAGCGAGACGGTGCGAATCGCGAGAATCGAGAAACCCGCAAAGATCATGATGTGCATGGCGCCGGCATAGGGGTCCTTGAACATGCGCTGCTGCGCAAGTGCGTACTGGACCACCGCCTTGATACGGGCGGGAATGTTATCGAGCCGGTTTTCCTTCTTGCGCCCGCTGAACATGAGGCGCAGACGCTTGTTCGCCGTATAGGCGAAGGCGCCGAGCGCGACCAGCAGGATCAGGGATGTAATAATGGGCCGAATCATCTCTGGCCTCCTTCACAAAGCCGAGTGTTGAATGGTTGCGTCTTCACGCGCCCATTGCGCCGCCGTCGGGTTCCCGTGACGGCAGCGACCGGACGAACGAAAGCAGCGCGGCATTGAAGCCGTCTGGGTTTTCCAGCATCGGCATGTGGCCGACGCCCTCAATCAAATGCAATGCGGCTCCCGGAATCGTTTGCGCGAGAAAGCGCGCATACTTTTCGGGAGTCATCTGGTCGGCGGTACCCGATACGACGAGCGTGGGCACGTCGATATCGCCGACGCGGGACATGGCGTCCCAGCGGTCGGCCGCCGTGAAATCGTTGGCAAACACCGCCCCCGGCGTGGCGAGCAGCTCGCGGCGCATGAGCGTAAGCGCTTCGTCCGAGACGCCCGGGCCGTACAGCATGCCGCCGACCATATCGATCCAATCGGCGGGTTCGCTGTTGCGCATGGCCTCGAGAAACGCCGGCATGACGCGCAGGCGCGCTCCGGTGGCCGCGAGCACGAGCCCTGCAGCCGGGTAGCCGCCGAGCGCCACTTCCATGGCGACGGCGCCGCCGAGACTGTGGCCGGCAAGCACGACGCCGCGATTTTCGAGTTCCAACTCGTCGGCCGCGAGAAGCGCCCTCATGAAGGCGGCGTATTCTTCGACCGACTCGCAGGGGCTTCCATCGCTGCCGCCGTGGCCGGGCAGGTCGACGAGCACCACCCGCGCCGCTTCGCCAAGGGCGCGAAACTGACCGAGCCAGTGCGTCTTGTTGCCCCCCGCACCGTGAATGCAGACCACCGCGGGCCGCGTGTCGCCCCCGGCGTCGCGGCTCATGCGAACGGAAACGCTCTTTCCGTCGATTCGTATCTGCATAACAAAGTTACGGGTAAACGATTAGTATAGCCAGTCAGGGCGGTCAGCCGCCAGTAAGCGAGCCGACCGGGGTTTCACGCCGCCGCGGGAAAGGGTATCGGTTCGGCGCGCAGGCGGCGAAACAGGCGCGCGCCGCCGCGCTCGTCGACCGCGATTTCGCCGCGGTGCACCATCATCTCGAGATTGCCCAGAATTTCACTGAAACCGAGAAACATTTCGAAGCCTTTGAGGCGTCGATAGTAGGTCTGCACGAGCGCAAAGGCCGAAGCCGGCTCGTCGAGCATGCCGAAGAGTTTCTTCTGCCGGCGCTCGTAAAAAGCATTCATGGAAGCGGCCAATTCACGGGCGTCGCGCACGAAGGGGCCGTGCGCCGGAAGCCCCAGGCGAAGGCCGTTGTCGATGATGCGGGTCAGCGAGTCGAAATAACGCACCAGGCTTGGAATCTTGCGACCGCTCGCATCGAGTTCGAAAAGCGGGTTCGGCGAAATGCCGTGCAGCAGGTGGTCGCCGGTAACGGCCACGCCGGTGTCGCCGAAATAGTAGGCCACGCAGCCGGGTGTGTGGCCCGGAACCTCAAACACCTTCAGGTCGAAGCGGTCGAAAGCGAAGCTGTCGCCGTCGCGCACCGGCGTGGGCTCGTCAATGTAATTGGCGAAAGTGTCGCCCCCGAAAAGCACGGTGTCGAGGTAGCCGACGAGTTCGCCGGGAAACCCCCAAGACTCGATTTCGGCCCGGTACAGAGACACCAGCCGCGCCTTTTCGGCGGGTGCAAGCGGCATGACCTTGTTGAAGTCGGCCGGGTGCAGAAAAACTTCGGCTCCCCTTTCCTGAAAGGGGCGGGCGTTGCCGTAATGATCGATGTGTCCGTGGGTGAGAAAGACGCGCTTGATGTCGCCCAGTTCGTAGCCGTGTTTCGCCAGGGCGCGACCGAGCCATTTTTCATTGGCTTCGGTATAGAGCCCGGTGTCGACAAGGGCCGGGCGGCTGTCTTCGATCAGGTAGAAATGCACGTGCCTGCCGGTCTGCTTGAAAGGTATTTCAAGCGTCAGGGGCCTGACACGCAAATGGTCGAGGCAACCGGTAAGCTCGTCGAAAGTCATAACACACGAAAAGGTGCGGCAGCCGGAAATGCTCCGGCTGCCGCGGAAGTATCAGGCGCCTACGCCGGCCTTCTTCAACTCATCGATGAGCTCGGGCACGGCCTTGAAGAGGTCGCCGATGAGACCGTAGTCGGCACCGGCGAAGATCGGGGCCTCGCCGTCCTTGTTGATGGCGACGATGACCTTCGAGTCCTTCATGCCGGCCCAGTGCTGAATGGCACCGCTGATGCCGACGGCGAAGTACAGCTCGGGGGCAACGATCTTGCCGGTCTGGCCGACCTGCATGTCGTTGGGTACCCAGCCGCTGTCGACGGCCGCCCGGCTCGCGCCGACGGCAGCGCCGAGGGTGTCGGCCAGAGCGTTGATGGGCTCGAAGTCGCCCTTCGTACCACGACCGCCCGAAACGACGACGCGGGCTTCGGTCAGACCCGGGCGCTCGCTCTTGGTTTCGTCGAACTTGACGAAGCTCGTGCGCAGCGAACCGGCGTCGACATCGACGTTGGCCGTGGTCTTTTCCGAGGCGCCGCCGGTGGCTTCGGCCGCGCTGAAGGCGGTGCCGCGAACGGTGGCCACGATGATCGGGGTCGTCACTTCGACGGTAGCAATGACGTTACCGGCGAACATCGGACGGTTGAACTTGTTCGGACCTTCGATGGACGTGATGTCGCTCGCCATGCCGGCGCCCAGGGCGGCGGCAACGCGGGGCAGCAGGTCCTTGCCGGTCGTGGTGGCGCTGGCCAGCACGAGTTCGGCGCCTTCGGCCTTGGCCACGTCGGTCACCACCTTGGTGTACGACTCGGACAGGTAACGCTCGAGCACCGGGGCGTCGGCCACGATGACCTTGGCAGCACCGTAACCGGTGAGCTGATCGGCAACCGCGCCGACGTTCGCGCCGAGCACGAGAATGGCGAAGTCGCCGCCGTTCTTCGACGCGGCCTCGCGGGCAGCCGACACGGCCGACAGCGTCGCCGGGCGAAGCTGGCCCATGTATTGTTCTGCAACAACCAGAATCTTAGCCATGATTTTTTCTCCTTCGCCTGAGTTACAGTACCTTGGCTTCGGTCTTCAGAAGCTGCACGAGCTCCTGCACGGATTCGACCTTCTTACCGGCCGAGCGGGCCGGCGGGGTCGATACGCTGAGGACCTTCACCTTGGCGGCGGTGTCGACACCGAGCGCGTCAGGCGTGAGTTCCTTGACTTCCTTCTTCTTGGCCTTCATGATGCCCGGCAGGCTGGCGTAGCGGGGCTCGTTCAGGCGCAGGTCGGCGGTGATGATGCCCGGAAGCTGAACTTCGAGCGTTTCGAGACCACCGTCGACTTCACGGGTAACCGTGGCCTTGTTGCCGTCGATGGAGACTTCGGAGGCGAAGCA
Organism: bacterium; assembly: GCA_041687475.1. GTDB lineage: Bacteria > J088 > JAWLBW01 > JAWLBW01 > JAWLBW01 > JAWLBW01. The sequence continues at coordinate 7,494 of JAWLBW010000059.1, forward strand.
GGCCTGACCCCATCCGAGGTACTGGGCCAGCAGCTGACCGACCTGACCCGAATCGTCGTCGACGGCCTGCTTGCCCATGATGACGACGTCGGGCTGTTCCTGCTCGATGACCTTCACCAGAATGCGGGCGGCCACGTCCGAGTCGACGTCGGCGTCGGTGTTCACGTGAATACCGCGATCGCCGCCCATGGCAAGACCGGTACGAATCTGCTCGACGACCTCGGGCTTGCCGATGCTCACGACGACGACTTCGCCGCTGTGCTTTTCCTTGAGTCGAAGGGCTTCTTCGATGGCGTTTTCATCGAAGGGGTTGACGACGAACTTCGCCCCTTCCGTGTCGACACCGGAATTGTCCTTTTTCAGCTTGACCTTGGTTTCCGGGTCCATCAACCGCTTGGCGGTTACGAGGATTTTCATTGTGCCTCCTTTACAATGGTTCCGGCGCGGCCTTCAACGCGGCAGAGCGCAGCATCGGCAACCGACCGGGCTCGAATCGAAGACGTCCGGCGCGAACCCTCGCGCCGGAGGGGAAACGGACTCAGGCGCCGCCCTTGAGAAGTTCGCGCGCAATGACCATGCGCTGAACCTGGGCGGTACCTTCGTAAATCTGCATGAGCTTGGCGTCGCGCATGAGCTTCTCGACCGGATACTCCTTCGTGTAACCGTAACCGCCGAAAACCTGCACCGCGTCGGTGGTCACCTGCATGACCGTGTCGGCGGCGAAGCTCTTGGCATAGCTCGAGAAAATCGTGTTGCGAACGCCCTGATCGAGGGCCCAGGCGGCCTGCCAGGTAAGCAGACGCGATGCCTGAATCTTCATGGCCATGTCGGCGATGAGGAACTGAATGCCCTGGAAGTTGGCAATGGGCTGCCCGAACTGCTTGCGCTCGCGGGCATAGTCCATGGCGTGTTCCATGGCGGCGCGGGCGAGGCCCACGCAGAGGGCGGCGACCATCGGGCGGCTCTTGTCGAGCGTGCGCATGGCAATCTGCCAGCCCTGGCCTTCTTCGCCGATACGGTTGGCAACGGGCACCTTGACGTCTTCGAAGATGACCGGTGCCGTGTTGCTGGCGCGCTGGCCCATCTTGTCTTCGGGCTTACCGATGGTAATGCCCGGCAGGTCGGCCGGCACGATGAGGGCGACAAGCGACTTGTGGCGCTGGCTCTTGTCGAGGGTCGCGAAAACGGTAAGCTGGTCGGCGTAGGTGGCGTTGGTGATCCACTGCTTGGCGCCGTTGAGAATGTAGTGGTCGCCGTCGCGACGGGCGGTCGTCGACATACCGGCGACGTCGCTGCCCGCACCGGGTTCGGACAGACAGAAGCTGGCCAGGCGGTATTCCTGCGTGAACTTGGGCAGCCATTCGCGCTTCTGCTCTTCGCTGGCGTCGAGCACGATGGGCGACAGGGCCAGGTCGTTGGCCATCAGGCTGGTGGCCATGCCGGCGCAGCCCCAGGCAAGCTCTTCGGTCACGAGGCAGCCGTCGACGGCGCTGAGACCGAGACCGCCGTATTCTTCGTCGAAAATGAGGTTCATGAGGCCGAGCTCGTGGGCCTGACGAAGAACCTTCTCGGGAAACTCTTCGGTATGATCGTGATGCGGCGCGACCGGGCGCATGACCTCGGCGGCAAACTTGTGCGCCGTTTCCTGAAGTTGCTTCTGTTCGTCGGTCAGAGCGAAGCCGACGGCTCCGTTCGCTGTTGCAGTCGTCATGTTGTTTCTCCTTGCGGCATCGACGCGTCGGCGCGAAGGCCGTCGACAAGAATGCGTGATAATTGTTCGGCGCTGTCCTTGAGGTCGTAACGCTTGCGCGAAAGAACCCAGTGCAGGGCAATTTCGTCGAGCGCGCCGAAAATAAGGCGCTTTACGACCCCCGGGTGAACGTCTTTCCGAATTTCACCCGACGCCTGACCCTCGAGCACAATCTGCTGAATGAGATCGAGGTATTTCAGAAACTTGAGCTTCTGGTACTCCTTCATGAACTTGGTGCTCTGGCGCAGTTCGACCTGCAGCACCTCGGCAAGCGGCGGGTTGATCATGGTCTGTTCGAGATGAAAGACCACGAAGGCGTGCAGCTTTTCAAGGGCCGAGGTGAGTCCGGCCAGGCGCGTCTCTACATTCCGCAGAATATCTTCGAGGCTTTCCTCGAAAATAGAGATGAGAATGTCGTCCTTGTTCTTGAAGTACAGGTAAATGGTGCCGTCGGCCACGTCGGCTTCGCGCGCGATTTCGGAAATGCGCGAGTTGAAGAAGCCGTTGCGGGCAAAGACCGTGATGGCCGCCCGCAGGATTCTTTCATGCTTGTTGTCGTGGGCCCGCGCACCTTTTTGCATTGCAGACAAACAGCAGGAAGCGTAAGATTAGAGTTTGTTTCCGGTATGGAAACCGGTGAATGAACATTCATTCACTGCAACAGGGTAGCAGCGAATCGCGCACCGTGTCAAGAAATCTCCCGGCGGGCGCAGGGTATTCTTCTCACGGGTGACTTTACCCCCGCTTGCTCACTCGGCTTCGTTTCCGGTAAGCCGTGAAACCTCCCATCGAATACGCCATGGCGTGGTGATTCCGACCAGTCGTTCGCGCACGGCACCGTCGCCGTCAAGCAAAACCATGGTCGGAAACGCCCGAATGCCGAAGCGGGCCGCAATGTCCTGGTCGCCATAGACGTTGGGAAACCCTGGTTCGTGGTTGCGTACGAACTCTTCCATGTCGGCGCGGGGGCCCGAAAGACCTACGCCGAGTACGTTGGCGTCCTTGCCGAACGATGCCTGCAAGTCGTTGATAAGCGGCATCTCGGTCGCACAGACCTTGCACCAGGGCGCCCAGAAAACAAGCAGCAGAGGCTTGCCCCGCAGCTCGACCGTATCGATGACGCCGCCGCCGATAACCTGGGCCTGAAAGGGCTGCGGCACCGAGCCGATCTCGACTTCGGGCGTCTGCCGCGACGTTGCCACCCAGTAAGCCGCCACCGCGAGCAACAACCACGGAAGCTCGCGTACGAACCGCCGCCCCGCCCTCTTCCACCACGCCGGTTTGACGGCGTCCTTTTCCTGCTCCATCGGCTTCTCCCTTCCCCCCGGGGGTGAGTTGTTTGACGCCCTACAGATCGACCAGTTCTATCCGTTCCAACGGCTCGCCTAGAAAACGCTCGCCGATGGCGCCGAAACGACCGGCCACGTCGGTCAGCAGAAAGCGAGTCGTTCCCCGCGATTCGGCAGGGGCCTCGAGCTCGAGCTCGGCAAGCCGCCGGGCCACCGCGTCGGCGGTTGTGACCGCCGAGTCGACAAGCGCGATTGTTTCGCCCAATGCTCTGGCGATGGCGGTCTTGAGCAGGGGATAGTGGGTACAACCGAGAATGGCCGTGTCGACTCCGGCACCGCGCACTTCGGCGAGATACCTGTCGGCTACCATGAAGGTGACCTCGTCGTCGGTCCACCCTTCTTCGGCAAGGGGAACAAAGAGCGGACACGCGCGGTCGACCACTTCGACACTTCCCTGCTCTTCCAGCGCCTTTCTGTAGGCGCCCGAGCGTATGGTGCCCTCGGTCGCGAGTACGGCGATACGCCGCGACCGCGATACCGCCCGGGCCGCACGGGCGCCGGGCTCGACGACTCCGACCACCGGCAGGTGCGGGCTGTGCGCCTGCAAGGCAGCGAGGGCATGCGCCGATGCCGTATTGCAGGCAACGACGAGCAGCTTCACGCCGGCGGTCTGCAGATACTCGGAAATGCGCACCGAATATCTGATGACCGTATCGGGACTCTTCACCCCATAGGGCACCCGCGCCGTATCGCCGAAGTAAATGAAGGACTCTTCGGGCAGGCGCTCGCGCAGCGCGCGAAGAACCGTCAAGCCGCCGATTCCGGAATCGAAAATGCCTATGGGAGCCTGGTGTGCCATGAACAAACGTACAGCAATCGGGAATCCATCAGTGTGACCAAATCGGCCGCCGACCGCAACGCGCGCGGTCGAAACAAGTTCGCGCCAGCTTGCCCGGGTGGTACCATGAAGGGCATGCGCTACATTCTGCTGCGGCTTTTTTTCAATGCCCTGAGTCTGGTACTGGCGGCCAACCTCTTTACCGGAATTTCCTTCGACTCGCCCGGTACGGTTGTCATTGCCGCCGTGGTCGTGGGCCTGGTCAATGCCTTCATTCGCCCGGTGCTCTTTTTTCTGACCCTGCCGATAACCGTATTGACCCTCGGCCTGTTTACCCTGGTGCTGAACGCCCTGCTGCTGCAACTTGCGGCCTGGTTCGTCGACGGGTTTCATATCGATAGCTTCGGGGGAGCATTCCTTTCAGCCCTGGTGCTCAGTCTGGTAAGCTTTTTCGGGTCGCGTTTTCTTACCCCGGGCAGAAAACGCTGAATTCAACACCAGGAGAGACTCGATGTTCGAATCGCTCGACCAGTTGACGGCACTGAGCACGGTACTTCGCCGGCACGGATGGGACCGGGCCGCCTTTGCGGCGCCCGATTACATGAAAATGCGTTTCCGGCTGGGCACGTCCATTGCCGAAACGAAGATACCGTACGGTCTATCACCCGAGCTTCAGACCCTGGTGCGCAAAGCGGCCGACAAGCTGCTTGCCGCCGTGGCCACGCGTCACCGCGAAAAGCTGAACGCGGTCGACATGGACAAGGTGTTGATGGACGAGGCCTCGGTCGACGTGAGCCTGCGGCCCGAGTTCTGGTATGTGGGCGATCTGCCGCCGAACACCATCTTTCACACCATCGTCACCCGCAGCCTGCGGCGCAACCGCCTTCTCGACGCGGGCATTCTCTTCTGGTGGCTGGGCAAGGAAGAAATCGGGCGGCGCCTCGTGGGCGAACTGCAGACGGTCGTGCGGAAACTCGCCGGCGAGCAGGAATACGCCGAAGGTGAGCCGACCCTTCACTTCGGACTGCGCGCGCTGACCCTGCACCTGACGCACCATCTGCCGGGCATGCCCTCGCGCATTGCCGACCCGCTCATACGCGAAGGCTGCAACGCCACCGCCGTCGTACTCTACGAAACGTTCCTGGCCGTACTGGAAGAACACTTTCGGCCCTCGGGCGCGCCGGGAAAACCGGTCGACGACGAGACGGCCCTCGAGTGGTACCGCCTGACCCTACCGCTTTCACCCCGCGCTTTTCTGAGCGAGTCGGTGCGCTTCGGTCTGCATACCATCGGCCCCGACGGCATGTCGGAAAAGGTCATGAACACGCTCGAGCGCTACTTCCCGCGCATGACCGATCGGAACACGCCCGCGCCCGAAATCGTCAAGCAATTGGTCTCGCGTATCGCCGGCGACAAGAACGGTGCCCCGCTCGTTCTGGGCGAGGAGCGTGTCAGGCGACTGTTCGATGCGACGCTGACGTTCCTTGCTTCGGTCAGACCACCCGACAAGGACGCCCCCGAGGCCCCCGCCTATCGCGAGATCGTAGCCATACACACCGACCCCGACAAATTGCTGCGCATTCTCGACGAGAAAAAGGCATGGCGCGAGTGGCTCGACAACTGGAAGCGCATGCAGACGGCCGGCATCAAGGCCCCCATGGAGCGGTTTACCGAGCAGGTATCGGTTCTGCCCAAGCTCACCACCGGTTTCCTGGCCGATAAGGCCCTGCTTCAATCGGTATACACCGACTTCGCCGAGCGGTTCGTGCTGCTGCGGCACGCCGAGCTCTTCGACCAGGTCATGGGTGCCCAGGGCAAGGTACTGCACGAGTCGCCCGTCGACAACGATCGCCGCCGTGAAGACCATGCCGGCGGCCGCCTGTACCTGATTTCGACCGGCGAAAATCCGACGCTGAGCGCCGCCGTGGCCATGGAGGAAGGGCAGCTGTTTGTCGACCTGAAAGACTTCACCAAGCGAACGTTTGCCGCCAAGGAAGTCAAGATGGCCGACTTCATGAAGTGGGAATTCTACGAGCCCATACTCAAGCTGGCCAAGAAATACCTGGTAGGCATGCGGCACATCGATCGGGCCGGCATTCAGATCAACAACCTGCTGGGCGACGCCATTTCGGCTTCGGGCGATGTCGTATCGCTGCTTCAGTTCTCACGCGAACTGATGACGCTCGCCGACGATTACAAGGCCAAGATACCCGGCCGCGTGCCCGAAGAAATGCTCACGAGTCGGCTGCAGGAAATAGACGCGGCATTCAAGGCCCGACACCGCGCCCTCGTCGAAGAACGTAACCGTTACGTCGGCAGCTTCAATACCCTGAACGGTCAACTGAAAGCACTGCCCCAGGGCGACCCCAAGCGCCAACAGTTGCTTGTGCAATTGCGGGGCTTTCAGGAAGCCGTCAATGCCGTCGAGCGCCAGATGCAGGCCGCCGAGCAGGCGCATGCCGAACAACGGGCCACCATAACCGGCACCGGACTCGAGGCCGGCGTCTTCGTTTCCTACGGATCGGCCGCCGAAACCGTTACCTTTCAGGACGAAATCTTCGGCCACATGAAGGTGGCAATCGGCGAAAAGATCAACGAAAGCGCCCGGGGCACGGCCCGCGACCCCATCGTGTTCGAGCTGCTCAACCACCATGTGACGAAAGCGCGCAAGGCAAGCGGCAACAAGGCGATGGAATATCCGTTCCGCGTCTACATCGACGACACCATTTACGGCCCGCTCGAACCCGATCTGGCCGAGGTGCTGCAGAAAGCCATCGACGAACGCGACGTCGACGGCGCCAAGAAGGTCGTGCAGAGTTTCAGCCAGCGGCTCATGAACGACCTGGTTCCCAACCTGAAGAAGGAAGCCCCCGACTTTCGCATGCTCAGGCTGGGCAACGGCATCTACAACCTGGGTATCGCCCTTGGCGAAGACGCCCTCGAAAAATATCTGGCCACGGTAGAGTCGGAACGCCGGGTATTGCGCCGCGCGCTCAAGATCGCCGACCTGCACGAAGAAATCAAGCGGGCCTTCGTCTTTCCGCGCGACAGCTATGAAATAATTCTGGTGGAAGGCGAAGACCCAGCCCGACCCGAGATCTTCGTTCGACTCGGCGCCGTGCTGTTCAAGGGCTTCGAAAAGAAGGGGAAATCGGCGGTGTACGAAGACCTGCGGCCCGCCTCACTCTTCTATCGCCTCTTTCTCAAGCACCACGCGCGCGACTGGCTGGCCGCCGAAGTCTGATATGGTATGCGGTGTCTTCCCGTCGAAGGGGAGACCAAGAGGTGGGGCGAGGGGGAGAAGGTAAGACTACCTGCTCCCTGCCTGAGCCGCGACTTCAGCCTTGTTCGTGGAAGACCGGTCAGGCCAGCGCTTCGACGTAGCGGGCCAGGGCGCGCAGGCCTGCCAGGCTTTCGTGACGGGACAGGTTCTTTCTGACGTAGGCAAGCGTGCGGGGAATGTCGGCCAGAAACTTCGGGTTTCCCTTGACCATGTTGATGTAGTCGAACCGCCCGGCGGCCTTCAGGTTGCGCTGTACGCTTACCAGGTCGAACCACTCGCGGAACTCATCGCTGCCCCACCGCCCGACACCCTGCCCTTCGGCACCCAGGCGATATCGCTCGACAAGCCGGTCGATGGCTCCGTCGTCAAGGGCGATATAGCTGTCGCGCAGCAGCGACGCCAGATCGTAGGGGGCGGGCCCCAGGAGCGCATCCTGAAAATCGATGATGGCAAGCCCGTCGGGGGCGACCATCAGATTGCGTGAGTGATAATCACGGTGCACGAGCACCTCGGGCATTGCGGCAATGCGTTCACTCAAAACGCGAAAGGTCTCGTCAAGCGACTTGCGATCGTCGGCGGCGACCTCAATGCCCTTCTTTTCGATGCCGTACTCGAGAAAGTGATGAAACTCCCAGTACAGCAGGTCTACGTCGAAGCGCCGGCGAAAACCGAGAAAACTCTCGTCACGATCGCGGCACGCGGCCGCCTGCATGGCAACCAGGTGATCGACGGCCGAAGCGTAAACGGCCTCGCGTGCGTCGTTGTCGAGGCCGCCCACATGCTCGAGCAGCGTAAGGTCGCCCAGGTCTTCGAGCAGTAGAACGCCTTCGTGCTGGCCGTCATACAGGAGACGAGGCACCGGAAGACCGTGACGCTCGAAATATCGCAATACGTTTACAAAGGGAAGCTCGACGATGACGCCGGTATCTTTTGAAATCTCTTCGGCGGCCTTGTGCGGGTCGGCATCGGCCAGCACCATGGCGATGACCGACGCGCCCCCACCGACGACCCGGTAATAGACACGATTCGACGCGTCGCCGGGCAGGCGCGTGACCGCGATGTCTGCACCTTCGGCAACGTGTTCGCCGAACAGACGTTCGAGCCTTTCTTCGATACCCTGCGTATTCACCTGTGACATTTCTCCTCGACGCCGGAAACCGCCGGCTCCATCCATTCTACCGGAGTCTCACCCCTGCATGCACGGCGATGCGGCGACCGCTCGCAATCAGCTGAGGGGCGGACGCCCGGCCGCCTCCAGGGCATACCGGCGATACGCCTCGGAGGTGTTCAGGTTCACGAAGGTGCGCATGTCGGGGTCGACCCGACCCACGCGGTCTTCCGACACTTCCTTGACGCGTATTTCCTTGAAGAGCTCGGCCATGTCGTACTCGCGCCGCGCCAGAAGCCGGTCGACGGCAAAGAGCACATCGCGGCGATACAGGCCCGGCATGGCCAACGTCGAACCGTCGACCCGGAAGAGAACGGCCTGTACCTTCGGGTCCCAGTTTTCGACGAGCAGCGACAGGGCCTCGGGGCTGACGAACGGCATGTCGCAGGCCAGCAGCAACAGCAGCGCATCGCGTTCGATACCCAGCAGCGCGGTTTCAAGCCCGCCCAACGGCCCTATGCCCGCATGCCTGTCGGTATCGCAGGGCACGCCCAATTTGCGGTACGGAGCGGCATCGGGGGCCACCAGCATGACCTGCGAGGCCACTTGACGGGCACGCTCGGCTACATGCAGCGCGAGGGGTTTGTCGCCCAGGGGCAGCAGGGCCTTGTCGTGCCCGACCCGACGGCTGAAGCCCCCGGAAAGAATGGCGGCGTAAATCTTAGGCGTGCTCATGCGATTCGTACCGTCTGCCATGCCGCCATGTCGCGCTGGGCGCGCTCGGCAAGGGCTTCTCTGCGTTTGTCTTTACGAACCCGCTGCTCGAGGGGCTCCATGATGCCGAAATTTACATTCATCGGTTGAAAATGCTCGGGAGAACTTTCGGTAATGTGGCGAATCAGGCCCCCCATGGCCGTTGTCGGCGGCGGCGCCTGCCATTCCTGGTTCTTCAGGCGGGCCGCACCCGCCAGACCGGCCAGCAGTCCGCTGGCGGCCGACTCGACATACCCCTCGACACCGGTAATCTGACCGGCGAAGAATATGCCCGGGGCCTCGCGCAGCTCCTGGGCCGACGTCAGCAGGCGGGGCGAGTTGATGAAAGTATTACGGTGCACGCTGCCGAGCCGCACGAACTCGGCGTTTTCAAGACCGGGAATCATGCGGAAAATGCGCTTCTGCTCGGGATACTTCAGCTTGGTCTGAAAGCCGACCAGGTTCCACAGCTGTCCGTGCTTGTCTTCGCGGCGCAACTGCACCACGGCGTGGGGACGCTTGCCCGTGCGCGGGTCGGTAAGACCGACCGGCTTCATCGGACCGAACGCCAGCGTCTGACGGCCGCGCTCGGCCATGTCTTCGATGGGCAGGCAGCCTTCGAACGGACGCAGGTTTTCGAACGAGCGAAACTCGACCTTCTCTGCCTCGAGCAGCGCGTCGATGAAGGCGTTGTACTCGTCTTCGTTCATCGGACAGTTCAGATAATCGTCGCCGCCGCCCTTGCCGTACCGGCTCGCCGCAAAAATACGGTCCATATTCAGCGACTCGGCGTCGATGATGGGCGCAATCGCGTCGTAGAACGAAAGGTACTGGCCCCCCAATATTTCCTGCAGCGACTCGGTCAGCGCGTCGGACGTCAGCGGCCCCGTGGCCACGATGACCGGCCGGGTATCGGGCAGTGCGGCCTGTTCCGAACGAACGAAGGTGATGAGCGGATGTTCTTCAAGACGCTTCGTGACCGCTTCGCTGAAGAGCACGCGATCGATGGCCAGGGCCCCGCCCGCAGGCACCGAATGGGTACGGCCTTCTTCAATGATGATGGACCCGAGCGACGCCATTTCGCGCTTCAAAAGTCCGACCGCCTGCGTGATTTCATCGCCGCGAAATGAGTTCGAGCAGACGAGCTCGGCGCAGCCGGGCAATTTATGCGCCGGCGAAAAGCGCTCGGGTTTCTGTTCGTATACGGTGACCGCGATGCCCTGTCGGGCAAGCTGCCACGCCGCTTCCGAACCCGCAAGCCCGGCGCCGATTACAGCTGCTTTCAACTCCATGAAAATTGAACTTGTCTAAAGGGGAAAAAGTAGGAAATCGCTTGTGGAATTGTTAGTTTCTCTTTTGTCTGCAACCTTTGTCAAGGCGGCCAACCCCGCGGCAGCACCGGCCCTGCACCATGCACCCGCCCTGCCCCGGCGATGAATTTTGCCGCCCGCCCCCACGGCGATTATACTGGAAGAATGGAACAGCCCATTCTGCCGGCCTCGACCCTGGTTCTGCTGCGCCCCGAAACGCGCGGCTTTTCGGCATTGCTCATGCAGCGCCCTTCGCGCAGCTCGTTCATGGGCGGCATGCACGTATTTCCGGGCGGTAAGGTCGATGCGGTCGATGGCCGATATTCTACAGATGACTGCGTAGCGGCATGCCGGCCGAGAATGGGGGTTTCCGAAGCCGATGCGGCGGCCCTGGTAAGCGCAGCCGTTCGCGAAACCTTCGAGGAAATGGGCCTGCTCATCGGCGCTGTCGGCGACGAAGACGCCCTCGATAAGGCGCGCGCCCGGCTGAACGACGACGTGGCCTTCTGGGGCGATTTCTGCACGTCATTTCAGAGGGAAGCGGCCAAGCTCGTTTACTTCGACCACTGGATTACGCCCAC
>JAWLBW010000060.1:0-18287 GCA_041687475.1 bacterium
CATGAACACCTGCCGGTAACCATCATCGGCGGTGGGTCGAACCTGCTTGTGCGCGACGGCGGTATTCCGGGGCTTGTCGTCAGTCTGCGCAAGGGTTTCAACGTGTTCGAGGCCAAGGCGCTGGGCGAAGAGCAGGGCGTCATCGACGCCGAGTCTTTTTCCGACGACCCCTACGATACGTCGGTGGTCGAGGGGCAGCGAGCGTACCCCAACGGCGCCGAGGTGTATGTCGAAGCCGGCTATCCGCTGCCGAAACTGGTGCGCTTCTGCAATGCCAACGGCTTGCAGGGGCTTGTGTCCTGTGCGGGCGTTCCCGGTACGGTGGGCGGCGCGGTGCGCATGAATGCCGGATCGGCCAGGGAATTCATCGGCGATTCGATTGTGGCCGTCGACGTCATGCGACCCAGCGGCAGGTTGAAACGGTTGGAAGGCGAACAGCTGAATTTCGCCTATCGCGACAGTCGACTGGCCAAGGACGACATCATCATCGGCGTGGTCATGCGGCTGAAACCGGGCGATCCGGCGGCCCTGCAGAAGGCGACGGCGGCGGCCATCAAGCGACGGAAAGATACGCAGCCGCTCACCATGCCCAATGCAGGATCGATATTCAAGAACCCGCCGGGCGAGTCGGCGGGCCGGCTCATCGAGCATGCGGGCCTGAAGGGTGTGCGCGTACGCGGTGCGCAGATTTCCGAGATACACGCCAACTTCATCGTGAACGTAGGCGGAGCGACGGCGCGCGACGTGCAGGCGCTAATCAAAATGATGCGTGACAAGGTCAAGGACGACAGCAAGGTGTCGCTGGAGCTCGAGGTGAAGCTACTCGGGGTCGAGCAGACGGATCCGGCCGCCCCGCGGCCGCCGGAGGAGGTATGAATGGATAACGAAATCTGCGTCGGCGTACTCATGGGGGGGCTGAGCAGCGAACGCGAGGTCAGCCTTCGGTCGGGCGCCGCGGTAAAGGCGGCCCTTGAACGCCGCGGTTACCGAACGGTGGCCATTGACGTGCAGGAAGACATTGCCGAAGTGCTGCACAGGGAGAAACCCGATGTTGCCTTCGTGGCGCTGCATGGCCGCTTCGGCGAAGACGGCGCCATTCAGGGGTTGCTCGAGGTGCTGCGAATTCCCTATACCGGCTCCGGCGTCGCCGCAAGTGCCGTGGCCATGGACAAGCTTCTTTCCAAGCGCCTGTTCATGCAGGAGGCCATACCGGTCGCCCCCTACCACGTCGTACGCTTCAACGAGCTTGAAGAGGCTGCGGGCCTGCGTCCCTCCTTCGGCTTTCCGGTGGTCGTAAAGCCCCGGGCCGAGGGTTCGAGCGTGGGCGTGAGCCTCGTGCGTTCGCAGGAGCAGATGGCGAGCGCCCTGGAAAGCGCCTTTCACTACGACAGTACGGTGCTCATCGAGAAGTTCGTCGGGGGACGCGAGATTCACATCGGCGTGCTCGAGCGCCACGTGCTGGGCGCTGTCGAAGTGCGCACGGCCAACGAGTTCTACGATTACGAAGCGAAGTACACCGCCGGTAAGACCCAGTACACCATTGCCCCCGACCTTCCCGACGGCGCCTTCGAGCAGATGGCATCTTATGCGGTACGGGCCCTCGAGGCGTTCGGTTGCGAAGGGGCCGCCCGGGTCGACTTCATTCTGGCCGACGATGGGGTGCCCTTCGTGCTGGAAATCAATACGTTGCCGGGCATGACCGAATTGAGCCTGTTGCCGAAGACGGCCGAGCAGGCGGGCATGTCATTCGACGATCTGGTCGAAAACATTCTGTTGGGGGCACGGCTCAAACTGTGAAGCGCAGGAGTTCGCGATACGCGCGCAAGCGCAGGCCCGCGGTCAAGTGGCGCGAGGTCGGGCGGCAGGTTTTCTGGGCCGGCTGCCTCACCGTGATCGTCGGCGCGCTCTCGGGCGGCATCTGGTTCACCTGGCGGCAGGTACTCGAGTCGGGGGCCATCGACCTGCGAGAGATCGAGGTCTTCGGCGCCAGACGGGTGGGCAGCGAGCTGGGGCAGTATCTGCAGTTGGGTCACGGTACGCCGCTCAGTCGAATCGACACCGACGTGGTCAGAATGCGATTGGAAAAACACCCCTGGGTGCGCAGCGCCGAGGTCGAAAAGCATTTTCCCCATCGCCTGACCCTGCGCATCGTCGAGCGTGAACCGGCCCTGCTGCACCTGACGCGGCGCCTGTATGTCGTCGATACGGAAGGGGTCTGGGTAAAAGCCTGGGAGCCCGACGACGCCATTGACCTGCCGGTGGTGACCGGCGTGCAACCGGTGCCCGTGACCGAGGCCACAGGCGTCCTGCGCGACCTGGCCTCGTTCGTCGAATACTGGGATGCGCCGACCAGCCCGGTCCGGGTCGGCGAGGTTCACTACGCGGGCGCCGGCGAAGTCTGGGTGTACCCGATGGACCACGGCCCCCTGCTGCATCTTCCGCTTGATGCGGGGCTTTGGCCCCAGGCGCGGGCCCGCCTGGGAAGAGTTCTTGAAGAAGCTCGACGAATCGGCCTCGAGCTTCAGGTAATCGATTTGCTGTATCCGGACCGAGCGGTCGCGAGACGGAAGACGTGAGATCCGTACGGAGTAGCCATGAGTAAGAAGGAAAGTCAGGTGGTCGTCGGACTCGATATCGGCACCACCAAAATCTGCGCCATCGTCGGCGAAATCACCGAAGAGGGCATCGATATCATCGGTATCGGTCATACGCCTTCGAAGGGGTTGCGCAAGGGTGTCGTCGTCAACATCGAGTCGACCGTGCAGTCGATCAAGAAGGCGGTCGAAGAGGCCGAGATCATGAGCGGACGCGAGATTCGTGAAGTGTACGCCGGCATCGCGGGCGGCCACATTCGCGGGCTCAACAGCCACGGCGTGATTGCCGTCAAGGACGGCGAGGTCAAGGAAACCGACGTGCGCCGGGTCATCGACGCCGCCTGCGCCGTGGCCATTCCCATGGACCGCGAGGTCATTCACATCATTCCCCAGGAATTCGTCATCGACGGCCAGGACGGCATCAAGGAGCCGCTGGGCATGAGCGGCGTACGGCTCGAATCGAAGGTGCACATCGTGACCGGTGCGGTCACCAGCGCCCAGAACATCGTGAAATGCGCCAACCGGGCGGGTCTCGATGTGGCCGACATCATTCTCGAGCCCCTGGCCAGCGCCGACGCGGTGCTTGCGTCCGACGAAAAGGAGCTGGGGGTCGCCCTGATCGACATCGGCGGCGGCACGACCGATCTGGCCATCTTCCACGGCGGCAGCATCAAGTACACCAGCGTCATTTCCGTTGGGGGAAATCACATTACCAACGACATTGCCGTGGGGTTGCGCACGCCCATGGGCGAGGCCGACCGCATCAAGCACAAGTACGGCTGCGCCATGGCCGCCCTGGTGAAGAAGGACGAGACCATCGAGGTGCCCACGGTGGCCGGACGCGAGCCGCGCACCCTGCCGCGCCAGATGCTGGCCGAGTTCATCGAGCCGCGGGTCGAGGAAATTCTTGAGCTTGTGCGCCAGGAAATCGCCAACAGCGGTTACGCCGAGCTCATGGCCGGCGGCGTGGTCATTACCGGGGGAGCGAGCATACTTGAGGGCTTCCCCGAACTGGCCGAGCAGATTTTCGGCTTGCCGGTGCGCCGGGGCGTACCGCGCTCGCAATATGTCGGCGGCCTGCGCGACGTGGTAAGCAGCCCCATGTTCGCCACCTCGGTCGGCCTTGTACTGTACGGCGCCCGTCAGGAAATGGGCCGCAACGGGCCGCCGAAAAAATTCGGCATTCGCGACGAACACATTTATGACCGGCTTATCAAGCGAATGCGGGGATGGTTCACCGAGTTTTTCGGCCTGTGAGGGTAATCCCATGCAGATTAACCTTCCGCTCGGCGGCGGGCGGCTACCAATCATGATGCAGATGCAGAACCCCGAAGGCGGCGCCTCTATGTCAGGGCCACAGTCGGCGGAAACTTTTTCGAGGGAGAGTTCGATGTACGAATTGGACGAAGCAATGGACCGGGCGAAAATCATCGTCGTAGGCGTGGGCGGCGCCGGCGGCAATGCGCTCAACACCATGATCATGTCGGAGCTCGACGGCGTCGAGTTCATGGTGGCCAATACCGATGCGCAGGCGCTGCGGCACTCGCGGGCGGTTACGAAGATTCAACTGGGGCCCAACCTGACCAAGGGGCTGGGGGCCGGATCGAATCCTGAAGTGGGCCGTCAGGCCGCGCTGGAAGAGCGAGAACGCATTGCCGAGCTGCTCGATGGGGCCGACATGGTCTTCGTGACCGCCGGCATGGGCGGGGGCACGGGTACGGGCGCGGCGCCCGTCATCGCGCAGATTGCCCGCGAGGTCAAGGCGCTGACGGTGGGCGTGGTCACCCGCCCCTTCCTCATTGAAGGAAAGCAGCGGCGCAACTCGGCCGAGGAAGGTCTGCGTCACATGCAGAACTCGGTCGACAGCCTCATCGTGATTCCCAACGACCGGTTGCTCGCCCACGGCGGCAAGAAGCTCACGCTCAAGGACAGCTTCGCGCTTGCCGACAGCGTGTTGTATCAGGCCGTTCGCGGTATCAGCGACATCATTCAGGTACCCGGCATGATCAACGTCGACTTCGCCGACGTGCAGACCGTCATGCTGAACCAGGGCCTCGCGCTCATGGGTGTCGGCGAAGGCCATGGCGAGACCCGCGCCAGCGTGGCTGCCGAAGCGGCCATGAGCTCGCCGCTGCTCGACAATGTCAACATCAAGGGCGCCCGCGGCGTGCTGGTCAACATTACCGCACCCAGCACCTTCGGCATGGACGAGTTCGAAACGGCGCTTTCGATCATTCAGGAAGAGGCGCACGAAGACGTGCTCTTCAAATTCGGCGTGGTCTTCGACGAAAACCTGCAGGACACCATTCGGGTTACGGTCATCGCGACCGGGTTCGACAACGTTACCGCGGCCCGTCAACAGCAGGCCAAGGTCGCCAATCTGCGAACGGCTGCCGGCGCTTCGACCTGGGGCGTCAGCGGTGGCGCCGCCGCGCAGGCTGCCACCCGCGTGGGCACGACGACGACACGTGAAGCCGCGCCTGCCGCGGTCGTGCGTTCCGAACGCGACTTCCAGGTGCCCGACAAGGTCGCGCGTCACGAACAGCTCGGTCGGGTCGCCCACGATGAATGGGCCGACGAATTCGACGTTCCCGCCTGGTTGCGGAAGCAGCGTGATTGAGATGGGCCGTATTCAGCATTCGCAGAAAGAGGAAGGAATCACCATGAAAACGCGTGTTACAAGCGTTCGCCTTCAGGAGACGACACTCCGCTCACTGCGGCAGTATTGCCAGAGTCACGGCCTGAAGGTGGGCCACTTCGTCGAACAGGCGGTACGCGAGCGGCTCGATCTGCTCAAACGCAACCCGGCCGCCAACGGCATCAACTCGGCCCTGCTCGAAGACCTTGTCGAGCAATTGAAGCGCCTGGGCGGCTGAGCGACGGGTCGTTCGTTCTTCGCCAGCCGTCGGGCAGCTCGACGGGCTGGGGCTTGAGCGCATGTTCGTTGTTCCAGAGCGGCAGCATGCGCTGGGCGTTCCAGTCGGCGCGCATGCCCGGCTGCGGAGGCGTGTGGTCGGGGCTGAAGATGTTGATGATGAACGGGTTGGTGAACACGCTTCGCTGACCGGCGAAAAAGGGCAGCTTCAGCCACGACAGCTCGGGGTTGGCTTCGGCGTCGAGCCGCTCGGGTTCGGGCAGCACGACCACCTGAAAGTCTTCGGGGGCGATGAAACGTTGGGGCCGTGAGGTATCGTCGTACGGACGCAGGCCTGCGACACCGCCGCCTGCCCCCGGATAGAGGGCGGGTAGCGGGTAGCTGCCGCCGCTGTACGAGCCTTCGAAGGCCAGAAATCGGCTGTGTCCGCCGGCGAAAACCATCACGTGGTCGCCCGGGCTTTGTTCCGTCTGCACGCGCATGACGGTTTCGGGCTCGTGCATGTAGGCGTGAAAGAAGTACTGGTAGCCCACCGGCTTGAATTCGCCCAGGTTGTCGGCGGTCAGCGAGTCAGGCCCCTTCAGAATGATGTTGATGTGCTCCCAGTCGCCTTCATGGCGGTTGATCCAGTCATCGAAGGGGTAGTAGAACCAGTACTGGATACCGAGCAGTCCCTCTGCCCGGTTGTACCAGAACACATGGGCGTACTGGGTGGGCGGATAGGGGGTGTCGACAGGGGCAAGCCCGTCGGCGGCCCCCATGATGTCGCGCCAGCGATGCAGCCAGCCGGTTACCCCGTCTGATTTCCGGTCGTCGCCCGGGGCGTCGATCCAATACTCGATGGCGTTGCCTTCGCCGTCTTCCCGCGGCAGGTCAGCCCAGGCCTCGCTGGCCAAGGCCTGATTGGCAAAGGCCACATACTCCCGAACGACTTTTCCCGTCCGGGCCACGACCCGCCCAATCAGATTGGCGCCGTCGTGCCAGGTGTAATCGATGGCCGTGGGCCAGATATCGGGTTCGGCGAAGGCCATGGCCGGGTTGTACCGTTCGGCCAGTTCCTGCAGCATCGGCAGCTGTTCTTCGGTTTCGGCCAGGGCCTCGGGGGCGGCGTGCTGTTTCCAACTGGCCGCCTCGAGGGCACTGAGGTCGTTGAGGGTGCCCTTGCCGCCCGAGACGGCGAAGGCGAGGCTGACGATGATGAGAAGGCGATGAATCATACTCTCTGGGGGAAAGTCGTGGGCGCGACCGAAGACCGCGAAGCGGGCACGAAGGCGTGAAACCGTCGGGCCGCTGCCTGGTTCCTGATTTTCGGGGAAGCTAGTTCTACCACGCATCCAACGCCGGCCACAAGATTCGAAGGCTCGCTTTCCGAAGCGGTTCCACTTTCCGCTCAAACGTTGTTAAATGGAAACAGAAGCCCGCCGCTTTGTGGGTTGCCTGTCTCATCTGACGGGGCTTTCCGTTACGGTAGGGGTGGTTCCGAGGTTAAGGTAGAGCATGGAGTTGCACCGGGAAGTTTTCGGCTGCGGGCGCGCGCCCGGGGCGAGTCCGGTTGGAACACGGAAATGCCGCCGGAAGGGTCGAGGCTCGCTACGTGAAGGACTTTGACCTTTCTTGTCGAAAATGCTAGAGTTGTCTTAAACAACAAGGGGCGCTTTGATGGGCAAGATTCGAGTTGCCGTTGCAGGCGTAGGCAATTGCGCAAGTTCACTCATCCAGGGGCTGGAATACTACCGCACCCATCGTAACGAGGCTCCGATCGGCCTCATGCATGCCGACCTCGGCGGGTACGGGGTTGAAGACATCGAGTTTGTTGCCGCCTTCGACATCGATAAGCGCAAGGTCGGCCGGCCGCTTGCCGAGGCGATCTTCGCGGCCCCCAACTGCACGCAGACGATTCAGCGACCGATTCGCGACAACGGCGTCATCGTCAAGATGGGCGAAGTGCTCGACGGTGTAGCCGCGCACATGGCCGACTACCCCGAAGAGCGGCGCTTCGTGGTTTCCGATGAGAAGCCGGTCGACGTCGTGCAGGAGCTCAAGGACAGTGGCGCCGACGTGCTCGTCAGCTACCTGCCGGTGGGCAGCGAAAAGGCCGCGCGGTTTTATGCCGAGTGTGCGCTGCAGGCCGGGGTATCGCTGATTAACTGCATGCCGGTGTTCATCGTGAGCGATCCGGCGTTTGCAGAGCGCTTCGAGAAAGCCGGCATTCCGGTTATCGGCGACGATATCAAAAGCCAGGTCGGCGCCACGATTACCCACCGCATGCTGGCCCGTCTCTTCGAAGACCGGGGCGTTTCCATCGACCGTACCTATCAGCTGAATACGGGGGGAAACACCGATTTTCTCAATATGCTCGAGCGCACCCGCCTGAAGACCAAGAAAATCTCGAAGACCGAGGCGGTGCAGAGTGCCCTGCAGGTGCCCATCGAGCCCGAGAACGTGCACATCGGCCCTTCGGATTATGTACCCTGGCAGAAGGACAACAAGGTTGCCTTCATTCGCATGGAAGGTCGTGGCTGGGGCAATGTGCCCATTCACATTGAGGCCCGCCTGTCGGTCGAAGACTCGCCCAATTCGGCGGGCGTGGTGGTCGACGCCATTCGCTGCGTGAAGGTGGCCCGCGACCGCGGCCTTGCCGGTCCGGTCGAAGCGCCCTCGGCGTATTTCATGAAACACCCGCCCCGTCAGATGGCCGAGCACACCGCTCGCGAGGAAATCGAGCGGCTGGTGACAACACCCATGATCACCTCGCGCACCGGCACGGCAGGATGAGTTCCTCGCTTGCCGCGACGCTCACGGCCGTACCGGCGGCCCTGGTGTTGCTGAGTCTCGGGGTGTTTGTCGTGCAGGCGGCCCGCCGTCCCCGTGATCCCGATGCGGTGGCCCGTGGTGGGAAGCGGCTTCTCGGCCTGTTTTTCCGTGATTTCTGGTACTGGCTGCACGGGCCGGCCGAACGCTGGGCCCTGCGGTCGGGCCTCAATCCAGACGCCCTTACACTTGCCGGGCTCGGGGTGACGGTGGCGGCCGCCCTGGCTTTCGCGTTCGGGTGGTTTGCCGTGGGGGGCTGGCTCATCGTGCTCGGCGGCAGCTTCGACATACTCGACGGCCGGATTGCCCGGCAGACGGGCACCGCCCGACCGGCCGGCGCCTTTCTCGACAGCTCGCTCGACCGTTACGGCGACTTCGTGCTCTTTGCCGGGCTCGCCGTGGCTTTCCGGCAGAATTGGGGGCTCATGTTGGCGCTTCTGGCCCTGGGCGGAAGCTTTCTCGTTTCCTATGCCCGCGCCCGGGCCGAGGCGCTCGGGGCCGAATGCCGCGACGGCTGGTTCCAACGGGCCGAGCGCATGCTCTTTCTCGCCGCCGGCGGCATTCTCGCGCCGGTTATCGCCTGGGCCGCCGGTATTTCCCAGACGACGCCCATGCTTGCCGTGCTGGGCCTTCTCGCCCTCATGACCAATCTCACCGCCTTCGGTCGCGTGCGCTCGGTCTATCGCCGGCTCGACGAGATGGCGTCGCAGTCGACCCCTGTTTCCGAGCGTACCTGAGAAAGCGATCGCCCCGCCACCGCTTGGCCACCGACTTTTCAGCCGCTACACTGAGTAAGCATGCAGAAACTGGCGCTCTTTCTCGCTTCCGGTTTTTACACCGGCCTTACCCCGGTTGCCCCGGGCACGGCGGGCACGGTACCTGGAGTTCTCATCTTCTGGCTTACCTCGGCCTGGGCGCTTGAGTGGCGTCTCGCATTCCTCGGCGGCGTCATTCTCGTCGGTTGGTGGGCCTGTGAAATCGCCGGCCGACACTGGGGTCACGATGACGGCCGCATCGTCATCGACGAGATCGCAGGCGTCTATATTACCCTGCTTTTTGCGCCGGCGACGTTGTACTGGGTGATAGTCGGCTTTTTCGTTTTCCGGGCGTCAGACATTGCCAAGCCGCCGCCCGCGCGCTGGCTCGATCTGCAGAAGGGTGGCTTCTTCACGTTGGCCGACGATCTTGTCGCCGGGCTTTACGGTGGTTTCGCCATGTGGCTGCTGGTGCAGCTTGCCGACTGGTACGGGCTGAACGTCTGACGGCCGCAGCCACGATTCCGCCCACGCAAAAATCTTCCCGACTTTTTCGGCAAAAGCGCCGACTGCGCGGGCTCTGCAATCGCCTCGTCGTCAACGCGGGCGTGCGGAAAATGCGGTAGCGCGATCACGGCCGAAGAGGAAAGGCGAGCGCGTTCTTCGATGGCCAAGTCCTCTACAGGCTTCAGGCGCCGCGCCTGCCACGGATGGAAGATGCGCCTTCGCGCAGCGAGGCCAGAAATGTATTCAGATGCGCCTGCGTGGTGGTTTCGAGGTCGCTGTATCCGCCGCCCATGGTTACCACCAGGGGAACACCGTAGTTTTCACAGACCTCGAACACGAATTCATCGCGCTGCCTGAGCCCCTCGGGACTCAGACCGAGAAGGCCCAGCTCATCGCTGGCCAATGCATCTACGCCGCTCTGGTAAAGCACGAGCTCGGGTTTGAAGTGGCCGATGACGTCAAGCAGGGCGGGTTGCAGCTCGTTCATGTAGGTGGCGTCGTCGGTACCCGTGGCCAATTCAATGTCGACGCTGCTGCGGGCACGGTTGAGCGGGTAACCTTCGCGGGCGTGCAGCGACAGCGTGAAGGCGTTACGTTCGCCCTCGAGAATCGAGGCCGTACCGTCGCCCTGATGCGCGTCGAGATCGACGATGAGTGTACGCCTTCCGGACAGGCGCGCTGCCGCGGCAAGGTCGTTGAACACGGAGAAGCCGGCGCCGCGGCAAGACCGGGCGTGATGAAAGCCGCCGTGAAGATTCATGACCACGCCGCCGTTGCGCAGTGCAAGCTCCATGGCCGTCAGGGTGCCGCCGAACCCGGCGAAATGCATGTTGAAAACTTCGCGCCCGAAGGGGGCGCAGTCGGCGTCGAGCGGGGTCTTGCCGGCGTAAATCGCTTCGGTGGCTTCGAGCATGGGCAGGCGCGACAACCCGTAAACGCGAAAGACATACTCGTGGTCGTGAACGGCCTCGAGCTCCTTCTGGGCCGGGCGGCGGGCCTTGACCAGGCGAAAGCGGCTATCGGCCGCAAGCCGTTCGCGAAGCAGTCCGAACTTTTCGATGGGCGCAGGGTGCGCCTCGGCCATCGCCCTGAAGTCGGGCGGCAGATTCGCTGGCAGGTCGTAATGGCTGTGCCATACGACGATTCTACGGTTGCGGCGGAAAAGCACGGTTGTTCAGGTAGAGAAGGAAATCGTACCACAATCGAAAAGCTCTCGACATGGCGGCAGGCGGATTCGTCGACCGTCGCACGGCTGCGCGACGCTACGCTCACGCGACTGCGAGTTCCCGACTCGCGGGCAATCTCTCGCCGCGGGTTAGCGCCCTTGTGGTGAACGGTATTTTTGACACACCTCGTCAACTTTGTTATAAATAACGTTTTAACATTCGTCGGGCCCTCCTTCTCCCTTCCTTCTTGGATTGCAAGCATCCGAGGTCGCAAGCGCGGCTCTGCGAAGGGAACGCCCGAAGACTGAATCTACGTGTGAACGCGGGCTGGATATGGAAGAAATCGCCGCTCAGTTGACCGAGCCATTCATCAAGATTTCCGAGGAAATCGCGTTTAACGGCACGCTGGCCATTCAGCTGGTCGTTTTTCTGGCCTTGTACTATATTCTGAAGCCGCTTCTCTGGAAGCCCTTCCTCGCGACCATCGACGAGCGCAAGGCGCTGACGACCGGTAACCAGGAAAAGGCCGCCGAAGAAGAGGCCGAGGTTCTGCGCATGCAGGAGCAGTACGAAGCCTCTCTGCGCGACGCCCGCCAGGCTGCTTCGGCCGAGCGACAGAAGACGCGCGCCGAAGCCCAGAAGGCTGAAAAAGAGGTGCTCGACGCTGCGCGCGCCGAGGCGGTGGGCATTACCACCAAGGTGCGCGGCGAAGTCGAACAGGCTACCGCCAAGGCTCGCGAAAGCCTCAAGAGCCAGGCCGACGATATTGCCAACGCCATGACCGACAAGATTCTGGGACGTACGGCATGAAGAACCATCGCTTCACCATTGCATGCACTCTGGCCGGCGTTCTCGTTCCGGCTCTGGCCCTCGCGGCAACCCCTGCCGACGGCGAGCATCACTCGATGTTCAACATGGGGTTCTGGTACCACGTCATCAACTTCGCGATTCTGGCGGGCGCTCTGTACATGCTGCTTCGCAAGCCGATGCGTGAGTTTCTGACCAATCGTCGAGCCAACACCGAGAAGGCCATTGCCGAGGCCACGGCCGCGAAGAAGAAGGCCGAAGAGGCGCTGGCGGTCTACAAGGATAAGATGGCCGGTCTTGAAACCGAGCTGGCCGGTCTGAAGTCGGAAATCATGAGCGCAGGCGAGCGCGAGCGCGACGCCCTGATTGCCGCCGCCCGCACGCAGGCCGAGAAAATCATTGCCGACGCCAGACTCGTGGGCGAGCAGGAAGTTCGCCGGGCCCGTGAAGCGCTGCGCGCCGAAGTCGTTGCCCTGGCCTCGAAGCTGGCCGAGCAGAAGCTTGCCGCCGCCGCTACGGCCGACAAGGATAAGCAGTTTTCTGAATTCCTCTCGAAACTGGAGGCGCTGTCGTGATCGAAGGAAGCATCGCAAAGCGCTGGGCCCGAGCCCTGATTGAGCTTGCCCGCGAAGGCAATCAGATTGAAGAGGTGCGCGAGCAGCTGAACGCTTTCTCAGCCCTTCTCGATGCCGACGGCGAAGTGCTGTCGGTGCTTGAGTCGCCGAGCTTCGGCAATCGCGAGAAGATTGCCATCGTCAAGCAGATTGCCGAAGGACAGAACCTCCTTCCGGTGGTGCGCAACTTCCTTTCGCTCGCGATGGAGAAGGACCGCGCCCGCTACCTGCGCCCGATCATCAGCGAATACGTTCGCATGGCCGATGAACTCACCGGTATCGTCAAGGGCGAGCTGGTGGTGGCCGAAGCCATGAACGACGCCGCCGTCGAACAGGTGCGGGCGGCGCTCGAAAAGTCCACGGGAAAAAAGATTCAACTCAACGTGAAGGTCGACCCCGCTATTCTCGGCGGCGCCGTTGTACGGCTGGGGTCGTTGGTGGTCGACGGAAGCGTTTGCGCCCAGCTCGAGACGATGTCTCGCGAACTGGTCGGCGCTGAGTAAGTTTTTCGCTTTGCATTAGAGGATCGTCGATGGAAATCCGAGCCGAAGAAATCAGCAAGATTATCAAGCAGCAGATCAAGGACTACGACAAGAAAGTTGAAGTTCAGGAAACGGGCACCGTGCTGTCGTACAGCGATGGTATCGCCCGCATTCACGGCCTCGACAACGTCATGGCCTCGGAACTCGTCGAGTTCGAGAGCGGCGTTCGCGGCATGGTGCTGAACCTTGAAGAAGACAACGTCGGTGCTGCGGTACTCGGCGAAGGCATGCACATCAAGGAAGGCCAGACCGTGCGTCGTACGGGCGAAATCGTCAGCGTTCCGGTCGGCGAATCGCTGCTCGGCCGCGTGGTCAACGCCATCGGCGACCCCATTGACGGTAAGGGGCCCATCGACGGCAAGGAACGCCGCCGTATCGAAGTCAAGGCGCCCGGCATCATTGCCCGTAAGTCGGTTCACGAACCGCTGCAGACCGGCATCAAGGCCATCGACGCCATGATTCCCATCGGTCGCGGCCAGCGAGAGCTCATCATCGGCGACCGCCAGACCGGTAAGACGGCCATCGCCATCGACACCATCATTAACCAGAAGGGCCTCGACGTCGTCTGCATTTACGTGGCCATCGGCCAGAAGCAGAGCACGGTGGCCCAGGTGGTCGGCAAGCTGCAGGAACACGGCGCCATGGACTACACCATCGTAGTCTCGGCCAACGCTTCCGAATCGGCTCCGATGCAGTACCTGGCTCCCTACACGGGCGTCACCATCGGCGAATTCTTCCGCGACAACGCGAAGCACGCCCTCATCATTTACGATGACCTTTCGAAGCAGGCCGTCGCCTACCGTCAGCTTTCGCTGCTTCTTCGCCGCCCGCCGGGCCGCGAAGCCTTCCCCGGCGACGTTTTCTATGTTCACAGCCGCCTGCTCGAGCGCGCGGCCAAGCTTTCCGATGACCTGGGCGCAGGTTCGCTTACCGCGCTGCCCATCATTGAAACGCAGGCCGGCGACGTTTCGGCTTACATTCCGACCAACGTGATTTCGATTACCGACGGTCAGATCTTCCTCGAGACCGACCTGTTCTTCTCGGGTATCCGTCCCGCGGTGAACTCGGGTATTTCGGTCAGCCGCGTCGGTGGTTCGGCCCAGACGAAGGCCATGAAGAAGGTGGCCGGTACCATTCGTCTTTCGCTGGCCCAGTACCGCGAACTCGCGGCCTTCGCCCAGTTCGGTTCCGACCTCGACGCCGCCACGCAGCGCACGCTGAACCGCGGCGCCAAGCTGACCGAGCTGCTCAAGCAGGACCAGTACAAGCCGCTTCCGTTCGAAAAGCAGGTGCTCATCATTTACGCGGGCGTCAACGGCCACGTCGACGAGTACCCGGTGAACGTGCTGAAGCGCTTCGAAAACGAACTCTATGACTTCGTCGACAGCAAGTACCCGCAGCTGCTGCCCACCCTGCGCGAGAAGAAGGCGCTCGAGTCCGACATCGAGGCGCAGGTCAAGACTGCCCTTGAAGAGTTCAAAAAGGTCTTCACCGTCTGATTGCTATCGACCCGGTCGGTAACGGCCGGGTCAGTTTTGCGAATACGCTATGCCTTCATTGAAAGACATCCGCAAGCGGATCTCGAGCGTCAAGAACACGCAGCAGATTACCAAGGCCATGAAAATGGTCGCGGCGAGCAAGCTGCGTCGGGCGCAGGAACGCATCACGTCCTTCTCGGCTTATGCCGACAAGGCCAACGAGATGGTACGGGGCCTCGCTTCGCAGATCGATCCGCAGGAGCACCCGCTGCTCCGAACGCCAGAGGCCGAAAAGAAGGTGCTGCTCATCAGCATCAGCTCAGACCGCGGTCTGTGCGGCGGCTTCAACGCCAACGCGTTCAAGCGCACGCGATCGTTTCTCGAAGAGAAAGCCGAAGCCGGCATCGAGGTCGACGTCATTACGGTCGGACGCAAGATCAACGATCTGCTGAAGCGCCGCAACGTCAATATCATCGAGTACCACACCGGTATTTTCGAAAGTCCCGACTTCACGACCATCGCTCCGGTTTCCGACAAGGCGATGGACGCGTTTCTCGCGGGCGACTACGACGGTGTGTACGTGATTTACAATCACTTCGTCACCGCCATTACCCAGGAAGTTCGCTGCGAGCAGGTGCTTCCGCTTTCGACGGGTGGCGGCGAAATCGTTGAAGAGACGGCCGAGGGCCTTCGCTTCATCGAGTACGTTTACGAACCGGGCCGTCACCAGATTCTCGACAAGCTGCTTCCGCAGAGTGTGCGCCTGCATATTTACCGGGCGCTGCTCGACTCCATCGCCGGCGAACAGGGCGCGCGCATGAGCGCCATGGACTCGGCGTCGAGCAATGCGAAGAAGGCCATCGAGCGTCTTACGCTGCAATACAACCGCGCCCGCCAGGCCGCCATTACGAAGGAACTGATGGAAATCGTAAGCGGCGCCGAGGCGCTCAAGTAGCGACAACGTTTTTCTTAGAATTCTGTTTGAGGATAGGAACATGAGCAACGGCGTAATCAAGCAGGTCATCGGACCGGTCGTCGACGTCTACTTTGAAGACGGCAACCTTCCGGCGGTTTACACGGCCCTTCGGGTTTCGAACCCCGCCATCAGCGATAAGAAGGGGAACCTTGTTCTGGAAGTCGCGCAGCACCTCGGTGAAAACACCGTGCGCACGATTGCCATGGACGCCACCGACGGTCTCGTGCGCGGTATGGAAGTCGGGAACACCGGCGCCCAGATCAGCGTTCCGGTCGGTAAGGCCACCCTGGGGCGTATCTTCAACGTCGTGGGCGAAGCCATCGACGAGCTTCCCATCGAGGTGAAGGCCGATACGAAGTGGGAAATTCACCGCGAAGCCCCCAAGTTCACCGAACAGACCACCCAGGTCGAAATGTTCGAAACGGGCATCAAGGTCATCGACCTGCTGGCTCCGTACACCCGCGGTGGTAAGATTGGTCTGTTCGGCGGCGCCGGCGTGGGCAAGACCGTTCTGCTGCAGGAACTGATTCGTAACGTCGCCATCGAGCGCGGCGGCTTCTCGGTGTTCGCCGGCGTCGGCGAGCGTACCCGTGAAGGTAACGACCTGTACCACGAAATGCAGGACTCGGGCGTCATCAACACGAAGGAGCCGGAAAAGAGCCAGGCGGTTCTCGTGTTCGGTCAGATGAACGAACCCCCGGGAGCCCGCGCGCGTGTTGCCCTTTCGGCGCTTACCATGGCCGAATACTTCCGTGACGAAGAAGGCCGCGACGTGCTGCTGTTCGTCGACAACATCTTCCGCTTCACCCAGGCGGGTTCGGAAGTGTCGGCTCTGCTCGGGCGTATTCCCAGCGCCGTGGGTTACCAGCCCACCCTGGCCACGGAAATGGGCGCCCTGCAGGAGCGTATTACGACGACGAACAAGGGCGCCATTACCTCGGTGCAGGCCATTTACGTTCCGGCCGACGACTTGACCGACCCCGCGCCGGCCACGACGTTCGCCCACCTTGACGCCACCACGGTTCTCTCGCGTGCGATTTCGGAACTGGGTATTTATCCGGCCGTCGACCCGCTTGACTCGACCAGCCGAATTCTCGACCCGAACATTCTCGGCGCCGAGCACTACGGTGTTGCCCGTTCGGTGCAGTCGACCCTGCAGCGCTACAAGGAACTGCAGGACGTCATTGCCATTCTCGGTATGGACGAACTGTCGGAAGAAGACAAGCTTGTCGTGGCCCGCGCCCGTAAGCTGC
Organism: bacterium; assembly: GCA_041687475.1. Lineage (GTDB taxonomy): Bacteria > J088 > JAWLBW01 > JAWLBW01 > JAWLBW01 > JAWLBW01. Next base: position 16,379 of record JAWLBW010000060.1, read on the forward strand.
AGCGCTTTCTCTCGCAGCCGTTCTTCGTGGCCGAACAGTTTACCGGCACGCCCGGCCGTTACGTGAAGCTTGAAGAAACCATCAAGGGCTTCAAGGAAATTCTCGACGGCAAGCACGATGACCTTCCCGAACAGGCCTTCCTCATGGTGGGCACGATCGAAGAAGCCATCGAGAAGGCCAAGACCCTTTAAGCGACTTCAAGGGGAAGGGCGGCTTCGGCCGCCCGCACCCGAGTTTTCGCGCAACCTGAAGAAGCAAGATTGCCATGGATCGCATTCGTCTCGATATCGTTACGCCCGACCGCAAGGTGCTGAGCCAGGAAGTCGACGAGGTCATTCTGCCCGGAGAGCTGGGCGCCCTCGGCGTGCTGCCCGGTCACACGGAACTTCTGACGCTGCTGCGTCCGGGGCCGCTCGAGCTGCGTGACGGAAACAAGAGCGATCACTATGCGGTCAGCGGCGGCTATGCCGAGGTCGGCCCGAACAAGGTTATTGTGCTGGCCGACACCGCCGAGCACGCGGCCGATATCGATGTGACGCGCGCGCAATCGGCGCAGAAGCGCGCCGAGGAAAGTCTCGGTGACCTCGAAATGTCGGGCGAGCACTACGCCTCGGCCCAGGCAGCCCTCAGTCGCGCCACGGTTCGCATCGAAGTAGCCGGGCTGGTTCGCGACCGCCGCTGATTCAATCGCAGAGTTGTTGCATTTTCAAAGGCGCTGTCTTCGGACAGCGCCTTTTTTCTGGGGTGCCGAGCACGAATCGTAGCGTGAAGCGGGCTAAGCGAAGCGGTAAGTAGCGCCGAAGTCTTGTGAGCACCAGACAGCAGAAAATCCAGTTAGAGCTGGGCTTCGTCGGAAGAGCGCAGGGTGAAGCGCGGCGCGACCCTGAAGGAAGGGCTGTGGTGCGCACAGCGACGGAGGAAGCCGAAAGCCCGGCAGACGACATCATGGCGCAGGTGCTCGCCCGTGAGAATCTGCGCGAAGCCATGAGGAAAGTAAAACGGGGCGGCAGGAGTCCGGGCGTCGACGGCATGACCATCGAACAACTGCCCGGGTATCTGTCGAAGCACTGGCCGACCTCCGCAAGCAATTGCAAACCGGAAGCTACCGGCCGCACCCCGTGCGGCGGGTAGAATCGCGAAACCTGACGGCGGCAAGCGACAGCTTGGTATCCCGACGGTGCTGAACCGATTCATCCAGCAAGCGATGTTTCAGGTGATGCAATGCCGATGGGATCCTGCCTTCAGCCCTCACAGCTACGGATTCTGCCCTGGGCGCTCGCAGCATCAGGCGGTGGCCGCAGCCCAATCGTATATACGGTCGGGTTACGACTACGTGGTCGACATGGACATCGAGAAATTCTTTGACCGCCAGACGGAGGGCACGCCGCAAGGTGGGCCCTTGTCTCCACTCTTGTCCAACCTGGTACTCGACGAGCTCGTCGGTGAGCTTTCAAGACGTGGCCTGCACTTGGTGCGTTACGCCGACGACTGAAATATCTATGTCTGAAGCGAAAACGCGCGGGGCAGCGCGTGCTTGCAAGTGTGAAGCGGTTTCTATCGAAGCGGCTTCGCCTCACGGTGAGTGAAAAGAAGAGTGCCGTAGGCCGACCCCATAAGCGTAAATTTCTGGGCTTCAGCTTTACGCGCGAGAAGGAGCCAAGGCGTAAGATTGCCGAGGCATCGCTCAAGCGCTTCAAGCAGAGAGTCCGGGAACTGACGCGGCGTAACGGCAGGCTTAGTCTGGATGAGATGATAGCGGCACTGCGCCGCTATCTGACCGGATGGGCAGCCTATTATGGGTTTGCCGAAGCCGGCTCGAGCCTCACGCCAGCTCGACGCATGGATAAGGCGACGGCTTCGATGTGTGGTCTGGAAGCAGTGGAAAACCAACCCACGTCGATACCGTATG
>JAWLBW010000061.1:0-18250 GCA_041687475.1 bacterium
CGCGCAGCCGCTCGGTAAGGCGGGTGCGATCCTTTTCATCCAAATCGTCGTGTTCCAGCGCCTCGGAAAAGTAACGGCCGGCTTCGTCGGCGCGCTCAAGGCTCAGGTATGCTTCGCCGATGTGCTCGAGAATCGTCGGATCGTCGGCGGCCAGGGCGCGGGCCTTGAGCAAGGTTTCCAGCGCCTCGTCGAAACGCCCCTGCTTGTAGTACACCCATCCGAGGCTGTCGAGAATATAGCCGTCGCCGGGCTCCAGTTCAACCGCCCTTTCGACCAGCTTCTCGGCCTCGTCGAGACGAACGCCCTTGTCGGCCCAGGTATAGCCGATGTAATTCAGCGCCTGGGCATTATCGGGCGACTTCTCGATGACGTGCTGCATCTGTTCGACCGCTTCTTCCCAGCGGCCGGCCATGTCGAGGCTTACGCCGTAAAGATAACGCATGGCCTCGAGTTCCGGAAAGCGCTCGACGGCAGCCGCAAGAACCGTCACTGCCTTTTCGTGTTCCTTGCCCTCGCGGTAAATGGACGACAGCAGATCAAACACATCGGGTACCGCGCCTTCGAGCAGGCGCACCTCTTCGAGACGGGCAACGGCCGACGGAGTTTCGCCCGCCTCGCGCTCGAGCAGCGCCAGCTGTACCTGCGCATCGAAATACTCGGGGGCCTCACGGTCGATCTGCCCGAAGGCACGCCGGGCCGCGTCGCGGTTGCCGAGCTTGGCCTGCACCGCTCCGATATAAAGATGCACGCGCGTCAATTCAGGGTTGGCGGCCAACAGGTAATTGAATTCTTCCAGTGCCTTGCCGAAGTCGCCCCGCTCAAAATAAATGAGGCCGATGGTAAGGCGCAGTTCGCTTGTCTGATCGCCCTCGGCACGCATGGCCTGAAAGGAATCAAGGGCGTTGTCGAGGTCGTTCTGCCGCAGATACAGCTGCCCCACCCGCTTGCGAATGTCGGTGCGATTGGGGTACCAGGTCAGCAGCTCATTGTAGCGCTCGAGCGCTTCGTCGAGCTTACCGCTCAATTCCAGTGCGAGCGCCGATTCGGCAAGGGCCGGCTGAAAGCGTGGGTGAAGGGCAAGCGCCCTGTCGTAGGCCGCAACCGCCGACTCAAATTTTCGGCTCTCGGCGTGAATGCGCCCGATGTAATAATGCGCCACGATACTTTCGGGCACGACCTCGAGCAGTCGGTCGAGCGTGTCCAGGGCGGCTTTCTCGTCGCCCTGCTGCGCCTGCAACGAACTCAGGTAAATGTAGGCGTCTTCCGAGGCAGGCTCGAGCTCGACGACGCGCTTGTAGGCGGCAATGGCCTCGTCGGTACGGCCCTGCGAAGTGGCGATGCCGGCAAGAACGGCATGCCCCCGGGCGAGCTCGGGCTCAATTTTCAGGGCCTCGAGGGCGGCGGCGCGGGCGCGGGCGAGGTCGCCGTTGCGTACCAGCGATTCGGCCAGATTGAGCAAAACCTGGGGCGACTGCGGGTCTGCGCCCGCGGCTTTCCCGAAAAGCTCTGCGGCTTCGGCGTGCTCGCCGTTGCCTTCGGCCATGCGACCGCGCAGGTAATTGGAGTAGGCCTCGGGGTTGGCGCGACGCCGCTGTTTTTCAGCTTCGGACTCGGCGCCCGACTTCACCTCGAGGGGCGGCAACGTGACACGGCTGTCGGAAGCCGGTTCAGACGTATGGGCGCAGCCCGCCAACGCGGAAACGACTACCCCGACTCCAAGCAAGCGATAAGTAAACAGAGCCATTTTCCTCAGTTAAAACAAGACTTTATCACGCACGCGAAAAGGCGTCAACCGGGTGCGGACGATTATGGTATCGGCCCACGCGCTTCATCGGGCGGCCCGATGACGGCCTGCCATGCGGCTGAAAGGGCCGCGAGCCCCGCTTCGTGCAGGCTCCGGTGTGCCGGATCGTTCAGCCAGCGGCTGAGGCCCGACGGATGGGGCAGCACGACGACGCGACGACTCCGGCCGCCCCACTGCACTTCATGCACCCTTCCGACCACCGCGTCGAGGGGGGCCTGGCTGCCGAACACCTCTTTCTGGGCGAACCCGCCCACGGCCACCACCCAATCGGGGTCGACCAGATCGCGCAGGGCGCTCACGTGCGCACGACAGTTGCGGCGCATTTCGGCCGACGGGGGGCGATCGTCCTTCGAACCCGTGCGGGTACCCGGCCAACAGTGCGCCACGGCGCAAATGAAAAGATGACGGCGCACATGCGCTTCCGAGCCCATGCCCGCCTCGACGAACCACTTGAACAGATTGCGACCGGCCGGGCCGGCAAACTTCCGGTTCTGGCGTAACTCTTCCTTGCCCGGTGCCTGCCCCAGCAGAAAGAAGCGTTGCCCGACATAGTCGGTGACAATCGGATAACTTTCGGGCGGAAGCGTGCAGGCGCGGCAGGCCCTGACATGGGCAATGAGGCGCGTGGCATTGGTTTCGGGCATGGTCGGCTTTTACCATACCGCAAAGCGCGCCCGCATTGCTAGCCGCTATACGACCGTTTCGCACCACGGCGGCCCGCTTCGAACATGAAAGGAATACGCGCCCGACGCCTTCAACCCGGCTACAATGGTAGCATGTTCCGCCTGTTCCGACGCCCGGCGCCGCGGCTTGCCGCCGTCTATCACGACGCCTACCTCGTCAGCCCTTCGGCCGTCGAGCGTACGGGCCTTTTCGATACCGAGCGTCCCGCCCGCATTCGCCGCGCCCTCGAGTCGAATCGCAGATTGCGCAGGTGTCTGCGCTGGTTGACGCCCGAGCCCGTCGCCCACGAAGATCTGGCACGCATTCACGCCCCCGCATACCTGCAGGAAGCCTCGCAACCGGCGTTTCTTGCCCACGCGCTTCATCTGCCGAACCTTGATCCCTGGGACCGCGACGTGTGGGAAGGACTGCTTCTCGCGACCGGCGGAACGCTGCTTGCCATGCTCGAAGCCATTGAAACCCGACTGCCGACCGCCAATCTGACGGGCGGCTTTCACCATGCGGGGCCGGCCCGGGCCGCGGGCTTCTGCGTAATCAACGACGTTGCCGTGGGCATTGCCGGGCTCCGGGCACGCGGCTTTCACGGTAATATCGCCGTCATCGATCTCGATTACCATCACGGCGACGGTACTGAAATCTGCCTTGCCGAAGACAATCATACCTGGTGCCTGTCCTTGCATGCCGACCTGTGGCACGAGACCGGCAAACCGGAAATCATTCACCGCCGCGTCGGCGACGACATCGGGGCGCGCGACTATCTTGCCGCGCTCGACGACGCTCTGCAGGAACTTACGCGCCGCATGAGACCTGACCTGGTCGTCTATCTGGCGGGTTCCGACCCATGGGAAGGCGACGGGCTCTGCCCGATGCGTCTCGACGCCGCCACCCTGCTCGCGCGCGACACCACCGTGCACGCCTGGGCCCGTTCGCACGACAGCGCCTTCACGGTACTGCCTGCCGGGGGCTACGGCGCCGAATCGTGGCGCATCACGGCGCAGTTTCTGGAATATCTGTTATCCGAGGAATCGTTATGAAGTGGACGCGCGAGTGGCTCTCTCTTCGCTACCGCTTTCTGGCAAGCCAGCTCAGCAATCTCGACCTGCAGGCCCCCGACCCCGAAGATCTGACGCCCCTCGAAGAAGAAGATCTGCTGAAGGATCTGCGCGGCGACATGACTTCTAGCCGGTACCTGGGCTTTTTCACCCGCCGGGGTCTCATCAACCTTGTCGATCACCTGGGGCTCATCGACCGTCTGCGCAAGCGCGGCTTCACCCCGCATCTCGACCTGCGCACCGGCGACGCCGACCGCCAGCTGCTTCGCGTGTACGACGGGGCCGAACATGTTCCGTCGCGACTTCTGGTCGAAGCGGCTGCCCGTATCGACATGATTCAGGTGCACACCGAGCCCGATAAGGAACCGGGGCGCTACCGCATGCTCGTCATCGACTGGCTTCTGCTGCAGAATCCCAAGGCCGAGTTTTCAGGCTATCGCCCCCGCCTTCCCGGCCAGAACTACCCGGGCCTCAGGCTGGGGGCGGAAATCGGCGAAATCTTCATTCTCATCGCCATGCGGCTGCACTGCGATGGGGTTCTGGCCACCCCGCAGTACTACCACAACGGCGTGCTGTACAGCCGTAAACTGCGTTGCCTTGAACCCGAACGGCAGGGCGAGCTCTGGGCCCTCGAACGCGATCTGTCGAGCCTGAGCCTTGCCGAACAGAGCTGGGCCATCGATATGGGCTGCGTAGAAGACACCGCCGGCGAAATCTACCGCTGGCCGGCGCCGCCCATGCTCTTCCCGTTCAACGAGGAACTTGCCGACTACATCAGCGGAAAGCCCTATCGCGAGCGCATGACGCGCGCTCGCGACACGAGGTTCTTTCAGCTCGACATGGATCGGTTCGAGCGAAGCTACGAACCGCTCTGATTCCGGTAATCAGCGGGGGCTGGAAATGGTGCCGCCGACCTTGCGAATGTAGCGTCCCTGCGGGTTCTTGGTCATGCGAAGCATGGGCATGAACATGCCGACCGATTCTTCGACCCGTTGCGAAAGGCCCAGCTCGAGACTCAGGTCGAGACCCGAACGGGTGAACGGCTGTGCCAGGGCAACGCTGCCGTCGACAGCCAGCTTTACATCCTGACCATCGCTCGCAAAACGATCGAAGATGAGTTTTCCGTTTTCGAGCAGCACGGCGCCGTGCACGTCGCCGAAGTCAACGGGCGGAATGCGGAAAGCTCCCATCAGATCGCCTTCCTCAAGGCGCAGATTGTCGACAACGACGTCGGCGGTACCGACGTGTTGCTGCAGGCTGCTCAGCAGCTCGAAGTCGAAGCGGGCATCGACGACCCCCTTGAGGGGAACCTGGAGCTTGCGCTGCAGCCCTTCGACCGCCGACAAATCGACGCCCGAAAGTTCGCCCGAGAGCCAGTTCGACTCGCCGCGGCGGGTCACGGTGGCATCAAGCCCGCCGCCGTACCCCTCGCCCTCGATGGCCACCCCCGCCTTGCCCAGAACCAGCGGCAGCACAAGCGTACGAACCGAAATCCGGTCGAGCTCTGCGAGCGGAAGCTTGGCCTCGGTATTCTGGTTGAAGACGCGCACGCCCTCGAGGCTGAAGCCCGGCAGCAGGGTGGCGCCCACGGCCGTATAGTCAATCCGGTAACCGGCGTTTTCGGCGTAGGCTACCGCCACGCGGGCAAGCCGGTCGGAAGGCACGCGCAGCACGGCAAACAGCACCAGCCCGGCAAGAAACAGACCGACGTAAGCAACGATTTCCCAGCGAATTGAACGTTCGGCCATGCTTACCCCTGGTAGACCTCGACCGTCACGTCGAGCAGCTCCGGATTATCGAAGCGCTTCTTGACGTGCAGCTCATCGACCTTGAGCGGATACCGACCGCCGCGTTCGACCTGAAAGAGCAGGTTGGTCATCTGTTTCAGGTTCACCCCGGCAAGCTTGAGCTCGATGGACTCACGCTTGATGCTGCCCTGGGAAATACCCGACCCCGGCTTCATGTACTCGATGTTCGACTGCACCCCTGCCTGCCGCGTCAGGCCCTCGAGGTAGGAAAGCAGATTCACGTTTTCGGTGCCCGCCGGAAGCGAGCTGCGAAGCTCACGTACCTGTTCGGCCAGCGTGCGCATTTCGGCCAGGTCGGTCGTTCGGGTCTCGATGCGCGAATCGGCATCGGCAACCGCCTGGTTCAGCGGACGAAGAACCAGCAGGTACAACAGTATGAAACCTGCAAGCACCGCACCGATTACGACCATCTGTCGCTCGCGAGCGTTCATCCCTTCTCCTGAATGCTGATGTCGAACACAATGACCTCGCCGCGTTTCTGCGAATTTTCGACCTTCGCCCCCTGCACCTGCGGGGCCCCGGCAATGGCCTGACGAATCGATTCGATGTTTTCGTACGAATCGGTTTCGGCCTTGATACGCAACCCCGTCGAGTCCTTGTGCAGTTCACGTATCTCGAACTGCGTGTCGTCGCCCACGGTCTCCGACAACAGTTTCAACATATCGACCGTGCTCGCGCCCGACGAACCGGACATGGCCTTTTGCAGACGCCGGGTCTCGGCCCGCATCTGTTGGGCCGGATCGACCACGGGCTGATCGGGAAAGGTTTCCTGAAAGACCTGGGTGATTTCGCTGCGAAGCCTATCGGCCTCGGCCGATTTCGACATGTACATGAACAGGTTGCCCAGCACCACGAGCAGCAGCAGCACCCCGGCCAGCGCGCCGGTAAAGATGAGCTTACCCTTGACCAGCTGAATGGCGCGGGTATAGGTAAACTCGCCGCACCGCAGGTCGAACCCGCCCTCGGGTCTGCGAGCAAGAACGGCTGCGCCCACGAGGGGCGCATAGTCGCCGAGTTCGCCGTCGGTGGTTCCCGCGGCGGCCTCGTCCCACACGTTCTGCTCGACCGGCAGATGCAGCTCTTCGCCCATGGTCTCGGCCATGGCCGGCCAACCGGCCATGCGCCCGCTTGCCACCAGGCGGGCGACGCGCACGCCGGCCGACTTTTCGACCGAGCGCAGGGTCTGCTCGACGTCGCGCAGGAGCGGCCGCAGCAGCCCGGCCCGTTCATCGGCCATGGCGCCGGCTTCAAAGACCTGCGCCAGATCGCCGGCCGAACGGGTACCGGCGGCAGCCACCCGGCTCAACAACTGATTGCGGCCGGTGCGAATCACCCGGGCCGTACGAAAACCGGCAGGCGTGGTTATGAGCAGGAGCGACCGGTCGGCGTCGACATGAAGCCAGGCCGTGGGCACCGGCTCTTCGGCCGCTTCGCCACCTTCAGCACGGTGACCCGCCGCGCTCGCGGCTTCCAGCGCGAAGGCGTCAAGCCAGAGATTACGAGGGTCCTGACCGGCTTCGCGGTAGAGTTCGAGGCGATCGGCCACCCGCTCGCGAAGAGTCGCCCCCACCAGAATCTCGCTTTCTTCGCCCTTTTTAGCGGCCTGCAGAATCTGATAGTTGTAAACCAGGTCTTCGGGGTCGAACGGAAACACGCCGTCGAGTTCGAACGGCAGTACCTGATCGATGCGCTTCCGGTCGGAAAACGGAAGCCGCAGCGAACGCAGCGACACCTGTTCAAGGCCGAACACGCCCACCAGGTCGTCGACGGGAACGGTTATGCGCTCCATCAGCCGGGTTACGGCCCCGGTAGCGCCGTCTTCAGGCAATACCTGCTCTTCGGCCAGCTCGAGCAACGAGAACTCACGCCCCGTCTGCTGCAGCGCGGCCATGCGCACGGCCTGTTCGCCGATATCCAAAGCTACGATTACACGCGCCATTCAATCCTGCTTGCGCAGCCACGTTTCCGTGGCCCTTAACAATCGATCCACGTTATCAGTTTGAAGCGGATCGGACCAGTCGACCTGCCGATTTGCACGAAACCACGTCAACTGCCGCTTGGCATAACGTCGGGTGCGACGCCTGGCAAGGGCCATGGCTTCGTTCTCGGGCAACGTTCCCCGCAGATAGGCATACACCTCGGCATAACCTACGCTCTGCATGGGACGGCACTCAGCATATCCTTTTTCGACCAGTCCTTGCACCTCTTCGGGCCAGCCTGCCGCCCACATGCGCTCGACGCGGGCGTCGATGCGGCGGTAGAGCAGCTCGCGGGGCGAGCTCAGGCCCAGCCAGAAAACATTGTACCTTGCCGCCGGCGCCTGCACAGCGGCCCACTCCGACGGAGTTCGCCCCGAAGTCTCAAAAATTTCCAGCGCCCTGATCAGGCGGAACCGATCACGGGCGGCAATGGCGCGCTCGCGGGCGGGGTCGATTTCGGCCAGGCGCCGACGCAACGCGGCTTCGTCAAGTTCGGAAAGCCGGCTGCGCACCTCGTCGTTCCTGCCGGGAGCTTCGATAAGCCCCTCAATCAACGCCCGGAAGTAAAACCCCGTGCCCCCCACGACAATGGGCAACCGGCCCGCGGCCTGCGTCCGGGCAATGGCTTCGTCGGCCAACCGGGCGTAATCGGCCGCCGTAAAGTCCTCATCGGGTTCGACGACATCGACAAGCTCGTGCGTTACCCGTGCCCGCTCTTCGGACGTAGGCTTGGCCGATCCGATGTCGAACCCCCGGTACACCTGTACCGAGTCGGCGCCGATGATGACGCCGTTCAGGCGCTCGGCCAGCGCAAGCGCCGTATCGGACTTGCCCGAAGCGGTCGGTCCGACGATGGCAACGACGGCCGTGGTCATTGCGAGCGCCCGAAGCGCCGCTCGAGTTCGACCCGGCTCAGGGTGACGACGACCGGCCGCCCGTGCGGACAGTTTCCGGCGCGCTCGATTTCGTCAAGCTGGCGTAGCAGCGCGCGCACTTCGGGTTCCGACAGGGGCTGATTCGCCCGCACCGAGCCCTGGCAGGCGCAGCCGATGATGCGCTCGGCCACGGCCTGCTGGGCCATTTCGGCACTGCCGAGCTCGCCCAGCTCACGCGCGACGTCGAGCACGACCCGCCGAACTTCCCGCCCCGCCAGGGCCGCCGGCACGGCTTTGACCGCCATGGCGTTGCCGCTGAAGGGAGCGAGTTCGAAGCCTATGGCCGCCAGCAGCTCGCCGTGTTCGGTCAACGACTCGAGTGCGACCGGCGTCATTTCAATGACCTGCGGCATGAGCATGCCCTGCATCGGCGGCCTTCCCGATCGGTACGCCTCGAGCATGGCCATGTATGTCACGCGCTCATGGGCGGCGTGCTGATCGATGAGCACGATGCCGTCGTCGCCCTGGCACACCAGATAGGTGCCGAGCGCCTGCCCGATGAACGCAAGGCGACCGTAAAAGCCATCGCCTTCGGTATCGTAGTCGCGCACCGGTATCTCGGCAATGACTTCCTTGCGGCGCATCATGCCGCCGGAATCGAACATGGACGCCGCCCCCGGCTCTGCCGGGGCTTCGGTAAATCCTGCTGCGCCGCTTCGGCCATACCGGCCATAGCCCGAGCCCCCGTAGCCGGCCCCCCCGTAGGTAGCCGGCCCCATGCGCGCGCCCGGACCAGCGGGCAGCGGCGCCTGTCCGTCTTCGGCCAGGTTGGGTTGGCTGCGCAGCCAGCTTTCCAGCGCGTCGGTTACGGCGCCGGAAATGAAGCCGTACAGGTCGCGCCCTTTCGCGAAACGCACTTCCTGCTTCGTCGGGTGCACGTTCACGTCGACCTCGTCGGCCGGCAGGGTAATGAACAGCGAGGCACGAGGAAATCGGTCATGGGGCATGAACTGCCGGTACGCCGAAATCAGCGCGTGGTTCAACGTACGGTCGCGAATGAAGCGTCCGTTGACGAACCAATAAATTTCATCGGCCCGCGCCCGGTTGTCACGGGGGTGGCCAAGCAGGCCGGCGAGGCCGTAACCCAGCGAATTGCTGGTTTTGGCGAACTCGACCGACTGGCGCGCGAACTCGCGTCCGAGCAAGCGGGCGCCGCGCTCGCGAGGGTCGAGTTCGGCCGGCACGTCGACGCTCACGCGCCCGTTGACGATGAGCCGGAACCCGATATGCGGAAACGCCAGCGCCACACGGGCGAACATTTCGCGTATGTGCCCGTTCTCGGTGGCGTCGCGCTTGAGAAACTTGCGCCGGGCGGGGGTGTTGAAGAACAGGTCGGTGACCTCGATCATCGTACCCACCGGCAAGCCGGCTTCACGAACGTACATCAGGCGGCCGCCTTCAACCAGGACTTCGGTGCCCGTGTCGGCTTCTGCCGGGCGCGACTCGAGGCGGAAACGTGAAACCGACGCGATGCTGGGCAGCGCTTCGCCACGAAAGCCCAGGGTATCGATCCGATCGAGATCGTCGACATCGCCGATCTTGCTCGTTGCATGCCGTTCGAGTGCCAGCAGGCACTCGTCGCGGGTCATGCCGAAACCGTTGTCGGTAATGCGGAAACCGCCCGAGAGAATCTCGAGTGTTATTTCCGACGCCCCGGCATCGATGCTGTTCTCGAGCAGCTCCTTGACGGCGCTCGCGGGGCGCTCGACCACTTCGCCTGCGGCGATGCGGTTGGCAATGAATTCGGGAAGAATGCGTAAGGTTCGGCCGGGAGGCATGATTCAGTCACGGAACAAAGACTGACATTCTACTGCATCGCTCAGGGCCTGCGCCATCCAAGAGGGCCGGGAATGCACACCCGTCTCTTCACGCCCCGCGATACCGCGACGCCCCCCTGCTAGCGCGGCAAAGCCGTTCGCTCACAAGCCTGCAGGCGATTGAAACCGTCACGCCAGGGTCCCTCTTTCTCAAGCGAGGCCACCCGTAGCATGTGCGAGGCCAGCCGTCGGGCGCGCAGCCACCACGCCTCTTCGGTTTCCAATACAGCCAGGCGCTCGTACAGGGTATTCATCGACTCGAGCACCCGGTTCAGCGCGCGATACGATGCGTCTTTCAGCAGAAACCCGCGAATACGGTCGTTCTGCTGCGAGAGCACCGATGCAAAGTCGGGGTGAAAGGGGCTGTCGAGCATGGGCCACTGTTCGAGCAGGGCAATGCGAAGCTCGGCCTCGTAGCCGGCGGCCTCGGCATCGATGCTTCGAATCTGCCGGCCGATACGCTCACGTTCCCCATCAATCCCGGCCAGGCGTTCAGCAACGACCGCTCGGGGGTCGCCGGGTTTCAGCGCCAGACGAATACGCAGCATTTTCCACGCCGCCAGGTCTTCGGGCGAAGCGCCGGACACAGCCTGCTCCCACGAAGCGACGACCGGCACACCGACCCGCCGCAGGTAGTGTTCCGACGTACGTAACGGCACGTCGACGGTGTCATCGCTTCCGACCGCATAAGCATGCGCCTCGGCCAGGCTCACCCTGCCGTCGCGGTCGTAGTCGGTTGCCGGGGCGCGGCGGCCCGTGCGCTCGACACCGCCGAGAGCGGCGAACAGGCGGGTCGTATAGTCGTCGTACTCGGCCTCGTTCAGCTCGGGCGTGCAGCCGGCGGCCACCCGATCGGGCGGGGCGGCAAAAAAGCCGCAGACATCAGGGCCCGTGGCGTTCGTGTCGCCGGCGGGAAAGATCACATCGGCGAACGCACCGGAAAAACACTGGCTCATGGCCAGCACGACGCGGCCGTGCCGCACGCGCGCAAGCAACTCGCGCATGTCGGCCACGGTCAGGAGCTCGTCGCCCCAGAGTACGAGCGCGTTGTCTTCATCGGAACCTTCGCCGCGAATGCCGTGGTCGGTTGTGTAGAGAAACAGGGTTTCGCCGCTTTCGAGCGAAGCCACGGCCTTGCCCACGGCGCCCAGAACATCGGCACGCCGCGCGGCGCTCTCGAGGCGGCTCAGGCGGTGCGGCCGGTACGACAACTCGACGCCCCCGTGCCCGAAGAGCCGATCGAGCAGGAAAAGCTCCCACCTGTGGGGGGGAAACTCGCCGATGTAGCTGACATCACGCGCCTGCCCGGGTCCGGGGCCGGCATGCATGGTTACGTTCGCCTTGTCGACGCCTCGCTTCGCGAGTACGCGCTCGACGAAGAGAAGGTTTTTCTCGTGGGCGACGGCATTCGAACTGGGAACTCCGCCCCCACTCACGAGAAGCGCGCGCCACCCCGGAGCGGGCCCGGCGGCCTGCGCGAAGGACGACGCCGAAGACAGAAGCAGCAAGCCGGACAGAAGCACAAGACGAAACACGAATAACCCGAATCGGAAAAGAAAATGGCCCCGGGAAAAAATCCCTGAGGCCATGAAACCACGTTCGGTCTGCGGCGACAAGCCCACCGAAAGGTTACTGCTGCCGGCCGCCCCACATGCCCCGGCGGGCCTCGGCCGCTTCGTCCTGGGCCTTCAAGAGCCGATCGATATATTTCACGTTCGGCGGAAACACCGCCACGATGGCATGGCCGCCGCGAACGAGTTCTTCGTTGACAAGTTTTCCATCGGCAAAGACCCAGGCCAGTTCGCGCCCCCGCGGGTCCTTGAGGGCCACGTCATACTCGATGACCAGCTCCTTGCCCTCGACCAGGCGCTTGTTCGCCTGCATGGCTGCGTAGCCGACCTGCCCCGCCTGATGGCGGTTTTCGCTTTCCAGCGCGTCGATACCGATGAGCCGCAGGGTCGTACCATCGTCGAGTTCGAGCGTATCGCCGTCGACGGCCACGGCGCGCACGCCTTCGATACGATACTGGTCGCGCGCCTCTTCTCGGGGGTAGCGACTGACGTCAAGGCCCCACATGCCCCGACGAGCGGCCATGGCCTCCTTCTGCGCGGCGACCAGGCGCTGCTGGTATTTGACGTTCGGCGGAAAGCCGGTGGCGAACGCCTCGCCGGCACGAACCAGCTCTTCCTGCAGCATGCTTCCGTCGGGGGCATAGACGTAGGCCAGGAGGCGGCCCCGGGGGTCGCGCGGCTCGACGTCGTATTCGAGGCGAACCTGCTTCCACTCGACTTTTTTCTTGGTCAGTTCGAGGGCGCCTTTCCCGTAAAAGTCGCCCTTACGCTGTGCATAGGCGGCTATGGGAGCCTTGATGCCGATGAGTCGTATGTGCGTGCCGTCGCTGAGGGTAATCTCGTCGCCCTTCATGACGTCGCCTACGGTACCGGCGCCGACGGCGGCGGCGTTGTACGACCCGCCGGCCGTCACAGACGTGGGCGATTCATCGACGGCTTTCGGCGTACTCGCGCATCCGACGGAAAGTACACCAGTCAGAACGATTCCCAGCGAACGGTGCATAGACAACTCCCCTATCCTTGAAGAAAACGACTCAGAATAGCACGGCGTCTCCGACCCGGCAAACCGGTCTCCTCAAGAAGGGCGCAAACAGGTCGCCGGAATGGTTGCAGCCGCCCTGGATACCGGCTATGCTATAGCCTTTTCCATTCGGACTATCATGATTCGCCTCGTCATCGTCGAAGACGACGACACCGTTCGAGACAGCCTCTCGTGGCTGCTTCCCCAGGAGGGCTACGTCGTTCACGATGCCTTCGCATCGGCCGAGGAGTTCCTGTTCGAGGCCGATCGCCTCATGCCCCAGACCGACGTCATTCTGCTCGATCTCGAGCTTCCCGGTATGTCGGGCATTGAACTGACGCGCGAAATCAGAAATTACGAAGACCCGCCCGAAATCATCATTCTGACCGTCTTCGACGACCGCGACACGCTCATCTCTGCCTTCAAGGCGGGTGCGGGCGGCTACATTCTCAAGGACTCGCCCATTGAAGATCTGACGCGCGCCATCGGCGAACTCAGCCGGGGCGGCGCCCCGATGTCGCCGGCAATCGCGCGCCGCATGCTCGAAGAGTTCCGCCCCCGTTCGGGCGACGACGAGGTGAATCTGTCGGCGCGCGAAAAGGAAGTGCTTCAGTCACTCGTACACGGTTATACATACGACGAAATCGCCCAGAAGCTGTTCATTGCTTCGGGTACCGTGCAGGTTCACATTCGTCATATCTATCGCAAGCTGGGCGTGCGCTCACGCACCGAGGCCGTGACCAAGGCGCTTCGCAAGGGCCTGGTCGACGACTGAGGCCATGCGTCGGGTAAAGCGGGCGAACGGGTAGAACCGTCGGGGGGCGCCTTGAAGATGACCCGGCTTTCGACGTAAAGTATAGGTTTCATCTTCTGACGCCCGGCGCTCGTGCAGGCGCCCCGGGCATGCCCATGGAACCTCGATGAGCGACACCCCCCGTGCCATGATTCTTGCAGCCGGCTTCGGCACGCGGCTGCGCCCCATTACCAACGAGATTCCCAAGCCGTTGGTAAAGGTGGGGTCGACTTCACTCATCGAACGAATCATAACCCGCCTTGCAGCCGCCGGTGTAGAAGAATTCGTCGTAAACCTGCACCATCTGGGCGACAAGATACGCGAGCATGTGGGCGACGGCGGGCGCTGGGGCGTACGGGTCGCCTACAGCGAAGAGACCGAAATATTGGGTTCCGGCGGCGGCATCAAGCTGGCACAGCCTCATCTCGACGACCGAACCTTTTTCGTCGTGAACGGCGACGTACTCATCGACGTCGACTACAGCGAGGTTCTTCGATTTCACCGTTCGCACGGCGCCATGGCCACCATGGTGCTGCGCACCGATGCAGACCCCGAATCGTGGGGCGCCATTGAAATCGACGAATCGCACCGCATCCGTCAGTTCGTGGGCAAGCTGCCTGCCGTGAGCGCCCCGCTGCGCAAGCTCATGTTCACCGGCGTTCACGTGCTCGAGCCCGCGGTTTTCGACTACCTGCCCCTTGCCTTTTCGTCCATCAACGAAGTGTTTTACCCCCGTGCAATCGCAGAAGGCAAAGCCGTTTACGGCTTCGAACACCGGGGTTACTGGTCCGACGTAGGCACCCTCGATCGACTCGATGCCGCCCGAGCCGACGCCGACGCCGGCCTGGTCTGAGGGCAGACCGCCCCTCTTTCGCCGCACTCACAACCACCGACTGCCGCCAGACACTGCACGCCGGTTGCGACGGCTTCCCCTCCCCTTGGCGCAGCCTTGCCCCCTGAGGCGCCGCCGCTTGCATTCCAGACTGCAAGCCGACACATTTCTCTGATATGCAGCCCCTCTGTACGCCCTGCGTCATACAGCTCGGTCACGTCGCCCGGTATACACCCGTAACCATTGGAACTCCCGTCCCGAACGGGGGAATGGAGGGCGCGTCATTGTCCATACCTCAGCATTCGCGCGATCGCTGAGAGAACAAGCACCCCTACTAATTGATTTGAAGGAAAAGATACCCGGTGGTAGCGTCGACGCGAACCCGGCGGCTTCCCGGCCGCCCTCTCCAAGGAGTTACCATGACGCTTCCCTTATCAGCCTGGAAAATCATCGACAGAATCGAATGGTCGCTTCTCGAACCCCTTCCCCTCAAGCAACTCATTGACGCGATTCAGCCCGAGCTCGCTCAACTCGTGCCTGCTCCCTGGTCGCTGTTGACCGAGTACGACCCGGAAGAACAGCACTCGCACCGCTGGTATGCAAGGAACTTTCCAGACGGCTGGTTCGAAAATTACCCGCAAATGGCCGATGAAGACTTCGTGCGCGACGCCGCGCTGCGGCAACCCCACAGGGTGCTGGCCGAAGACGACATTCTTCCGCTCGCCGAACTCAAGAACACCCATCTGTACCGGGAAGCGCGGGCCCGGGGGCTGTGCATCGAACACGTCATGGCCGTAGCCTTTCCGGTAGGTCCCGAGGCCGGGGGCGGCCTGGCCCTGTTTCGCGAAACCGGGAAAGGCTTCAGCGAATCGGAACGACAAGCCATTGCCGAAATCGTTCCCTCGCTTCGCACCGCTTTCCGTTTCGCCCTGCGCAGCAAGCGCGCCTCCATACAGGCCGATTTGCTCGAGGGCGCATTGAGCGCATTCGGTACCGGAATCGTTTCGGTTTCGCCCAAGGGACATGAGGAACTTCGCACGGCCTATGCCAACGAAGTGATCGCACGTTGGTTTCCACCTCACGAACGCCGGGGCGAGCTACCGCCGGTCATTGCCGACCGCATGCACAGCTGGATACGAAAAGGCCTGCCGACGCGCCCTCCGGCCCCCATGGTTCTGCGCGGCGATTGCGTCGATCTGGTGGTAGCCTTTCACTCGATCAATCTCGACGGAACGCTGTACCACTTCGTCACGCTGCGCGAAAACGCTCACGAAACGAAACTTCCCGAAGCGTGGAAAACGATTCTCACGCCCCGGGAAGCCGAGGTGGCCGGACACATTCTCAACGGTCGCTCGAACGAGGCCATCGCCGCGCTGTGCGGGTGTGCCCTCTATACGGTGAAAAAGCACATACAACACATCTTCGATAAGCTGGGCGTACCGAGCCGCAGTGCTCTCTGCAGCCTTGCGGCACGCAGCGCCTGATCAGACCGCAGCCGCCAGGCCCGCTTCCGTGCCCTCGAATTCGGCGCGCGTCTCGTAAGGAAGCGCAGCGAGGTCGCAGACCAGCGGTATGGCAAACATGCGAAATCCGCCGTCGTAAACGGGCCTTCCGGTGTAACGGGCCCCCATGCGCGTGGCGAAGATAGACAGCGTGCGGGGAAAGCGAGGCCCTTTCACGGCGTCGACCGGAATGCGGTGTGAACCTCCGGTCGGCGCCGACTCTTCCTTCAGTGCCGAGACACGATATCGGTCGCTGACGAAGCCTTTTTTCCGTGCCAGCTCATAAACCAGGGCGGCGTCTTCGGGCACATCCGTTTCGGTGTTGGCCGACGCAACCCAGTGCGTTACCCCGAGCATGCGACTGACACGATACATCTCGCCGTACAAGACCATGAGGGCGCCGCTGCTGCGTGCCGCCGCGATAACCGACGAACGTGGTGTCTCGGCAACGCTTACGTCCTGCCGGGCAAAGTCGGCCAGGTCGTATTTACGTTCCATGTCGAGGCCGAAACGGCTTCCGTTTTCGGCGGCCACTTCGACATTCGGCATGAGCAGACGCACCGTGGCGCACGGCCGGTCGTCGAGGTAGGCCACGAAGTGAAAGGTGCTTTCCAAGGTATCAAAGGCATCAAACTCCCTGCGCGTGAAATAATCCTGCCTGCGCAGGTACCGGCATTCGTCGACGAACACCTGCCATCGCACGCGAAGCGCGTCATCCAGCTCTTTTCGCGATTCAGCAATTACGCATCGAAGCTTTGGCATATAACCCTCCTGTAATGCTGAGAGCAGAGTGTATGCCATGGGGGCGGCGAGGTGAATACCACTTTGGTGTTATTCACGAAAAGGCCTTCCATCGGTAAGCTCACAGAAACTCTTTCGCCTGTGGAGGCACATATGGAATCGCCCATCGTCAAAGCCCTGAATGAAGAGGTCACGAAGCTACTCGAAGCGCTTGACGCCAACCCTGCGGCACGCGCGCTTTTCGACGGCTCGTCGGACCTCGGCACCTATGTTTCCTTTCTGACCGAAACCTACCATTACGTGCGCTACACCCACCCACTGCTGGCACGCGCGGCCGAACGTCTGAAGGAACTCGACGATCGGCCCCACATGGCGGCCCTGTACGACACCAAGGCCCAGGAAGAATTCGGTCACGACAAGTGGGCCATGGACGATCTGACCGCGCTCGGCTGCCGGTACGACGACGTTCACTACCGTAACCCGTGTCCCGCCGTCGAAGCCTACATTGCGTGGAATCAGTTCATGGTCGAGAGCAACCACCCCACGGGCTATCTCGGTACCGCCTACATTCTCGAAGCGCTTTCGACCGAACGAGCCAGCCTGGCCGCCGAGAAAATGGTTGCCGCCGGCGCCATTCCCAACATTGAAAACGCCGTGTACTACCTGCGCGGTCACGCCGAAGCCGACGGCGGCCACGTCTTCGCCCTGGGCAAGATGCTGTCGAAGGTAACCGACCCGGCCGAAATCGACATGATTGTAATGTCGGCGCGCGTCACGCGCATGACATATGTGGGCATGTTCGAGAGCATTGCCGCGAAATCGCTGCAGCCGGCCTGAGCGAAGGCCACCCCCCTGGAATCTGTTCTACAAGCGCCCGCCCGACGGGCGCTTTATATTTCTGCGCCTAACAAACCTGAGCCATTTGACTAGGGAGCGTAACAATGCCACAATTGCTATTTTTTAAAATAGAGGGGGAATTTCATGAGGCCAGTATCCACGGCAAAGTACCTACGCTCCTTCAAGGATGAGACGTTTTCCGTCAACATCGAGCCGCTGCGCGAGACCAGTCCGGGTATTCAGGTGCAGCTGCGCGGGCAATCGAGCGACGAGGGAACCCGTTTCTACATTGACATCGTCAAGCAGTTCATTACCGAATACGGCGAAAACTGCTGTGCGCTCATCGACCTTGACGGCGCCAAGGTCGAAATGAAGCACTCGGGCATGTTTGCGCGTGAACTTCGCGACAAGCTGCAGTCGCCGGCCGCCATGATCGGGCTGAATCCGGTGCTGCGCATCATGATGGAAGCGACGAACAAGATGATGGGGCGCGAGCTGCATCGCGCCTTCAAAACCCGCGCCGAAGCCGTGGCCTGGCTTACGGAGCAGATGAAGAGCCGGGGCAAAGTCGCCGTCTGAAGGAGATCGGCACCGATTGGAAAAAGGCCACCTTGCGGTGGCCTTTTTCATTGGTTGCGATCGGTTGCGAGCCCACGTTGCGCTCCGTCGGGGGCATTGGTTCCGGGAATCAGGCCGCGCGTTACCGGGGCGGAAAGTCTACAATGTGCCCGGCGAAAATAAGGCGGCGCCGTCCCTGCCTTTCGTCGCCGTATCCGGCCGAGAACGCGCGCGGAAATAGCCCGTACAGCCGTAACATCAATCCATCCATGCTTCTATCCCTCTGCGTATGCGTTGTCTCTTCAAAGCGTAGAAG
>JAWLBW010000062.1:0-17937 GCA_041687475.1 bacterium
AACCCTTTCCTGCGGAAGCGTGACGGATGAAAAGTAGGGGTACGGGCCACGGCATGCCGTGGCCGTACCGGATCGTTCAGCCGTGGCCTTACGCCACCTATTGGAGAAGCCCGGCCACCCGTGAGCCCTCGCGGGCGTAGACGGCCGGAGAACCGAGGGGGGCGGGCACTTCCTTTTCGCCGGGACCTTCGACGATGTCGCCGCCGAAAACGGGTATCCACCTACCGCTCGTGAAATAGACCGTGCGGCTGTCGCGTCCCGGTTTGACGACCGGAGCCACAAGCAGGTCGTCGCCGAGGAAGTACTGGTCGTCGAGCTCCAGCGTGTGCTCGTCGTTCTCGATAAGAATGGGGTGCCTGACGATGGGGTGGCCCGTGGCGAGGGCGTGATCGCTGAGTTCCACCAGATAAGGTTTGAGCTTGCCGTGCAGCTCGGCGAACCGGGCCAGGAAGGCCGCCGAGGTGGTGTCCTTCATGTAGTTCCAGTTTTCGTACTTCTTGATGCCGTCGTGCAGGCGCATGATGGGGGTGAAGGCGCCGAACTCGACCCAGCGCTTCCACAACTCGGGTGTACTGGGGCCGCCGCTGAAGCCGGCGATGTCGTGAGTCACGTAGGGCACGCCCGAAAGCGACAGGCTCACGATGGCCTTGATGGCGGTGGGCAGGCCGTCGTGCCGGTCCCAGTTCACTTCCTGATCGCCGGCCCAGACCACCTGGGCCACCCCGGGCTCGCGCAGGTGGCCCGAGCGGGTGAGTAGAATGTAGTCGCCGTCGGGGCGTTTTTCGTCGAGTACGTCGCGGCTGGCCTGGTGCCACCGGGTCGGGTACAGGTTGTGTTCGTAGGCGGCTTCGCCTTCGTAAAGAACGGCGTCCCACGGCAGCCACTCGCCGAAATCCGACATCCACCCGTCTAGGCCCAGGTCGACGGCCTTGCGGGCCCAGTGCTTGAACCATTCGACCGCTTCGGGGTTGGTGAGGTCGACCAGCGAGGCTTCGAAGACGCTCACGGTAAAGAGGTAGGGTTCGCCTTCCGCATTGCGAATGAGGTAGCCCTTTTCCCTGCCTTCCTCATAAAAGTCGAAGTCGGGGGGAATGAAGGGGTTGAAGTAGCCCAGGAAGCGCTTGTCGCGGCTGTGCAGCTCTTCGATGAGGCCCGGCAGGTCGGTGTAGAAAGTGTTGTCGAGGGCCCAGCGGTATTTCACGCCGAAGAATCCGGACGAAAACTCGCGGCGGCCGACCCAGTCCTGCGCCCAGACAACCGACCAGGGTATGCCCGCTTCGTCGGCTTGCTCAATGGCGTGGCGTACGGCCTCGTCGCCGCCCTGGGCCGAAAGCCACAGGTCGAAGCCCCATTCGGGCAGGGGCGCGGGCTTGCCGGTAATGTCGGTGAGCTGTGAGATCACGTCGAGCGGTTCGGGACCGGCCAGCACGTGCAGCCGGAAGGGGCGCTTGTCCCACACGTCGACGCTCCACACGTCGCCCTCTTCGCAGAGCGAAAACTCCTGGTAGGCCGTCGAGTCGGAAATGAAGCCCATGCCGCGGGGGTCGAGAAACCAGGGCATGGGAAAGTACGTGCTGAAGAGGTTGCCCTGGAAGGGCATGACCGGTTGTTCGGCGCGGGTCAGGCCGTTTTCTTCGGTCCAGATGGGTACGCGCCTGCCCTTCATGGTCAGATACGAGTACTGCTCGCCGAAGCCCATGAACTCGCGGTGCGGGCTGCAGTCGAAACGCAGGCGCCAGCCGTCGGCGCGGCTGCCGGGCTGCACGTCGAAGGTCAGCCGCTCGCCGTGGTCGCGGGGTATGAGCTTCAGGGCGCCGTTACCCAACTCGAGAGCGCCGTCGACAATGCGCGCGCCGACGAGATTGGTTTCGCTGGTGGTTTCCTTCGCAAAGGTGAAGAGGCCGAACTGCATGGGCGCTTCGGCGGCAAAGCGCAGGCGTTGGGCCGGAATGCCGGCGGCGCGCAGCAGCACCCGGTCGCAGTCGCGCACCTCGAACGTGCCGCCGCCTTCGGCGGTTTCGATGGTAAAGCGACCCTTCTCCAAGGTACGCGTTTCAGAGGAACAGCCGGCAAAAGCGAAGAAGGCGGCGCCGAGCAGGGCAACCATCGAAGAAGAGCGCATGAAGACCTCCGGACACAAAAAAAAGGCAGACCGCTTACCATCGTAGCGGTCTGCCTGTGAATTGGGCAAATCGGTGTCGGCTCAGCCGACGATGTCGCGGGCCAGTGCAAACAACTGCACGTTCTCGGCAAACGGCGAACCGGTGGCCTTGAGGCTCCGTGATGCATGACGCCAGTCGGGCACGTGGCGGGCCGTCCACAGAACGGCAAGCGCGTCGTTGACGTCGCCGGCGCTCATGACTTCGCGGAAGAAGGCCTCGAGCTGCTGCTTGCGTTCGGGCTGCGGGGCCTGCGAGAGAAACGCCTCTTCGAGAATGGACTCGATGCCGGCGGGCGTTTCCGCCACTTCCCAGAAGTGAAAGAGGGCTTCGACCGATTTGTGGGTCAGCTCGTTCAGCCCGTTGAACACCAGGCTGGCGTCGCGCAGCACGGCCGGAATCAGATGCGCCTCGATTCCGGCTTCGGCCAGCGCCGTCCACGCTTCGGCCCAGGCGGGAAACGCCCTGAGCGTATCGGGAACGCGGGGCAGCTGACGCGACCGGCGCTTGCGGGTCGTCTTTCTGGCCTTGCGCTTGGGGGCCGCGGGTTCGGCTTCGGGTTCCGGGGCGGGTTCGCGGTCGGAAATGTCGAAGTCTTCGTCGAGATCGGGCTCTTCTTCCAGATCGGGCTGAAACTCGTCGTCGCGCGACTTGGTCGGGGCGGCCTCTTCTTCGGCCGCCTGCTTGGGCTTTCGACCACGGCGACCCTTGGCGGGTTCGGCTGCGGCTTCGGCCTCGGCGTCCTTGCGGGGGCGCCCACGTTTCCGGGGCGCCGGCGCCTCGGCGGCTTCGGCGGCGGCTTTGGCCTTGCCGGTTACCTCGGGCTTTTCGGGCTTGGCCTTTTCGGCTTTGGCCTTTTCGGCTTTGGCCTTTTCAGGCTTGGCGGTCGCCTTCGGCTTCTCGGCCCTGGCGGGTACCTTCGCCTTTTCAGCCGCCTTGGCGGCCTTTCGCGCCGGTTCCTTTACTTCGCTCTTCGAAGCCTTCGCGGCGGGCTTCTTTTCGGAAGCTTTGGCCTTGGCGGCCGACTTGCCGGCCTTATCGGGCGACGCAGCCTTCGAGGCATCGGCGCCTTTGGCCCGGCTTTTCGAACTGTTGCTGGTCTTCTTCATCGTCGAGGCGGCCCAGAACGCCGCTGAATACGTTCGCGGAAGGTAATCAGGCCGTGGGAGAGGTCATACGGCGATACCGAAACCTTGACCATGTCACCCATCATGACCTTGATGTTGAACTTGCGCAGCTTACCCGAGATTTTGGCCTGGATGATGCGCTCCTCGCCGACCTGCACCTTGAAGATACCGCCGGAGAGAACATCGACTACCGTGCCCTCGAGTTCAATCAAATCGTCACGCGCCAAAGAGAAATCCTCCGTCTGAAGCGACTGAAACAGAATAAGAGCACGCCCGCCAATCCTTCCGACTGCGGATCATGCTCTTCTACCATTGTCTTGTATTCTACCAGAAACGTCTGTCGATGGGTAATAAATCTGATGCTATTTGAACTATTACCCGGTTTATTGATAAATCACATACCTGTAACCCGGCCGTATGTCTTCGTGGGTGCTGGTGCTGCCGTCGGGCCATCGCACCTCGAGTGCGGCCGCTTTTACGCCGGGCGGAAGCGCGAAGTGTTGCCGGGTAGGCTGGCTGGCATTCCAGTAGCCGCCCAACGTAACGAACCGGGTCTGCACCTTGCCGGTAGAAGTTGTGCCCACTTTCCCGGACTCTTCGTCCTCTTTCCAGTGGAGGGTCAGGCGGGCGCCGATACCGTGGTAGTTGCCATGTGCGCGCAGGTCGACGAGCAGGGCGTTGCTTCCGCCCAGGCGATTTTCGAAGTAGAGGGGCGGCGACAGGTAGTTGTTGACGAGCAGGTCGCCGTCGCCGTCGCCGTCGAAATCGGCAATGACCAGCCCACGCGCGTCGTCTTCAAGGGCCACGCCCCAGTCGGCGGCTTCGTCGGCGAAGCGAATGCGTCCGTCGGTCGAGCGGTTCACGAGCATTCGGTTGGCATCGTGCGACTCGGCCAGAAACCCGTTGCCGATGTACAGATCGAGCCGTCCGTCGTTGTCGATGTCGTAGGGGTAGGCGGCGAAGGTAAAGCCTGTGAACTGGGCCTCGTCGTTGTCCTTCAGCACGTTTGCCCAGCGACGGTCGCGCTCGTTCCACTTGAGCAGGACGTTTTCCTTCAGCTGCTTCGGAAAGCGCTCGACATCGTACTTGTAGGCGCTGGGTGGGGGCACGTTCACGGCATTGCGTCTGATGAAGACAATCTTGCGGCACAGGTGGTAGTAACTACGCGCGGCGATACGGTCGCAGCGTTTTTCGTTGCCTCCCCGCTGCACGGCGTTGAGTATCGTAAGGTCGCGGCAGTGGGTGTTGGCAAGCGGGTGGGTAACCTCTTCACAGACGAAGTTGCCGAGCTCGTTCTGCTTTTCGAGTATGGCGAGCTCTTCGTTCAGCAGGGTGCGGTCTATGCCCGTCCACTCCTTCGTGAAAGCGCGACGGCCGGTGGTGTATTCTTCGGATATGCCGTTTTCCCACAGCTCGGCCACGCCGTCGTTGTCGAAGTCGGCGGCGAAATACGACATGCTGTTTTTCGTGTTGTTCTCGATGCTCTTTGGGTCAGCGATGCGAAATCCATCGGGGCCGCCGACCAGGGTAATCGAGGGGTCTTCGAAGTCGTTGCCGAGCAGGAAGTCGACGTGGCCGTCGCCGTTGTAGTCGACGAACTGGGCCGTCATGCCCGCGAATCCCGGGTGCGTGAAGTCGGGCGGAAAGTATTCGTCGATGGCTTCGCGCCACGTATCGCCGGTGCTGACGTAAAAGGCGTCGGCGTCGCTGTCGAGTATCTGGTCAATGGCTTCAGACCACCACTGCACGGCGTAGGATATGTAGAAGTCGAGCCGGCCGTCGTTGTTGATGTCGAACACGCTGATTCCACCCGAAGAGTGGCGGCCGGGGGCGATGGGCAGATCGTGTTCGACGAAGACGCGGCGTTCCGTATCGAACAGATACAGGGTGCTTGCGGTGGCGCCGTAGTAAATGGAGGGCACGACCAGCATGTCGAGGCGGCCGTCGCCGTCGAAATCGGCCAGGGCCATGTGTTCGACGCTTTCGGGTGCGCCCTGGGGAAAGAATAGGTCGGTGGCGTCGAGAAAGCGGCCCCCACCCTGGTTGATTGCCACCAGCAACGGTCGGCCGATCTTGGCCAACACGATGTCGAGGGCGCCGTCGAGATTGAGATCGCCCACGGCCACGCCGGCCCAGAGATTGGTGTCGTTACCGAGGGTCAAGTCGGTAATGGCGGTGGGGTAGGGCGGAAGCGCCTGCGCCACGGCGCGGAACCTGCGGGTCGATTCGGCGGTTTTTTCGAGGGGAATGCGCAGCACCGTCGACGTCGTCCACGCAACCAGGTATTCTTCGGCCCTCGTACCCTGCCAGACCTGATCGCTGGTGGCCTTGCCGTAAGGTCCGGTTTCGCCGGAGAAGGAATCGGGTGGAAGCGGCGCCAGCAGGCTCGTGCGGGCATAGGCGCTGATCGATGTGCGCACCAGGTTCAAGGGCGATAGGTACAAGGCCGTGACGGCCACGGCAATCAAGCCCAGCGAGCCGGCGAATACCGCTCTGCGTCGCGGCTGGGGAAGCCGGGTCTCGATGCGGCGCCAGAGGGGAACGAAAAAGCCCGTCAGCAGCAGGGCGAGAAAGAGATTTACCTCCTTGGGGCCGAGGGCCAGCGAGAGCGCGACGCCGAGAAAGGCCGCCAGCACGGCGTGTACGGCCTGGAAGGTGCGTGTGCTCGGCACCGTTTTCGGGTCGGTAATCATGAAGAAGGCGTAGAGCAGAAACGCCGCGGTGTTCAGCTCGAGCCAGAGCGCCCAAGGGTCACGGGTGTGCAGCAGCCACGAAAACAGGCCCCACGCCGCGAGAAAGGCAAAGGGCATGATCAGCCGGCCCACGCGCCAGAGAATGAACGAGCCGAGCAGGGCAATGACGAGCGCCAGCCAGCGCGTCTGCCCCCAATCGAGAAACGTAATGTAGGTATAATCGGGCCAGATGAGCAGGGCCGCGATGATACCGACGTTCGAGGGGTTCTGAAAGTGCGAGCCGAAGGCCTTTCGCGCCAGGTGTTTCTGGCCCAGCCCGATGGCCAGCGCGGCCAGGTACACGAGAAAACTGGTCGACCCCAGCATGAAGGCCAGGTTGAAACCGGTGCTCAAGGCCGCGGTCGAGAATGCTTTGACGCGGCCGGCCCGAAGCCACTCGAACGCGTGTTCGAGCACGACGGCGCTCAGCAGAATCAGGCCGATTTCTTCCCACGTGACAGACAGTCGATAAACGACCTTGCCCGCCGTCAGAAAGACCAGCTGGTTCAGGAACTGATGAACGGGTAACGCGGTAAGGAATCGGGGTAACGCCATTGTCTTTTCAACCGCGTGTCAACCTAACAGAAGTGTGCTGCAACGGCAATGACGGGCATCATGTGAAACACGGGGACTCGTGATCGATGGGGCGAGCCGGAGAGGGGGTGAGGGGGAGCGGGCGCGTGCGGCACGTGCTGCACGTTGATGGGGCGAACCGTGCGGAACGGGCGACTGGTTTGATGGGAAGAAGGGGAGCGGGCACGTGCGGCATGGGCAACCGGCAGACTGCCAGACTGTCAGACGTACAGACTTTCGGACGGCAGACCTGAAGGGGAGCACCACGGGCAGCACGGGGCCCCGGTAAATCTGCCTAGCCGGGCAGACGGCTGCAATTTCCACATTCGGACCCCCGGCGACCGGAGCGTCGGGATTTCCGGCTCACTGAATCGTGCGCGTGCCCTGCTGCATTTTCCGCTCGCCTCCTTCGCCGCGCGAAGTGTCAAGCTCGTCGTACAGGGCCACGATATGGGCGAGCAGGTTGCGGGCCGGCCGCAGCCGCTCGAAAAGGAAGTCGAACCGCTCGCGGCCTTCGTGCAGTCGGGCATTCCAGGTTTCATTCGTCGCCATGCTCGGTACTCCGTTCTGTCGTGCGGTACTTTTTCAGTATACGACGGCCTCGGCGCGACGTGAACCACTCACGAGCCGGCGGTGGGCGTGCGCAATTCGAGCCTCTTGACCGGGCGCCCGTCGCCGTCGACCGGAATCACAAAGGTCGCGCTGCGGCGCAGGCACAGGGCATCGGGGCGGTCTTCACAGACGTAGTACTCGGCTACGACCCTGAGTTCGCCGTCATCGACATCGCCGGGTTCGACGGTGGTTTCATAGGGCGCGCCGCCGGGCGGAAGCCGCTTTTCGTCACCGCCGATGGCTACCGAGCGGGGCGCCTGCTCGTTTACCTTGAGCGGCTTTTCGACATCGAAGACGATCGTCAGGGGTATTTTCTGCTCAAGGCTGATCGGATCCAGTCGCACGGTCTGGGGCGGAAGCGGCGCGGGCACGCCTTCTTCGCCCGGTGGTTCGAGTCCGAGCAGAAGCACGGGCTCGCCCGTCTTCTTCTGCGCATTGATGCGTAGAATCCGGTGGTTGTTCGTGTCGGCTACGAACAGGTTTCCGCCGTTGAACGAGATTCCGCCCGGTTCGTTCAGCGCCTGCTCGAGGCCGGGTTCGTCCTTGCCGTACACGGTGCTCACCACGCCGCTTTCGGGGTCGAGGGCCTTGATCTTGTGGTTGTAGGTATCGGCGAGGTAGAGGGTTCCGTTGCCGTATGCGACGCCCAACACATGCTGCAGGCGAGCCTTTTCGGGCGGGCCGTCGACGTCGCCGAATTCAAAGAGCCCCTGACCCACCATGGTTTCGATGCGTGGCGGCTTTTCGTCGAGAAACACCCGGCGCACCGCGCTGGCCTCGGCATCGGCCACGTACAGAATGCTTTCGGACAGACTCAGGCCCGAGGGCTGGTTCAGGCCGCTGAATTCGCCGCGGCCGTCGATGAGCGCCTCGCGACCGCTGCCGACCAGCACTTCGGCGCGCTTCTCCTTCAAGTCGACGCGCCAGATCTGATGGGCGCCGGCCATGGCCACGTACAGGTCGTTGCCGCGCACCGCCACGTCCCAGGGGTTGTTGAAGGCTACCTTGCGCGCCGGGCCCGGGTTGTCGAAGGGGCGAGCCTGTTGCCCGGTGCCGGCCACGGTTTCGACCGTGCGATTCTGCAAATCGATTCGGCGAATGAGGTGGTTGCGGGTATCGGCCACGAACAGCGAATCGCCCTGCAGGGCCAGACCCTGCGGCTGGTTGAAGGTGGCCGTGTCGAAGCCTCCGTCGGCGCTGCCCTTCTCGCCGGTACCCACCACCGCGTCGACGGTACCGTCCTGCCGGGCGAGCACGATGCGGTGGTGGTTGCTGTCGGCCACGAACAGCCTGCCGTCGTCGGTGGCGAGTATCTTGCCCGGGAAGGCCAGCGCCGTTTTCTCGGTCTTGCGTTCGATGACCACGGGCAGGGGGCTGCCGTCGAGTTCACCCTTCTCGCGGGCCGCCCTGAGCAGCCGGCCTACGGCCTGGTCAAGCTCGTCGCGCACGCCCTCGCCCGCGAGGGTGCCCGCCACGTAGCCTTCGGGATCAATGAGCACGAACGTGGGCCAGGCCCGCACGCCGTATTTCTCCCAGATGCCGTAATCGTCGTCGACCACCACCGGGTGTTCGATTTCATACCGCTGCATGATACGACGGATGTTGTCGATGTCGGCCTCGTTGCTGAATTTGGCCGAGTGTACGCCTATGACGACGAAAGGCTCGTCCGAATACTTTTCTTCGAGGTACTTCAGGTCGGGTATGACGTTCAGGCAGTTGACGCAGCCGTAGGTCCAGAAGTCGAGCAGCACGACCTTGCCCCGAAGCTGTTCGAGGTCGAGCGGTTCGCTGGTGTTCAGCCAGCCGAGATTCGGCGTGAGTTCGGGCGCGCGCTCACGGTTTTCGGCCGCGCTCGTGTCCGAGCGGCCTGCCGACGACTTCCAGCAGCCCGCAGACAGGAGCATTCCCATGACGATTGCCATGAAAAGAAAAACGGGTCGAGTGCCTCTTGCCGCGCCGCCGGTGCAGGCTCGGTTGAACTTGGTCATCGTCGCTTCCCCCTCGGGTTATCTCTCTTCTATTTTGTAACATAACGAGGAATGCCGCAGACCCCGAGCGGGCACGCTTTCGGGTTGCGTCACGCCGGTCGAGCCTGCAATCTGTAGGGATGAGATGTGTCTGTGGAGCGGTGCATGAGTGACGACGAGATGACGCTGGTTCATATCTACACCGACGGCTCGTGTTCGCCGAACCCCGGCGCGGGTGGCTGGGGGGCGGTGCTCATCATGCCCGGCGGCGGAAAACGCAAGGAGATGTCGGGCGCCGAACCCGAAAGCACCAACAACCGCATGGAGCTTACCGGAGCCATAGAGGCGCTGAAGGCGCTGAAGCGACCGTGCCGCGTCGTTCTGCACACCGACTCCATGTACCTGCGCAACGCCTTCGAGGCAAAGTGGATCGAGAAGTGGCAGCGCAACGGGTGGAAGACGGCCGCCAGAAAACCCGTGCTCAACGCCGATCTCTGGCGTGAGCTCATCGTGCTGGCCGATAAGCACGACATAACCTGGAAATGGGTCAAGGGCCACGCAGATAATGTCGAAAACAACCGCTGCGACGAGTTGGCGAACCAGGCGCGGGCCGCACTGAAGGTGTGATGGCCGAAGCCCGACTCAAGAGCATACTGCGCAGGCGCGACCGGAGCCGACCCCGTGGGGTGGGCGGAAACCGGGTGGCGGTGTATCGCGACGGCGACGAGGCCTTTCCGGCCATGCTCGATGCCATACGCGGCGCCGACTCGACCATCTGCCTCGAAACCTACATCATTCGCGACGACACCACCGGGTGGGAATTCGGCGCCGCGCTGGCCGACAGGGCGCGCCATGGTGTCGAGGTCTCGCTTATGTACGATGCGGTCGGCAGTATCGGTCTCGGGCAGGAGTACCTCGAATACCTGCGCGGCAATGGGGTACGGGTCTGCGAATATCACCCCATTCTTCCCTGGCGCGCCCAATTCGAGCTGAACCGGCGCAACCACCGCAAGCAGCTGATTGTCGATGGACGCATCGGTTTCGTCGGCGGTCTCAATATTGCCGACGAATACCGCTCCATCGCCAACGTGCGCGCCTGGCGCGACACCCATATGAGGGTCGAGGGCCCGGCGGTGCACAAAATGGTGCGTCTGTTTCTGTTGACCTGGCTGCGTCAGGACGGGGCAGACATCGAGACCGACCGTTACCGCGCGGTCTCACCGCCGGTAGGCGATACCTGGGTCAGGGTGCTCGGCAACCGTCGGCATCGCGATCGGGGGGCGATTCAGCAGGCTTATGTCGAGGCCTTCGAGCGCGCCGAGCGGCAGATTCTCGTTACCAATTCGTATTTCATTCCCAACGGCGAAATTCGTCGTGCCCTTCGCGCGGCGGCGCGCCGCGGTGTGCGGGTGGCGCTGCTCCTGGCAGGCAAGTCAGACGTACTGCCCCTGCAGCTGGCCACCCGCTCGTACTACCCGGCACTGCTCGACGACGGCATTGAACTGTATGAGTGGACGCAGACGATTCTGCACGCCAAGACGGCCGTGGTCGACGACGACTGGGCCACCGTGGGATCGTACAACCTGAACTGGCGCAGCCAGTTTCACAATCTCGAATGCAATGTCATGGTGCGCGACCGCGCCGTAGCCACCCGGCTTGAAGAAATGTTCTGGAAAGACATTGCCGAGTCGACCGTCATAGACACCAATTTCGTAGAACATGAAGGCCTGCTGACCCGGCTGGCCGGAGAATTCTTTTCTGCTTTCCGTTACTGGCTTTGACCGAGGAGTTCGCATGCGCGCCATCATTCTGGAAGAAACCGGAGGACCCGAGAAGCTTCTGTGGAAGGAAGTTCCCACCCCCACGCCCGGCGAGGGCGAAGTTCTGGTCAAGGTTCACGCCTGCGCCGTCTGCTACCGCGACGTGGTCGACCGTGTCGGCCGGTTTCCCTTCATTCAGCTGCCCGTGGTTCCGGGGCACGAATTTGCCGGCGAGGTCGTCGAGACCGGGCCCGGCGTGAAATGGCTGTCGAAGGGCGACCGTGTCGTAAACCTGCACCGCCGTCATTGCGGGCAGTGCAGCCGCTGTATTGCGGGCCGTACCATGCACTGCGAGAACGCCTTCGACTTCTTCGGCGTCACGGCCAACGGCGGCTACGCCGAGTATACGGCCGTGAACGAGACGGCGCTGGTCAAGTTTCCCGAGACGATTCCGTTCGATGTGGCTTCGACGCTCATGTGCACGGCCGGCACGGCGCTGCAGGGCATGCGTACCCGCGGTAATCTGCAGGCCGGCGAGAAAGTGCTGATTACCGGCGCCAGCGGGGGCGTGGGCATGGCCGCCATTCAGGTCGCCCGCATCATGGGCGCCTACACCATTGCGGTTACCGGCTCTCCCCGGAAAGCCGACATGCTGCGCGAAGCGGGGGCCGACGACGTCATCGTGGCCGAGGGCAACAAGTTTCACCCCCAGGTACACGCCCGTTATCCGGGTGGAGTAGACATGGCCTTCGATGCCGTGGGCGCTCCTACCTTCAACTCGAGTCTTCGCAGTCTGCGTGCCGATGGTCGGGTGGTGCTGGTGGGCAATATCACCGGCGAGCATCTCGACATCAACCCGGGCCTCGTCGTTGTGAGGGGAATGAGCGTTCTCGGCTCCGACGGCGCCACGCCGCAGGATATGTGGGACCTTTTCGGGTGGGTCGAGCGCGGCCTGTACAAGCCCTTCATTCAGGAAGAACTTCCGCTCGAGCGTGCCGCCGAAGCCCAGCAGAAACTCGAAGCACGATCAGTGGTCGGGCGCATTGTACTCAAGCCCTGAGGCCTTTGAAGGATCGCAGATCGCAGATCCCAGATCGCAAACATCGGCAAAGAGAGGGTATGAATACCTTTCGGGCAGTTGGTAGATGCAGTTGATGCGGGTCGACGAGGCGCCGGCGGGGCCGTTCGTCGAACGTGAGTTCCGGTACTCGCGGGTCGGCGCGACGGTTGGCGCCCTGCTGTTGCTCGGGGGCGCGGGCGTGCTGGCCTGGTTCGCCCGGATGCGCTCCGAGCCCTTGCTTTACTACGTCGCGGGCGTGCTGGTATTCATGCTCGTGCTGACGCGGCGCATGGTGCTGGCCCGATTCCAACCCTCGAACTGGCTGGTGCGCGTCGACGGAGAGGGCCTCTTCATTCACTTTCGCTCGTACCTGAACCAGCACTTTCCGGCCGATGACGCTACGGTCGTGCGCCTTCTGTTTCGCGACATTCGCGAAATACGCGAGCTGACGGTGCGCCGCGTGCAACCGTCGCAGGGTGGGGTGCAGGCCGAAACAAGGCGCTTCGTCGAACTGGAGCTGTCAGGCGATACCGGCGAGCTCGCATGCGCCCTGCAGGCCGAAGCGAGCCGCCCTGCGCCGGCCCGGAAACGTTGGTATGGGAGCACGTCGGTGCGCTATGGCCACCAGCCCGTGCAGTTGGTCGACGGAAACAGGCTGCGTATTCGCTGGGAAGTAACGCCCGGCATCGCCGCCTTTCTGCGCCTGGTCGGAAACCGAGCAATTGTGGCGCCTTCGGTCAGGCTTGTCGAAGATGATACGAAGCTGCCCGAGGCCCCGCGCCTCGAACAGGAAGACCGGCTGCTTGCGCTGGTCGAATCGGGCGAACGGCTGGCGGCCATCAAGCTGGTCCGCCGCTTGTACGGCTACCGGTTATCCGAAGCCAAACGCTTCGTCGACGATCTGACCGCCAAGGAATAAATCCACAATCCCCAATCATTAATCCCACAGCCGGGCGCAAGGGCGTCAGGCACGGCGACCGACTCTGCAGGTGCCGAAGAAAATCTTCGGATTAGGGGTGTTCGGATTCAGGGTGCCATTCCCATTCCTTTTTTTCTGGGATCTGCGATCTGCGATCTGGGATCATAACCCCCATGCGCAGCCTGCTTCTTCTCGGCATTCTCTATGTGAACCAGGGCCTTCCCTACGGCTTCTTTCTGCAGACGCTTCCGGTGCTCATGCGGCAGGAAGGCGCCGGCGCGAAGGAAATCGGCGCGCTCACATTCCTGGCGCTTCCCTGGGTTCTCAAGATACTCTGGGCGCCCTTCGTCGATCGCATCGGCAGTCGCCGTGGGTGGATTATCGGGCTGCAGGCCATCCTCCCGCTCGTTGTCGCCGCGCTGGCCTTCGTGCACGATTTCCGCTCGATTGCCGTGGGCGTGCTCGTGCTGAACTTTCTGGTCGCCACGCTCGATATCGCCGTCGACGGGCTGGCAGTCGAAACCCTTGCCCGCAAGGAGCGAGGGTGGGGAAACGCGCTGCAGGCCGGCGGCTACAAGGTCGGCCTGATTATCGGCGGCGGCCTTCTACCCGGGCTTTTTCTGGGCGAAGAAGCCGCCACCGGGTGGACGCAGACCCTGCTGGCGCTTTCGGTGCTCATGCTGCCGGCGCTGCTGATTGCCTGGTTCATGCCGCGAACCGCGACATCCCCGAAAACTGTTGGTTCCAAGCCGGCTGGGCCTTCCCATTCGCCGTTGCCCCGGGCAGATATCGTGCATTCGGCTGCGGCGGAATTTCCCCCCGAAGTAGAGCCTTTCGCACCCGAACAGGCCGAAAGCGGTTCAAACATCAGACCGACCCACCGCAGTCTGTGGACGACCCTGCTGGCCGGTAGTGGCGCCGTATCGTTTCTGCTGTTCGCACTCTTTTCGAAGTTCGGCGACAGCGTGGGCACGGCCATGTTTCGCGTGTTCCTGGTCGATCGGGGCTGGGCCGCCGATCGCATTACCTTGATTATCGGTACCTGGGGCCTGGCTGCAAGCATCACGGGCTCGCTCATTGCAGCGATCCCGCTGCGGCGCTGGGGGCACAGGGGCCCGTTCTACGTTTTCGGTTTCCTCCAGGCGGCGTTTTTCCTGGTGCTTGCCCTGGCGCTGGTTCTCGATGTCGGAGATACGACCTGGGGCGCATTGCTGGTGGCCGAGCATTTCGTCTCGGGCCTCGTTACCACGGCGCTCTTCACGCTCTTCATGGACCGGACGCCCCGGCATGCCGCCGGTTCGGGTTTTACGGCGCTTACCATTCTGTCGACGGCAGGCATGGGGCTGGGCAGCCTTCTGGGGGGAGGAATCGTCGACGCTTCCGGATTTCTTCCCACCTTTCTCACGGCCGGCGCGGCGGCCTTTCTTCCCCTTGTGTTCCTTCTCCGAGCCGGAAGGCGTGATAGCCTCGATGCGAACTGAGCCTTACCCGGGCGACGTGGTTCCGACGCCAGGGTCAGGACAGACGCGACCCGGCAAGCCGGGCCGCGCCATTCAGTTTCACTTGTCGTTCGGGCAGTCGGGATAGTCGTCGTCGTAGTTCGCGCCGTCGAAAGCGCCCCAGTGCTTCCACATATTCAGGCAATAGTAGCCGATGAGCGTGTTGAGGCCCCGGTTGACGTCGAAGACGTCGGGCGGGGTCGGAGCTTCACCGTCGAGAGACATTTCCAGCAGCTTTCCGAACGAAGGCGAGGTGAGCGCGAGGTAGATGAGGCGGGGGCTCGACGGCGAAGGCATCAAACCGTCGGTCGGGTGCGACCGTTCGTCGGCGGGAAATGTTTCCGACGCTTCAATCGCGGTGACCGCATAGCTGGCGGGCCGGCCGTACCAGAAGTGGCCCGCGTCGGTGCCCGGTTCCAGCGTTTGCGTCAGGATTAAGCGCGAAACCGTCATGGGAGCGTGTGCCCACCAGGTTTCGTACTCGACGGCCAGATCGTAGCGCTTCGGCGCCGAGGCTTCCGTGGTATAGGCGAAGTATTGTGGCAGGAGCTCCTTGAGCAGGGGCGGCTCGCTGAGGAATGCGCCCGGATTCAGGTAAATCATGTCCGGTGCCTCTTTCTCGAGAAGCCGACTGATGGAGCCGATGGTTGGTCGACCGCTCAGCCGAAGGCCGTCGAGCAACGGCTTGACGGCAACGCGGGCCGGATTCGAGCGTTCAATGTTGTCGCGCAGAGCCGTGCCGAAGGCGGTCAGGGCATTCCAGCCGGCGGCGCCCAGGTCGAGGTCGAAAACCGTCGGCAGAATCCACCGCCTGCCGCCGATGGTGATTCGTGCCTGTTCGTTCAGCAATGCCAGGGTGCGTATGCTCGCTTTCACCGGATAGCCGTCCTGGTCGACCGTCCACGCGATGACGCTGTCTTCGGCCGGCCGTGCCGCACTCGCTTCGATGCGCGCAAGGAGCCCTTCGTTGGCAGGCGCAACACCGGCCAGAGAGAGGTCGCGACCGACGAGATGCGACAGTACGGCAAGGGTTGTGCTCAGCAGGCCCTTGTGCGTCACGTTTCCGGTGAGGCGGGCGGCGTCGTCGGCGTCGGAAGCCTTCTGAAACATGGAAGGATTCCGGGCCAGGTACGTAGCGATCGCTTCACTGGTTTTCGGATCGAGCGAGTAGATGATTCGCGGGGCGAAGAGGTCGCCGTCGAGTTCGTGGGCCAGCGCGTAATCGAGAAGACCCTGAACGCCGTTCAGCACGGCGGCAAGCAGCTGAATTTCGGCGGTCGACCACGTACCCCCCAGGTCGATAGACGCGTCACCCTCGACGGCGGCGTGGTTGCCGTACACAAGGGCGAGCAGGGCTTGCAGATCCAGGGGAAGGGGAAATCGTTCGAGCCGGAAGGTCGAATCTTTCATGCCCGCAAGTGCGTAAGCCTCGGCGTCGAAACCCCGAATGGCCTGCTGCACGGGGTCGACGAAGTCGGCCAGGAGAGGCTTCCACTTCGCCGTCGGCTGAAAAGCGCTCTGGGGGGTACCGGTACCCACCGGGGTTCCCACGGCTGCATCGACCGCTTCGGCAAGCTGTCCCAGATGCGCCAGTGCCTTGCAGAAGCGGGCGTCGGAGCTTTGTCGGGCGAGCTTGCCGCCGATGTGCAAGGCGCGTGCGAAATCGTTTTCGGCCAATGCCTGCGCACAGGCACCGGCCGTCGTATCGGCGGCAGGGTCTTCATTACCGCAACCGGTCTGCATGACAACCGACATGGAGAGGGCCAGGAGGCCGTTGCGGGCCAGTGAGTACGTTCTCGATTTCATGAATCTCAGTCTCATTTCTGAAAATGTTGGGTGGCCGCCAAGGGCGGCTTTTCCCCCGGCACTGGTCAGCCGGAGGCCGGGGCGAAGCGTTGCGACCGTTTTTTCATCTGCTGCAACACGCTTCGTCTCACATTTCGAAACGCAATTACCGTGCCGCCGGAATGCCGGTCAGGAATCAGCCGGTTGGCACGGCTGGAGTGGCCCTCTCTCCGGTCTCTCAAGAGCCTCGCGTAAAAATACGATGAATAAGTGGGGATTAGAGGTCTAATCTCGCTGTTTTTGGTTGACTTTGATTCGGCGCGCCTGATAGACTCTTATCCAACCAAGGTTATTTCATTACACGCTTACCCTGGGACCATTGATTATGAGTGACAAGAATTACAAGCTGGAAACCCTGGCGCTGCATGCGGGCCAGGAGGTCGACCCTACCACCAAATCGCGCGCCGTTCCGATCTATCAGACGACGTCGTATGTCTTCGACAACGCCGATCATGCCGCCAATCTGTTTGCGCTGGCCGAACCGGGCAATATCTACACCCGCATCATGAACCCGACCACCGACGTCTTCGAAAAGCGCGTTGCCGCGCTGGAAGGCGGTGTCGGTGCGCTGGCCGTGGCCTCGGGGCAGTCGGCCGAGTTTCTGGCCATTCTGAACTGCGTCGAAGCCGGTCAGGAAATCGTGTCGTCGTCGCACCTGTACGGCGGCAGCTACAATCTCTTTCACTACACGCTGCCCAAGATGGGCATTACCGTGAAGTTCGTCGATCCGAGCGATCCCGAAAACTTCCGCAAGGCCATCAACGACAAGACCCGCGCCGTGTACGCCGAAACGCTGGGAAATCCGAAACTCGAAGTGCTCGACTTCGAAGCCGTGGCCAAAATCGCCCATGATGCAGGGCTGCCGCTCATCGTCGACAACACGCTGGCCTCGCCGTACCTGTGCCGTCCGATCGATTGGGGCGCCGACGTCGTCATTCACTCGGCCACCAAGTTCATCGGCGGCCACGGCACCACCATCGGCGGCGTCATCGTCGACGCGGGCAAGTTCAACTGGGGCAACGGCAAGTTCACCCAGTACACCGAGCCCGACCCGAGCTATCACGGCCTGAAGATCTGGGAAACGCTGGGCAACCTGTCGTACATTCTCAAGGCCCGCGTGCAGCTGCTGCGCGATCTGGGACCGGCCCTGAGCCCGTTCAACGCCTTCCAACTGCTTCAGGGCCTCGAAACCCTGCATCTGCGCATGGAGCGTCACAGCGAAAACGCCCTAGCCGTTGCGAAGTATCTCAAGGGCCACGCCAAGGTCAACTGGGTAAACTACCCCGGCCTCGAAGGAAGCCCGGGCGCCTCGCTGGCGAAGAAGTACCTGCCCAAGGGCGCCGGCGCGATTCTCGGCTTCGGCATTCAGGGCGGCCTGGAAGCCGGTAAGAAGTTCATTGACTCGCTCGAACTGCACTCGCTGCTGGCCAACGTGGGCGACGCCAAGTCGCTGGTCATTCACCCGGCCTCGACGACACACCAGCAGCTCACCGCCGAAGAGCAGACTCTCGCGGGCGTAACCCCCGACTACGTGCGCCTGTCGGTAGGTCTCGAGCATATCGACGACATCATTGCCGATCTCGAGCAGGCGCTCGCGAAGGTGTGATACGATAAATATTTGCTGAACCGCAGACGGCGGCGGCTCAACAGCCGCCGCCCGTTCTTTTTACGGTTGACGCCTTCT
>JAWLBW010000063.1:0-17732 GCA_041687475.1 bacterium
GACAACGCGCATACTCCTCATCTCCTCGCCCCCTTGCACTCTCCCCTTTCACCCACGCGGAAAGAACTTCCCAAAGCGCTCCCTGTTGTCTTTTATTTTGCAATCGCCCCCCCCCGTCCGGTATGCTACGGACTGCGGAATCCGGAACAGCTCTGACCAACCGAGCGCACAGCCATGGGCATCATCATCGCACCCGGCGTAGAGGCCGCCATCGAGCTCGATTGCCACAAGGAACCCCGCGTGCTGCACCTGCGGGCACGCGAGGCCATGTCGACTGAACTGTTCTCCTTCTTTGCCTCACTGGGCGAAGCCCACCGGTTTACCCCGACCTTTTACTGGGTCGAGGTACCCGGGCTCTGCAAGCTGTACGTCAACGCCGACCGCATCGTACGTATCATCTTCCGCAAGCAGGTCGACAGGCGCACCATTTACGAGTTTCTTGCACACTGCGGCGCCATTCTGCACGGTCGCGAGTCGACCTTTCGCTACTCACCGCCATCAACGACGGAACCATGTCAGACACCAATCTTTACGACATGTTGAAACAGATCGAAGCTTCGGCCGGCTCGGGCATGAACGGCCGCCTGCTGCGTACCCGGCTCATGCTGAAGTTGGGCGTAAACCCCGACAGCATTACGCCCGACATGGTCGACCCCAAGCTGGCGCAAGCTCTACGTGAGTTTGCCGAAGAACACCTTTCCCTGAAACTTTGAGTACATCATGAGCGCTATCTGGGAACAGCCTTTCGGCCTGGCCGTGCTGGGTCGTGAACCGCACGTTTTTCACTGCCATCACTACAATTGCTACCTGCAGAGCGTCATTGAAGAACCCGATTACCTCGACGGAAAACGCATTCTGTTCGAAGCGGCCGAAGAAGTAGCCGCGGCACAGTTGCCGGTACTTTTCGCCGACGGCGACGCCGCCGCGAAGCTGAGTCGGGGCGCCGAGCACTTTCGCCGGTTGGGCTTCGGCCTCCTTTCCACCCAGGCTCTCGGCCCCGACGGAGGCACGGCCACGGTGGCCATGTCGCATTACGGCTACGGGTGGAAGTCACGCTTCGGTACCCGCCAGACGCCTGCCTGCCACTTCGTTCGCGGCTACCTTGCCGGGCTGACCGCCCACGCCTTCGGCGCCGCCCCCGGCAGCTATGACGTAGAGGAAACCGCCTGCATGGCCCAGGGCGCCGACAAGTGTGAGTTTCGCGTGGTCAGAGGAAGCGGTCGTACCGTGGCCACATCGGTTTCGACCGGAACGCTGATCGACGGATTGTCTTCAAAGCCGCGCAGCACGGGCAACATCGACGAAGCCGCCGTACTCTCGGCCCTCGCCGGCATGCCGCTCGAGGGAAATGAAGAAGGCATGGTGGGTGCTTTCGGCGTGTACCTGACGCGGCATTACGCCAATTACTACAATCGCGTCTGTTATGCTTTTTCCCATGCGCTTCAGCAGGCGCGGGGCGCCGAAATGGCGGTCATGGCCGACGCCCTGCTGGTCGAAGCCGGCCACATCTGCGCCTTTCACACATTCGGCGGCATCATGCAGTCGCCCGAGTGGGAGGGCCTCATCGCCCCCATGATTCAGGATCGCGAAGACTGGGTCTACGGCATTACCTCGGTGGTGAACGCGCTCGGCTGGGGCCGGTGGACGGTCGACGAGATTCAGCCCGGCAAACGGCTCGCCGTCAGCATCGAGGGCAGCTACGAAAGCAACGGCTACCTGGCCATGTACGGTAAGGCCGATCGCGGCCAATGCCACCTGGCCCGGGGCGGCGTGGCCGGCATCATGAATCTGCTTTACCACGGCGACGTCACGCAGGGTCTGACGCTCGACACCTCGACCTACAATCGACTGTTCTCGACCGACTCATCATTCTACGCCGAGGAAATCACCTGTCGGTCAAAGGGCGATTCTGTCTGCACGTTCGTGGCCGAACCCACTCGCTTCTGACGCGAGGGCAAACGTCTTATGCCCAAACCGTAACGCGCTACACGGCCATACACACGAGGGCCGAGCGCGCGACTCGGCCCCCCTCGCAACAGCCGCAAGTATCTCGGCTTGCCTGCAACGAACCCTTCCTCCTTCACAGGTGGAAGGGTTTTTTCGTGTGCGAATCAAACGGGAACGGCATACCATCTCATTCTTCCGTTCTTTCCGGGGGCCACGACCGGTCTAATGCGGAAGATCACCCTGGCCGTCAGGCGCGGCCATCTCTTCCAGCTCAAACAAGGCCCTGTCGAAGACCTGCACGAGTCGTCGGAACTCATCCATGGAAAGGTGAAGGTCGGCCCCGCTCAAACGGACACGAACACAGTCAGGACCACAGCGGGAAATGCGAAGGCGGGATAACGCAGACATGAAAGCTCGAAAATGACAACCATTTTCATTTTGCAGAAAAAACCCTTCCTTTGTCAACCGAAATGCGACCACGCCCGAAGAGAGTCGGCACCTGCAGAGACTGCCGCGAGTCTCACTCAAGGAAACTCACCGACCACACCGCCTCGATGTGGCTCCCCTTTTCCCTTGTGCGTCAGGCTATGCTGAACAACAAAGGGGAAGAGACCGAAGCCCCTTCCCCTTTGAGAGAATCGTACCTTTGCACCGCTTATTTGACGCGCGAACCCGGCGCCACGTCGCCCTGCGGACTCACAACGAACAGGCCGTTGTCGTCGCTGGCGGCCAGAATCATGCCCTGCGACTCGATGCCCATGAGTTTGGCGGGCTTGAGGTTCGCCACGATGGTGACCAGCCTGCCGACGAGCGCTTCGGGTTCGTAGTGCTTCGCGATGCCCGCGACAATCTGTCGAGGCTGCTCTTCACCCACGTCTACCTTGAGCTTCAGCAGCTTTTCCGACTTGGCCACCTTCTCGGCCTCGAGCACCTTGCCGACCTTGAGCACCACGTTCATGACATCGTTGAACGAGATCTCGGTCGGCGGCTCGGCGAGAGCCTTTTTCTCAGGCTTCTTGTCGGCTTTCGGGGCTTCGGCTGGGGCTGCGGGCTTGTTGGTCTCTTCCACTTTCGGTTCCTTTCCGGTCACGTCGACATGGCTGCGAGCGGTGACCGCCTGTAGTTTCTCTTCGGTATCGATGCGGGGAAACATGGCTTCGGGCTTGCTCAGTTGCACACCGGTAGGCAACCCACCCCAGGTCAGGTCGGGCGCCGGCTCGGTAATGCCCAGTGCCGCCAGCATCTTGAGCCCGGTCTCGGGCATGACCGGCGTGAGCATGCGGGCGGCGTAGCGAAGCCCCTCGAGTGCCGTATACAGCACGGCATCGAGTTTTTCGATTTCGTTCTGCTTTGCGAGCGTCCACGGCGCGCTTCGATCGACGTAGCCATTCAGTTCGCGAATGAGCACCCAGGCCTTCTCGAGCGCCTGGTGAAAGGCCGAACGTTCAAGCAGCGTGCCGAAATCGGTCCACGTCTTTTCGGCAAGCGCCTGAATCTCGCCGCCGTCGACCGCCGCGGGCACCCTTCCCTCGCGATACTTCACCAGCATGCTGATGGTGCGCGAAAGCAGGTTACCCAGATCGTTGGCCAGGTCGCCGTTGATGCGTTGAATGAGCGCCTTGTGCGAGAAGTCGCCGTCGGAGCCGAAAGGCACTTCGCGCAACAGGAAGTAGCGCACCGGGTCGACGCCGTATTCGTCGATGAGCATATTGGGGTCGACGGCGTTACGCAGGCTCTTGCTCATTTTCTGGCCTTCGACCGTCCACCAACCGTGGGCGAACACGCTCTTGGCGGGCGGCAGGCCGGCCGCCATGAGAAAGGCCGGCCAGTACACGGCATGAAAACGCACGATGTCCTTGCCGACAAAATGGTAGTCGGCCGGCCAGAATTCGCGATACAGCTCCGAGGTATCGCCTCCCAATGCCGAAACGTAGTTGGCGAGGGCGTCGAACCAGACGTAAATCACGTGGCGCGGATCGTCGGGCACGGGAATGCCCCACGAAAACGAAGTGCGCGAAAGGCTCAGATCGCGCAGGCCGCTCTCGATGAACGAAACGATTTCGTTGTAGCGGCTTTCGGGTCGTACGGCCTCACGATTTTCCTTCAGCCACTTGAGCAACGGCTCCTGAAAGGCGCTCAGCTTGAAAAAGTAGCTCTCTTCCTTGAGCTTCTCGACCGGCCGCATGCAGCTCGGGCACTTGCCTTCGACCAGCTGGGTTTCGGGAATGAAGGTTTCGCAGGGCACGCAGTACCAGTCTTCATACTCGCCCAGGTAAATGTAGCCGTTGTCGCGCACGCGCCGCCACAGACTGTGCACGAACTCCTTGTGCCGCTCCTGCGTGGTACGAATGAAGTCGTCGTTGGAAACGTTCAGGCGAACCCACAGCTCCTGAAAGCGCTTCACGACGCGATCGGCCAGCTGAATGGGCGTCTCGCCGGCTTCCTTCGCGCTCTTTTCGACCTTCTGTCCGTGCTCGTCAGAGCCTGTCAGAAAGTGAACCTTGCGACCCATCATGCGGTGATGGCGCGCCAGCGCGTCGGCAGCCACCGTGGTGTAGGCATGCCCGATGTGAGGTACATCGTTCACATAGTAGATGGGGGTGGTAATGTAGAAATTCACGCGCTCGCTCCTGTCGAAGGCCGGCGGCTCGGCCGCAGAGTAATCCTTTCATTGTAACGAGCGGGCTTGTCTTTGGACAAGCCCGCTCGTATCCACAAACCACAATCCA
This sequence comes from bacterium, assembly GCA_041687475.1. Taxonomy (GTDB): domain Bacteria; phylum J088; class JAWLBW01; order JAWLBW01; family JAWLBW01; genus JAWLBW01. The sequence goes on from JAWLBW010000063.1 coordinate 4,677, forward strand.
TCATCGCTAGCGATACCCCACGCAGCTCTCCGTCTGCCATTCGTCATCTGTAATCTGCCATTCGGCGGCTCAGCCGCCGACAATCCACCCTTCCTCTTCCAGACAGGTACGGCGCTCTTCCGGCGACAATTCGGGGGGAAAGGCCAACAACGCCATGAGCTCGCCCGCGGCGTCGGCTTCGGCCAGACGGCGGCTGACGGCCACAACCTGCGCTTCGTCCCTGAAAAGATACCCGGGTGGCATTTCGGTAAGCCCCGGCCAGATTTCAGCGTGCACGACCAGGGCCCCTTCGGGTGGAATCGCCCGCTCGAAATCGGTTTCAAAGGGCCATACAAGGCTGGCACCGGCCAGCTCGGGGGCGAAGCGCAGCCGGTGCACGCGGGGAATTCCAGTCAGCCCCTGCCCGCCCACGGAACCGGCGCCGTTGAGCTTCCATGCAGCGTGAACCCAATGCTTCCGCATACGCAGGCGACGCTCGACCAGGCGATACTCTTCGACATTTCCCCCTGCGGATGTATGTGGCCCCGGGAAGGCATGAGGAAAGACGCCTCGGCGCCGCTGCACGCCATCGACGATCCGCTTATGCGGAAGTCCCCAGAACGGCCCCCCGTCGCCGCCACTCTGCAGGTTCAGGCTTCCAGCGACTTCAAAGCGGTTGTTGGCATTTCTCTCATCGTCTTCGAGCATGGCGCACAGCGCCTTCCCCATACGCAGCCAGGCGGGCCCGCTTCCCCCCAGCTTGAACAGGTCGGCCGTGCCATGGGGATAGCCTTGCACGAAGTCCCACCCCACGAGCACCCGCTCGCCCTTTTCCACCCCATCGCAAAGACGCTTGTAAAGCCAGTTGAACGCCGCATGACGAGTCGGCAGATTGAACGTCGAGGCGCCCGATTGCCCGGCCGCTACTTCGGCTATCCAGATGCTGTCGGAGCCCAGACGGGGCACCGAAGCGGCGCTCCAGTCAATCATGAGGTAATGGGTGAACATGCCCCTAAAGGATCGCAGATCCCAGATCGCAGATCCCAGCATTCTCCCGTCTTCGTTCCGAATTCCAAGTTCCGCATTTTGCGTTCGTTCCGAATTCCGCGCTTTGTGTTGTTTCCGCGTTCCGCGTTTCAGGTTGTTTCCGCGTCCGCGTTCCGAGTTCCGCGTTTCCTTCGTGGGTGCTATACTTCGTGCATGACGGTCGAAACCTTCATCAGCGAAGACGAGTACCTGATTCGCGAGCCCGAGGCCGCCTACAAGAGCGAGTTTCGTAACGGCCGCGTCGTTGCCATGACCGGCGCCAGCCCGGCGCACAGCCTCATAACCGGCAACGTATTCAGCGAAATTCACTACCAATTGAAAAATCGCCCATGCCGGGTGTTCACCTCCGACACCCGCATCAAAGTCGAACGGGCCCACCTCTACACCTATCCGGATCTCAGCGTGGTCTGCGAAGAGCCCCGCTTCGACCGTCGCGACAGGCACGCCCTCATCAACCCCACGCTCATTGTGGAAGTGCTTTCGCCCAGCACCGAGGCCTACGATCGCGGCCAGAAATTTTGCTGGTACCGGCAACTGTCGTCGCTGCGGGAATACGTCCTTGTCGCGCAGGACAGCGTCTGCGTCGAGCGCTTCTCCAAGGGGGAAGACGGAGAGTGGACTTCGACCCGGGTGGAAGATATGGCGGATGCCATCGACCTGCCCGCCATCGGCTGCCGCCTTCATCTCGCCGACGTATACGCGAAAACACGCTAACTACCTGGAAATATTGGCGGGTGGCGGCTTACGAACGGGAGCCCGGCTTCCGACCGGCGTGATTTGTAGCCCCCGAGGGGCCGATGCCCCCTCTTCCACAGTACGGGGCGACATATGCTTCGGGTAATCAATCGGGTAACGTTCCTGTACTTGTTCCGGCGACCGACGTCCGACTACCGACGTCCAGCGACCATCCTCCATCAATCCCGACCATTCTACATGGTGCCCCCCCAGACACGCAGATGCTAAGATAAACCAAGCACTTTGGGTGACACCATGATAAAACAAGACCGAATCAGTAATGCTTCCGAAAGCCTGGAAGCACTCTCGCCGCAAGAGGTCATTCGGTGGGCCGTCGATACGTTCGGCGATAAGCTGGCCGTCGGTACGTCGCTGGGCGCCGAGGCAATGGTCATCATGGATCTTGTCATGCGCGAAAATCCCGACGTGCCCTTCGTCTTTCTCGACACCGACTTTCACTTCGCCGATACCCTGGGCCTGCTCGAAAAGGTGCGCGCGCGCTACAAGCCGAACCTCATCGTGGCCCGTCCCGAACTGTCGCCCGCCGAACAGGCTGCGCGGTACGGTGATCAGCTGTTTTTCAGTGATCCCGGTCAGTGCTGCGAATTGCGTAAAATCGGCCCCATGCGAAAGACCCTGGCACCCTTCGATGCGTGGATCACCGGCATGCGCCGTGACCAGAATCACTTTCGCGCCGGCCTGGGTAAGGCTCTCTGGGACACGAAGTTCGACCTCATCAAGGTAAACCCGATTGCTTCCTGGTCGTGGGACGATGTGTGGAATTACCTCGAGGCCAACGACGTGCCTTACAATCGGCTGCATATGATGGGATACCTGAGTATCGGGTGCGCGCCGTGTACTCAGCCCGTAAAGCCGGGCGAAGACCCCCGCTCTGGTCGCTGGAGCGGCTTTGACAAAACGGAGTGCGGCCTGCATAAATAAATGTGTGGCCTCACTCGTAACCGGCGCGACTGGATTTCTCGGCCGCGCCCTCGTGCGCGCGCTTCTGCAACAAGGCGAAACAGTGTACGCCCTCGTGCGTCCCGGGCGCCAGACGCATGCCCTGAAGGGACTCGATGTCGAGGTACGCGAGGCCGACCTGCTCGACCCCGGCGCCCTCGTCAAAGCCTTCACAGGCATCGATCACGTGTACCACACGGCGGGCATTCACCGCCTCAACGCCACCTTTGAAGATTCGGTGCGCGTCAATGTCATCGGCACCCGCCATGTTCTCGACGCCGCATCTCAAGCGGGCGTACAGCGCATTGTCATTATCAGTAACGACACCACCTGCGGTTCGGCCACGGAAGCAGGCCCCGCCGACGAAGACACGGTCTGGGACCTGGGCTCGCTGAACGTACCCTACCTGACGGCGGCGTACGTGGCAGAGGTCGAAGCCCTGCGGGCCGCCGTTCGCGGCAACCCCGTGGTCATCGTAAACCCGGGCGGCATGCTGGGCGATTGGGACCTGCCCCCCTCGCCGGCCGGGCGCTGGCTTATCGAATACCTGAACGGACGCCTTCCGGCCGTTCCCGAATTCTACCTCAACATCGTCGACGTAGACGACGTGGCACGCGGCGCTCTTGCCGCCATGCGGCAGGGCCGCATCGGTGAGCGTTACCTGCTCACCAATTGGAACACCACACTGGGCGAATACCTGGGCCTTGCCGGGCGACTGGTCGGCGTGAAAGCGCCAAAGATTCTGCCCCATGAAGTGGCGGCGACCAACGCCATTGTCGGCGGTCGCGTGCTGCAATTCTTCGGCCTTTCTCCCTCGACCTCGAGCACCCTTGCGCGGCTTGCCCGCAAGCGCCTGCACTACAACAACGCCAAGGCCGTACGCGAACTCGGCTTCACCACCACCCCCGTCGAAGAAACGGTCGACCGTGCGGTACGGTGGTTTCAGGCGGCGGGGTTTCTGAAGAAGGTGAAGTACGGCCGGACGGAGTAGCACTGGGTGCAGGAATGGACGTGGGTGAGAAGTGATAAGTGAGAGGTGACTTGGTGCACGGCTGCAGGACTTTGCGCAGGCGAACCACAATCCTGTACGAGAGTGACCTGTCGCCTGTGACCGGAAACGTGCCGCACGGGTATCGCAGCGCAGGCAGCATTCGCACGTAAGGATGACTAAGGCGACCTGGAAAGTCCGACAGTCTGTGAGTCCGAGAGTCTGTGAGTCTGAAAGTCTGAAAGTCAGACAGACAGTCAGCCCATACTACTCGCGCCGACCCTCAGCCCTCAAGCCCGGCTTCGCCCAGCTCGCTTCCGTCGTGAACGGAAAGCACGCGCCGCGTGCCGTCGGCTTCAAGCACCACCAGCACGTCCATGTCGAGACGACGGGCAAAGGCCAGCGATTCCTCGAACGAACGCCGCACGATGTCACGGCTCACCGCCGCGCCGCGCTCGCGCAGGCCGCGGGCCAGCTGCAGGGCATCATTCAGCTGCGCGCGGTAGTTGACGATGTGTATGCGGCGGCGGCGACCGACCTCCATGGCCGGCACCACGGCCGCAAGATCGATGGCGCAACCGACCGCCGGCAAGTCGCGTCCGAACGACTGCACGAGACCGTCGTAGCGTCCGCCCGTGGCAAGCGCCCGCCCCACCGCAGGCGAGTATACGTGAAAGAAGAACCCGGTGTAATAGCCGAAGCCGCGCATTTCTCCGGGGTCGAAGGTAATGCGCACTTCAATGCCGTACCCCTGCAGCACGTCGAGAATGCCTTTGAGTTCGGCAAGCGCCTGCGGCGCTTCGGGAATCGGCAATTTTGAGACGGCTTCCAGAGATCCGAGCCCGAAGGCCTCGATGAGTTCGAGCGCCGCCTGTTCCTGCTCGGACGACAACACGCCACGGGCCCGCAGATCGGCTACCCCCCGGGCATCCTTGCGCTGCAGGGCCTCGCCCAACTCGTCGCCGTCGGCGCCTTTCAAACCAACGCCCTGCAGGAAGACGCGCACGAATTCGGCATGGCCGATGTCGACCTGCAGGTCTTCAACGCCCAACGCACGCAGCGCCTCGAGGGTAACGGCCACGACCTCGGCGTCGGCCTCGGGACCTGCAGCCCCGGCCAGTTCGACGCCGGCCTGGAAGACCTCGCGCAGCGCGCCCTGTCCATCGCCCACGTTACGGAAGACGCGATCGGCGTAAAAGAGTCGCAGCGGCGAAGGAACGTTGGCCAACTCGCCCGACAATACCCGCGCGGCCTGCAGCGTCATGTCGGAGCGAAGCACGAGCAGTTCGCCGGTACGATCGGCAAACCGAAAGCTGTTTTTGAGCAGCCAGGCATCGGCTCCCTGCCCGAAGGTATCGGCATCTTCAACGGCGCTGGGCGTGAAACGACGGAAGCCCCATCGTTCGTAAACCTCGGCCACCCGTTCCGACGCCTGGTGCATGCCGTCGGCGCGTTCAAATACATAATCGCGGAAGCCTTTCGGTAGGTAGTTCGCCATGCCGGATTCTCTTACTGCAATAGTCATGCGTCCGCAGAACAGGGGCGGCCGTGCGGACTACGGCCTTACAGAGCAAAGGCGCGCCGGCCTCTTCGACCGGCACGCCTCCCTGATTTTCATCTCGCAGTCGACATGCTTACTTGCCGAGCACGACCTGCCGCACGCTGAGGATGTTCGGAAGCTTTTTCAACTTCTCGATATCGACCTCGGCCAGCGGGTTTTCAACGTTCAACACACTGAGGGCTTCGCCCGGCGCGCTGGGGTTGCGTCCCACGTACATCTGCACGATGTTGACGCTCGATTCGGCCAGGGCCGACCCGACGTTGCCGATAACGCCCGGCACGTCCTTGTTTTCCAGCAGCAGAATCGTGCCCTGCGGGAACGCTTCGACGAGGAAGTCGTCGATGCGCACGATGCGCACGTCGTTCTTGCCGAACAGCGCGCCAACGATGACGTGTTCGCCCTTGTCGGTGGTCGTGCGCAGCGTAATGGTCGACGCGAAATCTTCGGCCTTGCTGAGTTTGCTCTCGGCCACTTCGATGCCGCGATCACGGGCAACCACCGGGGCATTGACGTAATTCACGTCTTCGACGATGGGGGCGAAGAAGCCCTTCGTCGCCGCGACCGTAATCGGCTGCACGCCCACGTCGACCACGTCGCCGGCATACTCGATGGTAATCTTCTTCACGTTGCCCTGCACCAGCTGGCTCTGGAAAGCACCCATGCGCTCGGCGAGCGTCATGTAGGGCTGCAGAACCGGCAACTGATCGGGGCTTACGCTCGGCACGTTGACCGAGTTTCGAATGCCGCCGGTCGTCAGGAATTCGACAATCTGCTCGGCAATGGCGATGGAAACGTTCACCTGCGCTTCGTCGGTGCTGGCGCCCAGGTGCGGCGTCACGATGACTTCGTCGAGCGAAAGCAGCGGATGGTCGGCCGGAACGGGCTCCTGTACGAACACGTCAAGCGCGGCGCCGGCAACCTTGCCCTCCTTGATGGCGTCATACAGGTCGCCTTCGTCGACGATGCCGCCGCGGGCACAGTTGATGATGCGCACGCCCTTCTTCATCCTGGCGAAGGCATCCTTGTTGACCAGGCTGCGGGTTTTGTCGGTCAGCGGCGTATGCACGGTAATGAAGTCGGACCGCTTCCAGAGTTCCTCAAGGCTCACAATTTCGATGCCCATCGCCTGGCCCTTTTCCGGGGTAACGAAGGGGTCGAAAGCGATGACGCGCATCTTGAGGCCGCGACCGCGATCGGCAACGATGGCGCCGATATTGCCGAGGCCGACCACGCCGAGCGTTTTGTTGAAGAGTTCCGACCCCATGAACTTCTTCTTTTCCCACTTGCCGCCCTTCGTGCTCGCAGTGGCCTGCGGAATCCAGCGGGCCAGGCTCATCATCATGGCGATGGTGTGCTCGGCGGTCGTGGTGGTGTTTCCGCCCGGCGTGTTCATGACCACCACACCCTTGCCCGAAGCTGCCGGTACGTCGACGTTGTCGACGCCGATGCCGGCACGGCCGATGACCTTCAGCTTGGTGGCGGCTTCAAGAATTTCGGGGGTCACGGTGGTGGCCGAACGAATGGCCAGACCGTCGTATTCGCCGATGATGGCCTTCAGCTCTTCGGGCTTGAGACCGGTCTTGACGTCGACTTCGACGTCGGGTGCGTTGCGGAAAACCTCAACGCCTTCCTTAGCGAGAGAATCGCTGACGAGAACTTTGTATGCCATGTAACTACCTTAATCTCTCGAATCGAAAAATTACTTCGCAGCCGGAGCCGGGAAGTATTCGGCCAGAATGTCCTGCGCCACGGCCACGCCCTTGCCCAGCTGAATGTCGGCGCCGAAGCGCTTCAGGGCCATTTCGATGGCGGCAATGGCAAGAATCATGTCGAGGGGCTCGAAATAACCGAGGTGGGCAACACGGAAAATCTTGCCCTTGTACTGGTCCTGACCGCCCGCGAGGGTCACGCCCATCACATCGCGCAGGTACTTGACGAGGGCGCCGCCCGCAACGCCTTCGGGTACGAATACGCCGGTGGTGGCGGGGCTGGGCGATTCGGGGGCAACGAGCCTGAAGCCATGGGCCTTGAAAGCTTCACGCGTGGCGTGGGCCATGAGTTCCTGACGCTTGAATGCGTTCTCGAGGCCTTCGTTCTTGTAGAGATTCAGCACTTCGCGCAGGCCGATAATGAGGCTGACGGCCGGCGTCCACGCCGAGGTGTCGTCCTTCAGGTTCTTGCGCTCGGCGGCCAGGTTGAAGTAGAACTTCGGCAGATCGCCTTCGGCCTGCTTCTTCCACGCCTTTTCGCTCAGGGCGATGAATGCCAGGCCCGGAGGCAGCATGAAGGCCTTCTGGCTGCCCGAAATCAGCACGTCGATGCCCCACTTGTCCATGGGCAGATCGAACACGCCGACGCCGGTAATGCCGTCGACCACGAGCAGCACGTCGGTGTCGCGGGTCAGCTTGGCAATGGCTTCGACCGGATGGCAAACGGTGGTCGAGGTTTCCGAAGCCTGCATGAAAACAGCGGCGACGCCCTGGTTGTCTTTCAGCGCCTGCTCGACGGCGGCCACTTCAACGGCCTTGCCCCACTCGACCTTGAGCTCGATGACTTCAATGCCGTAGGCCTTGCAGATCTTGCCCCAACGCTCGCCGAACTTTCCACCGTTGACCACGATGGCCTTTTCGCCCTTCTTGACCAGGTTGGTCACGGCGGCTTCCATGGCGCCCGTGCCCGAAGCGGCGAGAATGAGAACGTCCTGCTCGGTCTGGAACACGTACTTCAGTCCTTCGGCGGCCTCGCGAAAGATGGCCGAGAACTGCGGCGTACGGTGGTGAATCATCGGCTGGGCCATGGCCAGCAGTGCTTCGGATGGAACAGGCGTGGGACCGGGTGCCAGAAGATGCGTTTTCAGAGGCATGGAGTTCTCCGTCGGAAAGAAAGAGACAAATGAAGTAAGGAGGCCGGAAAGCGAGGGCAACTTGTCTTGTCAGCGTGTTCCGGTAAACAAATGAACCCATCAGTTTATCAGGGCGAGCGGCTGCGGGCAAATCAAGGCTACTGACTGCGGAACCTGCTCCTTCTCGCCCCACACTTCTTGACTGCACAGAATGACAAAAGCCGCCCCGAGGGCGGCTTTTAGGTAAAGACAGCGTAAGCTCAAAACAGACCGATAACGCTGTTGCGGGCAATCTCGAGCAACCGACCGGGCATCAGGCCCAGAAAGGCGATGGCCAGCGTGGCAATACCGAGCCCCACCGAAACGGCGGCGTCGCGGGTGCGTGAGCCTTCCTCGCCGGTGGCGCTCTTCTTCATGTACATGTACACGATGACGCGCAGGTAGTAGTACACACCCACCGCCGAAGCAAGAACACCGATGACCGCCAGGTTTACGAGACCACGCTCGACAGCTTCCTTGAACAGGTAAAATTTGCCCAGGAAGCCCGCCGTGGGAGGAATACCCGCCAGGCTGAGCATGCAGACCATCATGGCAAACGCCACGTACGGACGCCGCGAAGCCAGTCCGGCCCAGGATTCAATGTCTTCGGCGTCTTCCTTGCCGCTGATGGCGATGGTTGCCGCGAAGGCCCCGAGGTTCGAAATGCCGTACACGACCAGGTAGAAGAGCATGGCCGAAATGGCGCCTTCCGAACCGGCGGCCAGGGCAATGAGCAGATAGCCGGCGTGCGCGATGCTGGAATAGGCCAGCATGCGCTTCACGTTACTCTGCACAAGGGCCAGCACGTTGCCGACGACCATGCTGACGGCCGCAAGCGCCCACAGCACCGGATAAATGGCCTCGCCGGCATCGCCGAAGACGGTGAACAGAATGCGCGCGAAGGCAACGAAGGCCGCCGCTTTCACGCCGGCGCCCATGTAGCCGGTAATGCTTGTCGGCGCACCCTGGTAAACATCGGGCGTCCACATGTGAAACGGAACGGCGCTGACCTTGAAGGCCAGTGCCGAAAGCACCAGCGCCGCGCCGGCCGTGTAATAGACGTCGTTTCCGAAGAGCTCGCCGCGGGCGGCGATGTCGGCGTAATTCGTCGAACCGGTAACGCCGAAGAGCAGAGCCGAGCCGTAAAGCAGCAGGCCCGTGGCGAACGCCCCCAGCACGAAGTACTTGAGCGCGCTTTCACCGCTGCGCACGCTGCGACGGTTCGAACCTGCCAGCGCGTAAATCGGAATTGACATGAGCTCGAGCCCGAGAAACAACATGACCAGGTCGGTGGCCGTCATGAGAAAGGCCATGCCGGCGGCCGAGGCCAGCAGCAGCATGTAGTACTCGCCCTGACGCATGTTGTGATTGGCGTGGTCGCGGTCGGCGCTCAACAGGGTCAGACCGGCGCTGATGGCCACGATAAACTCGCCGAACGCGGCAAAGGAATCGTGTACCACCATGTCGGAAAAACCGGTGAAGGTCTGCCGCGACAGCAACATGGCCACGAGGGCGGCAACCCCCACGCCCACCAGGCTCAGAAACGCGAGCGGCCGCGTCTTGCCCTCTTCCGAGTACGCGTCGACCAGCATGACCACAATCGCGGTAACGATGAGTACGAGCGCCGGCGAAATGGCCGCAAAGTTAATGTTCAATTCGGCAATATTCATGTCACTCACCTGCAGGCGTCACGGCTTTGGTTTCGGCAAGACGCTTGTCGTGCGTGCTGAGGTCGAAATAGGTCTGCGAAGCGCTGCGCTGCCCGGTGGCGTGCTTCACGAACTGGCGCACGCTCGAGTCGATGCGCGTCATGAGACCGTTCGGCGCGACACCGATCCAGAAAATACCGACCAGCAGCGGAAGCATGACCACGATTTCGCGCAGCGACATGTCCTTCAGGCCCTTGTTCTTCGGGTTCGACATCTTACCGAACATGACCCGCTGATACATCCACAGCATGTACACGGCGGCGAAAATCACGCCGGTCGTGGCAAGCACCGGAATGATGAAGTGCGTCCACTCCTGCGTGGCCTGGAACAGGCCGGCGCTGCGACGGAACGTACCCAGTAGAATCATAAACTCGCCCACGAAGCCGTTCGTGCCCGGCAAGCCGATCGAGCTCATCGTAATGATGAGAAATACGGTGGCGAAGATGGGCAAGCGTGAAGCCAGGCCCCCGAACTCGCTGATGAGACGCGTGTGACGACGCTCGTAAATCACGCCGACGGCCAGAAAGAGGGCGCCGGTCGAAATACCGTGGTTCACCATCTGCAGCACGGCGCCGCTCACGGCCTGCTCGTTAAGCGCGAACAGCCCCAGCATGACAAAGCCCAGGTGGCTTACCGACGAATAGGCAATCAGCTTCTTCATGTCGGGCTGCACCATGGCAACCAGCGCGCCGTAAATGATGCCGATGACGGCAAGCACCATCATGACCGGCGCAGCGGCCTGCGTCGCCAGCGGAAAGTACGGCATGGCGAAACGAATGAAGCCGTAGGTACCCATCTTCAGCAGCACGCCGGCCAGAATGACCGAACCCGGCGTGGGCGCTTCGACGTGGGCGTCGGGCAACCAGGTGTGGAACGGAAACAGCGGCACCTTGATGGCAAAGGCGAGCGCAAACGCCACGAACAGCAGCATCTGCTCCTGGAAGGTAAACGCAACGCGGAACAGGTCGGCGTACTCGAAGGTGTAAAAACCGAACTGCGCGGCGTGCTGCGACACCATGTACAGTATGGCCACCAGCATGAGCAGCGAGCCCACCATGGTGTAAATGAAGAACTTCATCGTCGCATACAGCCGGCGCTCGCCGCCCCAGATGCCGATCATCAGGTACATCGGCACGAGCATGGCTTCCCAGAACACGTAGAACAGGAACAGGTTCAGGGAAACGAGCGCGCCGATCATCGCCGTTTCGAGAAGCAGCGTGACAATGACGAATTCCTTGACGCGGTGCTCAATCGAATTCCACGCACCCAGAAAAACAATGGGCGTCAGGAAGGTCGTGAGCATGACCAGCAGCATCGAAATGCCGTCGACGCCGATGTGGTAATTGATGCCCCATTCACCGATCCAGACGTACCGTTCGACGAAGGAGAAAGCCGCTCCGGTGCCGCCGAAAAACAGAGGAAGCGACACGGCGAACGTGAGCAGCGAAATGAAGATTGCCGCCCCCTTGAGCAGGCTTTCCTGCTTGGGCTGAACGAACAGCAGGATCAGCGCGCCGATGGTGGGCAGAAACGTGACGAGCGATAGCAAGGGAAATTCCGTCATGACTCAGCTCCACCACCCGTATACGAAGTAACCGACCAGGGCCAGGGCACCCACGATAATCGAGACGGCGTAGGCCTGTACATCGCCTGTCTGCAGGCGCCGTCCCACCTGGGACACGAAACGCGCCAGCGCGGCCGCGCCGTTGACCAGACCGTCAATCAGAATGACGTCGACAAATTTCCAGAGCACAAAGGTCGAACCGTAGTACAGCGGCTTGACGATGGTGTAGTCGTAGAGCTCGTCGACATAGTATTTGTTCAGCAGCACCTTATGGGGAATGCCCCCGGCAATGCCTTCCATGAACCGCGCCACCGCCGGACGCATCAGATACATGAAAATCGCGACGCCGATGCCGACGGCAGCAACCACCACGCTGGTGATGAGCAGCGCATGTTCGGCCGCCTCGGCGCCGGTGCGCAGGCTGACCGGGCTGAACGCGAATACCGGTTCGAGCCAGTGATGCAACGCCTCGGCCGGTGCGAAGAAGGTGAAGAGCCAGGTGGGCCCCCAGTGCTTCATGGCCTCGGGCACGTTGAAGTAGCCGGCGATGACCGCGAGAAAGCCGAGAATGATGAGCGGAACCGTCATCGTCCACGGACTCTCGTGCAAATGCTCGCGCGTATGCTCGTCGGAGCGGTTCTCGCCGTGGAAGGTAAGAATCACCAGGCGCGTCATGTAGAACGCCGTAAACAGGGCCGCCACGGCAATGACCGCCCAGAGCGCCGTTCCGCCGAAGACCGAGCCGTACGCCTTGTACAGAATTTCATCCTTCGAGAAGAAACCCGAGAAAGGCGGTACGCCCGCAATGGCCAGCGTCGATACGAGAAAGGTGATGTAGGTAATGGGCATCCACTTCTTCAGGCCGCCCATTTTACGCACATCCTGTTCGCCGCCCATGGCGTGAATGACCGAACCCGAACCGAGAAACAGGCAGGCCTTGAAGAACGCGTGCGTCATCAGGTGAAAGATGCCCGCCGTCCACGCGCCCACGCCCATGGCCACGAACATGAAGCCGAGCTGCGAAACCGTCGAGTACGCAAGCACCTTCTTGATGTCGCGCTGAACAAGACCGATACTCGCCGCCATGAGAGCGGTAATGGCGCCGACCCAGGCAATGATGCCGAGCGCCTCGGGCGCGTTCACGAACACCATGCTCAGCCGGGCAATCATGTACACGCCCGCCGTAACCATGGTGGCCGCGTGAATGAGGGCCGAAACCGGCGTCGGGCCGGCCATGGCGTCGGGCAGCCAGACGTACAGCGGAATCTGCGCGCTCTTACCGGTGGCGCCGATGAACAGCAGCAAGGCAATGGCCACGTACACGAATGCCGGAATGCGAGAGCCGAACTGCAGAATGGTGTCGTTGATGGCGTCGAAGTCGAAGGTGCGGAACACGTAGAAAATCAGGAACGTACCCAGCAGAAAGCCGAAATCGCCCACGCGGTTGACGATGAAGGCCTTCTTGCCCGCGTCGGCATTGGGCTTGTGTTCGAACCAGAAGCCGATGAGCAGATACGAGCACAGCCCCACGCCGTCCCAGCCCACGAACATCATGACCATGTTGCCGCCGAGCACCAGCAGCAACATCGAAAACACGAAGAGGTTCAGGTAGGCGAAGTAGCGATAATAGCC
>JAWLBW010000064.1:0-17618 GCA_041687475.1 bacterium
AACCTGCATAAGATTTTTCTCGGACGCACCATGCGTGGGGCCGACACGGTCGATTTCGTCGAGAACGACATGCTCGTCATTCCCGAGCCGACGGCGCTCTATACCATCGACGGCGACATGTACACGGCCGACCAGCCCTTTCGCGTAGGCATCGGTCCCCGGCTCGCGTTCATCATTGTCTGACGCTTTCCTTTCCCTTTTCTCTGTTTCACGGCAGAAAAAAAGCCGCGACCTGGGTCGCGGCTTTTTTGTTCATAACTGACAGCGCTTATTTCTCGCCTTCGTCTTCGGCCGGCCGAGTCTCGGGTTCCGACGGTACGTCGGGTTTACCTTCATCCTGCTGCGACGCTTCCGGCGCAGCCGGCTTTTCGGCAGCCACGGCGGTCGTATCCGTCGGCTCGGGGGCAGTGCCGGCTTCACCGGCCGCTCCGACAGGAGGAGGCGTAAGCCCTGCATCCTGCGCCGAAGTCTCGGGCGTTGCGCCCGTCGAAGGCTGTTGGCCCGTGGCCGCGGGCGTGCCGGGCGCCGGGGTTTCGGGGGGCGCTTCTACCGGCTTCGCTTCCGGCTGCGGCTTCGCTCCCTTCTTCTCCTTTTCCAGCACCACTTCCTTGGAAATGCGCAGGTGCAGGTGGTAGCCGGTCAGTGCCGAGGCAAGGCGCTGGTTGCTTGCGTTTCGCCCGAAAGCCTTACCCGATTCCTTGCGGGGCACGCGTACCTGCGCCATGCGCTTTTCTTCGTTGATGCTGACCATTTCGGGCTTCAGCTTCGCGGGAAGCAGGGCGGTGGCGATGCGGGCTTCGGGCGACTCGGCGGCCGGAATGAGATCGACGCGTTCGCCGAGCGCATCCTGCAGGCGGCGCGCTACCGGGAACAGATCGCGCGACGGAGGCACGAGCAGCTTGGTGCGATGACCCGGCTCCCTGACCATCTTCTGAATGAGGGGCAGCCTGATGCGATGGTATTCGGCGGCTCGCTCGATCAGGCGCTGGTTCATCGACAACAGCACTTCATTGGCGACCTCAAGGGTCGAAAAGCCTTCACGGCCCAGCAACAACAACGAATCGATGAGGGCGCGATTTTCAGTCACCAGCCGGCGTTCGGCGGCGAGCAGCACGTTCTGCACAAGGCGCTCTTCCAGCGTGCCGGCAAGAGCGTCGCGCAGCGCGTCGAGATGCTTCGTCAGGGCCGCCTGCAGTTGCTCCTTGTCGCCCGGCACCGGCTGCTCGAGCTGCGGCAGCTCGGGAACCGTGCGGTCGAGCGGCGTGATCCAGGTTGTCATGTCCGACACCTCACGCAGCCTGGCGTGGAAGCGCGACGTGGCATCCCTGAAGACCTGCGGCAGGTCGGTAAGCAGAATCGGCTGGGGAAGGGGGCCTTCGCCCGGCTGGCGGCGCCCCTTCAGCTTTTCGCCGAGGGAACGGGCCTTGTCGCGAAATTCCTTTTCGATACGCTCGACTTCACGGTTGACGATCTCGGCGGCATTCAGGCCTTCAAGGCGGCTGTTCCACTGTTCGCCGGCCGACTCTTCGCCCGCATGTTTGTTGACGAAGGCCTCGAGCTGATTGCGCAGCGGTGCAAGCGCGCCGGCGACATTCTCGCGAACGTTCTTGCGGGCGTTTTCACCCCACTTGGCCATGTCGTCCTTGAACTCGGCCATGCGTGTCTGCCAGTTGCGGGCTTCCTGTTGACTCTGCAGGTAAACGGTCAACCCGAAGTCGCGCAGGGGCACCACACTCTCGATGACGTTGTCGAGGAACCCCTGCACGCGCAGCATGCGGGCGCGGTTCTGCAGGCGGCGGGCGAGAAGGGCTTCGACTTCGTCGAAACGGCTGATATCGCGCAGGCGACCCGACTTGTTCTTGTGTTCGGGACGGTTCGCCAGCGAGAAGGCGAGTACATGCACGCGGGGCGGTGTTTCGTCGTCGGGCACGCGACGACGGGCCCCCAGGAACGAATCAGGATCGTTGAGGAACGATTCGAAGGTGAATCCGTCGTGCAGATTCACGCGAACGTTGTCGATGGCCAGCAGCGGACGACCGACGGACACGGGCTCGATGCCGTTCATGCGCACTTCAATGACGCCGTCGACGTTTACGCCCGTCGGCATTTCGACGAAGCGAATGCCGCGCCAGTTGGTCGATGCCTTGCCCTCTTCGTCACGACCGACTTCCTTGCCCGACTCGGCGCCGAGGGCCTCGATCAGTGTGGTCTTGCCGACCCCGGGGGCGCCGCCTACTCCGATGGTAAGCGGGGCGCTGCCGTCGAGCGTACGGGTGAGAGGACCCCGGGCATGCTCCAGCAGGCCGCGCATTTCGGTCTCGGTGGCTTCGCGAAGGCCGGTCTCGAGCCCTTCGATTTCACCGATGGTCTTGGTAAAGCGTTCGATTTCGGCCTCGAGCGCGTGCAGCAGGTTCTGCGCGAAGGATACTTCTTCCTGCGTGGTGCGTTCGGTTGCCGACAGCACCGATTCGATGCGGGGCCCCTGGCGGCCACGTTCATCGAAACGGCGTCCGCCCTTGTGCGGCGGCTGCGGTCGTCGGCCGGTTCCTTCGCGGCGTTCGCGCTGATCGCGGCGGTCGCGCCCCTCACGGCGGTCGTCGCGGCGGTCTCGGCGCTCGGGACGTCGCTCACGGCCTTCGCGCGAATAGTCGCGCTCGCGTTCCTCACGACGAGGTTCGGGGCGTGGCGCGGGCTGCGCCGGGCCCGGCGGCAGGTTGCCCAGATTCAGCTTGGCCAGACCGCTGAAGGCCGAGTGCGCGGGTGCTTCGCGCTGTTCAGGCTCTTTCTTCCTGGCCGAACGAGGTTCCCGTTTCTCTGCAGCGTCGCTTGCGGCCTTGGGCTCGGCTTTCGGCGACTCGTCGACGTCGGCCTTGTCGCCGGCGGCTTCCGAAGGGGCGTTATCCGAGGGAGCTTCGGCAGAAGCCTCGACAGCGGGCGCCGGCGCATCCTTCTGCTCGGCTTCCCTGGGCTGTTCAGCGGCCTTGGGCTGTTCGGTAACGGCCTCGGGTGCGTTTTCTTCGGACGGGAGACTTGCAGAGACGTCTTTCTCGTTCTCGGCCATGGTGTGCCTCGTGCGGTGTGGAAATGGAATAGCTTATCAAGCTTTGTGTATCGGGGCCAGAAGCCCTCCGTTACAGGATACAGGAAATGGCGCCGTTCGTTTGCCGCCATCGAGTCTTTTTGATAGGCTTACATCCTATTACCGCTCAAGTACCGGAGATTTCTCCCCATGCGCAGCGCCACCTTCGCCTTTGTCTGTGCGGCTTTGCTGACCATAGGTTGCACGGTCGAACAGGATGCGTCGACGCTCGTCGACGAAGCCGACGCCCTTCTCATCGAAGGGGGAATCGAGCTCTCGAAGAACCGGGAACTCGCCGAACAGAAGTACGATCGGGCCATTCGCCTCATTTGCGGCGAAGAGAGTCTCGACTGCACGGCCGACGGCGATGCATCGGTCAAGGGGTCTTCGGCCTACAACCTGTCTCACGCGCATTTCGGGCTGGCCATGGCGCGCAGCTTCGACCTGGTCGATCGCATTCGTCAGCTGTATGTCAGTGAAATTTTCGCGCAGGAGGCCACCACGGCCACCGAGAGCCCAACAGCTGTCGACACCGCCGACTGCGACGCGCAGTCGAACCTGCCGACCCTGGTTCCGCTGCTGCGGTCCATCATCAATACCAGCCTGTTGCCTATCATCGAAGATCTGAAGGCGGTTACCGAGTATCCGAATTTCAGCTTCTCGTTCTACGGCGGCTTTCTGAATCTCAGCTTTCTCGAGCCCGGCGTTACCGGCGAGTATGCGGCCGATACGTCGCGGCGCACCATGGGGTTTTACCTGGGACGCGAGAATGACGAAGGTGGCTTCGACGAACCGGGCCGCTATGGCCTGCCCGAAGTTTACGCGATTCTGGGTGTCATGCGTGGCATAACAGCCGGCGCCGAGATGGTTTTTTCGTACAACGATCTTACGCAGGCACTGTTGGTCTTCCTGCCCAGGCTGGGCGTCGAAACCAAGCCGAGCCCCTACCACCTGGCCGGCCTTCTGAATTCCGACCCGTGCTACGAGAACCCGTTGCTCGATCCTTCGTTCGGGGTGTTGACCGAAAACGGACGGGCTTCGCTCGAGGCCGGCCGTGAACAGCTGACGGCCATCTTCGCTGAAATGCAGCTGGGCTTTCAGTCCATGGTTGAGCGCGCCGACAGCGAGGCTTTGCTCGATTTCAGCGCCGGAGAATGGGGGCGCAACCTGTTCGAGCGTGTTCGTATCGGCTCGACCGCCGAACAGATTGCGTTCGACAATGTCACCAGGCTCCTGACCGGCATCGTTTCGCCGGAAGATGTGGCCGAGCTGTTTGCCTCGTTGGGCGAGAGCCTTGCCGGCAACGCGACATTCAACATGTCGAATTACGTCGAAGCCCGCCCCGAACTTGCCGATACGTTGGCCTTGTCGGGCTTTCCCATCGGGGTGATTCCCGCACTGCGCCTGAACCTTCTTTTCGATGCGCCGGTCTCCGACCTGAAGTCGATCGCTCCTCTGACTTACGTTCAGGCCGAGGCGGTGGGGCATGAGCCGGGGGGACGCAAGCAGGTTCCCTACGCCGAGCTACCGGCCGACGCCAAGAACGAAACACTCTACTTCAACGACGCCAACGAAGACCTGCATTGGAACCGACGCGGCGACTTCATCATTCAGGTCGAACGAGAAGCCGTTTACGACCAGGACTTCTACACCCCGCCGAATACCGAGTTGGGCCACGGTATCGTCGGCACTTTCTGGGACGCCGATCGCAACGGCATTCCCGACGGGGTGGTGCCCGACGTCTTTCCGGGTCAGGGTACCTGGTACGTGACGGCGGTAACTTCGGCGAGCGGTGTTGCTCTCAGCGCGACTGCGGCCACCGATATCATGCTGAAGGAAAGTGATTGCCTCAAGTTCGGCTTCGCAGTGAAAACGTGCCTGGGCGAAGACGATGAGCGAGTCGAGGTCGGCGAAGTCCTGGGCCACATGTGGCCGTCGACCGTGCCCGAACCCTTCCCGCTGCCGGGCGAGTTCACCGGTCGTGCCGATCCGGCCAATGGCTCGGCCGACATCATGTACATGTTTTTCCCGAATCCGAGCCTGAGCGGCGCGCTGCTCAATGCCGAAACGGGGCGGTCGCTTGAGAATCAGGAACTCAACGCCTTTCTCAACAGCGTCTTTTTCTCCAACTTCGTAGAAAAGCTGAATCGTCAATAATCGTGACGCTCGATAAAACCAAAATCCGCATAAAAATCTGCGGTATCACCAGCCTGGTCGACATGCTGGCGGCCATGGGCGCCGGCGCCGACATGGTGGGGTTCAACTTCTCGCCGCGCAGTCCTCGTGTCGTGTCGGTCGACAAGGCCGCCGGCATTCTCAAGGAAGCGCCCAAGGGCGTGCAGCGCGTGGGGGTGTTCCAGAATGCCCCGGTCGAAGAGGTCGTCGACGCGACCCGGTGCCTCGGGTTGCACTATGTGCAGCTGCATGGCGATGAGTCGCCCGAAGACTATCGTGATGCCGGGGTGCCGATCATCAAGGCATTTTCCATAGCCGATGCGGCCGACGTCGAACGTGCCGCCGCCTCGACGGCCGATATTCTGCTGCTCGACAGCCGTTCGCCGTTGGGTGGCGGAAGCGGGCAGACGTTCGATTGGTCGTTGGTGCGAAACCTCGACCGTCATTTCTTCATCGCGGGAGGTCTCCGGCCCGACAACGTCGCCGGCGCAATCGAAGCGCTGTTCCCCTGGGGGGTAGACGTGTGCTCGGGAGTGGAGAAGGGGCCCGGCAAAAAAGACAAGTCACTTCTCAAGGCATTTGTCAGCGAAGCCCGCTCGGCCGAAGAGCGCGTCTTTGCTGCAGTTCGAGGTCGCTGAACATGGAGAATCTTCCTGATGCCGCGGGGCACTTCGGCCCGTACGGCGGTCGCTTTGTGCCCGAAACCCTGGTGCCGGCCCTCGAAGAGCTGACCGGGGTTTACACGGCGGCGCGCAACGATCCCGATTTCTATCGCGAGCTTGAATACTATCTGCGCCAGTATGTGGGGCGCGAAACGCCGCTGTATTATGCGCGCCGCCTGAGCGAGCATATCGGGGGGCCGCGCATTTACCTGAAGCGCGAAGACCTGAACCACACCGGCGCCCACAAGATCAACAACACCCTCGGGCAGGTACTGCTGGCCCGGCGAATGGGCAAGAAGCGCATTATCGCCGAGACGGGCGCCGGTCAGCACGGGGTGGCCACGGCCACGGTCTGTGCGCTTTTCGGCCTCGAGTGCGAAGTGTACATGGGCGAAACCGATGTGGCGCGCCAGGCCCTGAACGTCTTTCGCATGCGTTTGCTCGGGGCGAAGGTCAACCCCGTGACCTCGGGCACGCGTACCTTGAAGGACGCCATGAACGAGGCCATTCGTGACTGGGTTACGAACGTTCGCGACACCTTCTATATCATCGGCAGCGCGGCGGGCCCGCATCCCTATCCCATGATGGTGCGCGATTTTCAGTCGGTCATCGGTCGCGAAACCCGCGGTCAGATTCTCGAAGCCGAGGGGCGCCTTCCCGACATGGTGGTTGCCTGCGTCGGTGGGGGCAGCAACAGCCTGGGCATGTTCCACCCGTTTCAGGACGACGCCGCGGTCGAGTTGCACGGTGTCGAAGCCGGTGGTCACGGGCTTGACTCGGGGGCTCACGGCGCAACCCTTTCCCAGGGGCTTCCAGGCGTTCTTCACGGCAGCTACAGCCTGATTCTGCAGACCGAAGACGGACAGATTCAGGAAGCGCACTCAATCAGCGCGGGGCTCGACTATCCGGGCGTCGGCCCTGAGCTTGCGTGGTTGAAGCAGTCGGGCAGGGCGCACTTTCACGCCGTGACCGATGACGAAGCCCTCGAAGCCTTTCAGCTGCTTTCCCGTACGGAAGGCATCATTCCGGCACTCGAGAGCGCGCATGCCATTGCCTTTGCCGCCCGCTACGGCCATACACGTTCGAAAGACGAGGTCATGGTCGTGAACCTTTCCGGCCGCGGCGACAAGGATGTACAGCAGGTGGCGCAGGTACTGAAAACGGAGGTGAGCGCATGATTGGGCTGTTGTTGGCGGCGGTGGTGGCTGCCGGACCCGGCGCCGTGAAGGCAGAGGGTATCGAGGCTGGTATTCGTACCATGTGCAACGAGGGGGGCAGGCTCGACTTGACCGCGAGGGTCGAGGGGCGCAAGTTCAAGCTTCTCACGCCCATCAAGGGCCGCAGAATGGGGCAGCTGGCAAATGGCGACTCCATTGTCGTCGAGGCGCGGGGGGCGACGACCCAGCTTCTGATTGAAGCCGCCGACGGACGCTATCGGCGGCTGATGGACACCGACGATCGCATTCTGTTGACCCGCCAGTCGCCCGACGGTAAGTATCTTGCGGTGGGCCTCAGCCGCGAAGCGAATCAAGGTTCCGTACGACCGCCCCTTTCGTCGGTTTTTCTGTTCGACCTCGACACGCTTGAAGGTCGCGAATTGCTCAAGCAGGGCGGGCTGACGGCGCTTACCTGGTCGAACGACGGAAAGCGGCTTGCAGTGGGCGACTTTGCACGCCTGCGCATTTTCGGCGCCGACTCGGGCGAGCAACAGGAACTCTGCGTCGTCGACCATCCGGCCATTGTCGACGGCAAGGAATGGATTGATGATGTAAAGTGGAACGACGCCACGACGTTGCACTTTACCTATCGCATGCCGACCGCGAACTTCAACTATAAGGTGCGTCTGCCGTGAGTACGCGCATTACCGAAACTTTCGTACGCCGCGCCCAGTCGCGACGCGCCGCGCTTGTCACCTACATCATGGCGGGCGATCCCGATCTGGCTGCGTCGGGCGACATTGCCCTGGCACTGCAGGAGGCCGGCGCAGACATCATCGAGCTCGGCGTGCCGTTTTCCGATCCCATCGCCGATGGCCCCACCATTCAGTCGGCGGGGGTGCGCGCACTGGCGCAGAAGACGACGCTGGCGCGGGTCATCGAGCTGGTGGCCGATCTGCGCGGTCGCGGCCTGACGATTCCCGTGGTGCTCATGGGGTACCTCAACCCCGTTCTGCGCCTGGGGTATGCAAAGTTCGCTCAGGACGCGGCCAGGGCGGGAGTCGATGGACTCATCGTGCCTGATCTGCCGGCCGACGAGGCAGATGAGCTCATTGCCGAACTGGAAGCGAACGGTATTGCCCCCGTGCAGTTGGTGGCGCCAACCTCGACCGATGAACGAATCGGCTATGTCGCCGGCCGTTCGGGCGGTTTTCTTTACTACGTGTCGCTGACCGGTGTAACCGGCGTTCGCGACAGCCTGCCCGCCGACGTGACCGATCGCATTCGCCACGTGCAGTCATTGTCGCCCGTTCCCGTGGCCGTGGGCTTCGGCGTTTCGAACCCCGATATGGCACGGGCCCTGGGGCGCGCGGCGCGCGGCGTGGTCGTCGGCAGCGCCATCGTCAAGCTCATCGAACAGCATGGTCGCGACGCCGTCGAACCGGTAAGCGAGTTTGTTCGCGGTCTGCGCAAGGCACTCGACGAGGTCGAGGTTGAGGCCGTCTGATTCGCAGCCTCATGAGGTTCAACGGCGCCTGAGTTACCTCCGGCGCCGTTATGCTTTCTGGAGCACCGAAGCGCTTGCTGCACGGGCCGCCGTGCTGGTGCTGGTGGTGGCGCTCGTCGCCTTTGCACTTACGCCGTGGGCGCAACCGGTGCTGCAGGCGGTGCTTCTTGCCGTATTGGTTCTCTCCCTGGCGGTGGCGGCCTGGCGTGCCTGGCGTGACCTGCGTGCCGTGCGATCGCTTACGCGCTTTGCACGCTATCTGCAGCAGGAGCAGCACACGCTCAGGCAGGATATCGAAATCGCGCTTTCGTTCGAGGGCACCAGCCAGAGCGATGCGGTTACGCAGCGCCTGATCGATGCTCATTTGTTTCGTACGGGCATGGCTCTGCGGCAGATTCCCCCCGCAATCATCGAGGCCCCACGCGATCGGCGCGCCGAAAGGCTGACCGGGTTTCTGCTGGTCGCCGTCATCGGAGCCGGGCTGCTTGACCCTGCCCGCATGGGCCGGATGCCTGAAACCTGGCTTCGCTGGGGCGGTTCCGATGGCCGAGTCGACGCAGCGGCCGGCGCGGCAGAACGTTTCCTGGCCGAGTTCGAGGTCGAGATTACCCCGCCGGCATATACCGAACTGCCCCCCGAACGGTTGACCGGGGCCGCCGAGCTTATTCGGGCCATGCGTGGCTCGACGGTCGACGTCGGCCTGCGGCTGGGCGAGTCGGTCGAGGCGGCCCGCCTGCGCCTGCCCGACGGTTCAGTGGTTTCCTTGCAGGCCGACGACTCGAAGGCACGCTTCGAAGGGCGGTTCGTCGTTGCCGACGGTGGCCCGCTGGGCCTCGAAATAGACCGCCGTGAAGGGTGGGAGGTCGACGGGCACGAGCGTCGAATTGAATTGATAGCCGACGAGCCCCCCGGTGTTCGTCTGCTGGGGCCCGAAGACGGACTGGTGGTCACGCCCGCCGAACAGGTGACCTTTCGTTTCGAGGCGTCAGACGACTTCGCCGTTACCGGCGCCGAACTCGTGGTCGACGCCGGCGCGGGCGAGCGTAGATTTGCGTTGCCGGCTACCGACGCCGAGCAGTACAAGGCAGAAAAGCGCTTCGACGTGGCCGAGATTGCACGACAGGAAGGTGTGACGGTACGCTATTTCGTCGAGGTCCGTGACAATGACACGGTAAGCGGTCCGAAACTGGGTCGCAGCGCCACCCAGACCCTCGAGATATTCTCGCCGCGAAAAGCCCACCGCGAGCTTCTCGAGAGGCAGGACAGGCTCTTCGATCAGGTGGTGCACGTGCTCGGCGACTCGATTGCGCTACCCGAAGCCATGAACGGCGAAGTGTTGCCGCGATTGGGAGCGCTCGCCACCCGCCTCGGCGAGGCACGCCGCGAATTTTCTGCGCTGCTCGATGCCTTCGCCGACGATAGTCTGGCCGACCCGGCATCCCTGGCGAACTTGCGCGATCTGCGCACCCGTATCGAGCGCATGCATGCCGATGCACGCAGCTTTTCCTCTGCGGTATCGTCGCCGTCGGCGCCCCGAAAATGGCCCACCTATCGTGGAAACGGGGTGGTCGAGGCCGAAGATGTGACGATTGATTTTGCCGATCTCATCAAACGCGATCGCATGAATGAGCTGCTCGGAGCGACGGACCGGTTGCGCAGTGCCCAGGAAGAGTTACGCTCGATGATTGCCGCCTATCGTGAAGATCCGACGCCCGAAAAGCTCGCGGCCCTTCGGCGCAAGATGGCCGAGATCAAAGAACTCATGCAGGAGGTTGCCCGTCTTCAGCAGGATGCGGCAGAGACCCTGCCCGACGAATTCCTCAATGCCGACGCCTTCAAGAAGGCGCAGAAGCACAATCCGGCGGCGCAGCTGGACGATCTTGAGAAGCTTCTTGCAGGTGACGATCCGGAAAGGATGCTCGAAGAGCTGGAAAAATTCGACGAGAACCTTTCACAGATGCTGGCCGGCATGGATGAGGCAGGCCAGCAGGTGAATCAACAGGCCGGCGAAGCGCCATACCAGGCGCTGAGCAAAGCGCTCAACGAAGTGAGCGAATTGGAAAGGGGACAACGTCGACTGGCCGAGGAAGCGGCGTCTCTTGGCCGGAAAGAGCGCGAGGCGGCGGCGTCGCAAGCGAGCGAAGCCGCCCGCGAAGTCTCGCGGCAACTCGACGAGTTGGAAGCGGCCGCAAAGGAAATCGAGCGGCAGGGCGACCGGAATCCGATCTGGCACCGTGGTTTCGGTTACCATTCGCTGCAGGCTTCACGAGATGTGTCCGAAGCGCGAGAAGCCATGCGCCGCGGCGACTGGGAGCGGGCCCGGCAGGCGGTATCTCAGGCCGAAAGCCGCTTTCGTACCCTCGAGAATCTGGCTCGTTTCGAAGCCGAGGCCGGTGTCGGCGGGCAGGTGGCCTCGCGTCTGTCGCAGTCGTCGGAGCAAGCGGGCGACAAGGCGAACCAGATTCGAGAGAGCCTCGACTCCATGGGGCAAGCCGGCGGAAAGCCGGGCGCCGAGGCCCGTCGGCTCGAGCAGGCGCAAGAGAAACTGCAGGAACGCCTTTCCGAGGTGCAACAACGGATGCAGGCGCCCGGAGAGGGGGCGATGGTGGGCGAAGGAGTGCGGGAGTCGCTTGAAGCGGGGGGAAGCGCCATGGGCGAAGCCCGATCGGGGCTCGAGCGGGGCAGGGTGCCCGACGCCGCCATGAAGGCCGAAGAGGCGGCTGAAAAACTGGCGGCCGCACGCGAATCTCTCGAGCAGATGAAGCAGGAAATGGAATCACGGGCCCGCCAGGGCGGTCGGCCGGGGTCGCAGCAGGCCTCTTCGGGCATGTCCGACGTCGAACCTCGCGAAAAGGTCGAGATACCCGGCGAGGGGCAGCGCGGTGGCGGGCGACGCGACGAGGTTCTCAAGGGCATGCGTGAAGGCATTCCCGAATCGTACCGCGAACTGAACAAGCGTTATTACGACCGGCTGGTGCGGTAAACGGGCAGGCGAGGGGAAATTAACCCTCTCCGCAGTTGAATCCTCGGGTTCCCGTATAGTTCGCGAACATCTGCGAACAGGCAGACGACAGCACGCCTCAGAGCGTTTCCGGGCTGTTGAGAATGAAGCTTTCGATGGCCTGCAGATAGTCGGGACGCAGCGTGGTGAAGGAGATGCCCATGCCCGGCTCGCCGTCTTCGCCGTCACTGATCCAGGCAACCAGGGCGCCGGTGGTAATGGGTTCCAGGCCCGGCAGCTGAAAGCGTATGTGCAGGTGGGTGTCGATTTCCAGCAGCAGGTCAGAGGCCAGAAAGGCCCCCCCGCGCGATACATTGCGACCGGCGAAGAACAGCTGACCGTGTTCGTCTGAACTGCCTTCTCGAACGCAGAATTCGACCTGAACGGGAACGCGTATGTAACGTCGGCGATCTCTCACCGTCTTACTCGCGACCCGCCAGCAGTGCCTTGATGTCGCCGGCGAAGCGACCGTTGGGCGCAAGCTTCAGGTAGGTGCGGTAGTGCTCGACCGCACGGCGGCTGTCGCCGCGGGCATCATAAAGCCCGCCCAGATTCACGTGGGCCTCGGCATTGCGCGGGTTCAGGCGTACCGCCTGTTGCAGTGCCTTCATGGCTTCGGCGTCCATGCCGACTTCAATATAAATCTGTCCGAGCAGCGACCAGGCCTTGTCGTTGCGCTGGTCGGCCTTGACGGCGGTAATCAACCTCGGCACGGCGTCGCGGGCGCGACCCTGCTGGTACAGCGCGGCCCCTTCCTGGTAGGCGGCAAGCGACGCCTTGCTGTCGGCGCCCGCGTCGGGGCGTGCGGCAGGCTTCGGAGCAGGCTTGGCGGGCTCGGGCGCTTTCCGCGCCGGTTGCCGGGGCTCGACTCGTGCGGCCACCGGAGTTGGGCGTTGCGCGGGGGCCGGGGCTGAGCGGGCCGTCGACGCCAGCGAATCGAGACCTTCGCGAGCTTCTGTGTTCGTGGGAGAAATCTGCAGCGCCAGCTCGAAGTGACGGCGGGCCTGGTCGCGATCGCCGCGCTCGCTTGCGACACGGGCCTGAACGATGTGCGCGCCGACGAGCAGATCGTCGTTTCGGCCGGGGCTGGCCAGCTCGAGAACGGTGGCCGCATGCCGTGAGGCCGCACCGTTTTCGCTACTCTGCAGCATGAGCTGTGCAAGCAGGAGCCGGGCGGCCAGGTGCTCTTCGCCCACGGCTACGGCGGTTTCGGCCAGGCGGCGCGCTTCGTCGGCGTTGCCTTTGTGCAGTTCGATTCGGGCCAGCTGGTAATGCGCCGCCGCATGATTAGGACTCAGGCGTATGACTTCCTGATAAGAGGCAACGGCGTCGGCTTCACGGCGGCTGATTTCATAGGCCTGACCCAGCGAGAAGTGCCCCAGGGGGAAATCTGCGTTCTTTTCCACGGCCGAACGCAGGGCCACCAGCGCCAGATCGGGGGTATTGTTCTGAAGCCGCATCAGGCCCTGAACGAACTGGAAAAGGTAGAAGTCTTCGTTCGTGGTCGCGTCGAGACGATTCAGGTAGCCGCGTGCGTCTTGCAGCTGGCCCGAACGCACGCGGGTTTCGGCGCCCGCAACGAGCAGGTAGACGCTGTTCGGGCGTTCGCGCAGATATGCCTCGGCAAGTTCGCCCGCCTTCTGCAGGGCGGCCGGATCGTCCTGGGCTTCACTGAGACGCGCATAGGAAAGAATCAGTTTCGAGAGAATGATCTCCTGATCGGTTCCGTCCCAGTCGCCCATGCGTTCGGCCAGCACCTCGAACCCCTGAATGGCGCGCCGGTAGCCGGCGGGGGTGTCGAGGTTCATGTTGAGCGAGGCACCCTTGTAAACGTCGAGGTTTTCGCCCCCCAGCCTGACGGCCGTTTCCTTGTAAACGATACCTGCCGAAGAACCGCTACCGTTCAGGGCAAACCAGGCGCCACCGCCGCCGAGGGCAAGCACGAGCGCGACGCCGGCCGCGATGAGCGGAAGCCGAGAGCGCGCGGGTTGCGAAGGTTGCGCCGTGGCAGCGGCCGCGGCAGCGGCGGTTGCCGCAGGTTGCGAGGCGGGCCCCTGAACCGGGGGCATTTCAAGCGGCGCCGGTTTTACCGCGGCTTTTCGAGCCGGCTTCGGTTGGGGCTTCGCGGTTGCCGCGGGGCGTGCGGCCGGTGCCGGAGCGGGGGGCGGTTCGGCTTCGGGCGCTTCGACGACGGGCGGGGCGGGCGGCTCGACAAGGTGTACCTGGGCGGGCGTTTCCGGCGGTTCGGGCTGCGGCTCGGGCGGCTTTACCGGTTCTGGCTGCGGCAAGGAGGTTTCTTCGGGCTCAGACTCCGGTTCCGGTTCCGGTTTCCGCGCGGTGGCGGCGCCGCCGGCCCCTTTCAGGAAAATGACCTTGCCCTGCTTGGGTTTCGCCTTGCGGGGGGCAGCCTCAGGCTTGGGCGCGGGCGCTTCAGCTTCTTCGGAAACGGCGTCGGCAGCCGACTCTTCGTCGATGGGAGGCGCCAGTCCTGGGCCGGTTTCCGAGGCGTCGCCGGCATCGTCTTCTGCCGCCATTTCTTCGGGATCGAAGACGTGTTCGGCGGTGTCGTCTTCTTCGGGAGGCGCGAAGTTGAACAGGGGCTCTTCGGGTTGCGGCTTCAGCTCGTCGGCGGCCAGTACGGCGCTGCTGGTTCCGCCGTCCATGACGGGCATGAGAAAGCCCTGGAAGTAGAGCTTCGCAATGATCTCCAGGCACTCGAGATCGTCGTAGGGAAGCAGGTCGACCACCTGTTGCAGCGTCTTGGTTCCGGTGAACTCCGAGAGAATCGTCTCGATCTTTTCGGGAAACTGGTCGGGATGTTCCTCGAGAATGACCTGGCTGTCGATGGCCAGAAGCGATTCGAGCGGAGGCAGCTGCTCGCGAATACGCACCAGTTCGTCGATGCGGCGCATGCCTTCCATGATGAGTCCCTGGGTCGACATGGTGACCGTTTCGGGACCCTCGATATTCCGAAAGTCGATGCGGAAGCTGCCTTCACCCCACAGCAGAAGCTTGTAAATCGCCTGCTCGCCCACGACGTTGGCTACCTTGGCGTCGACAACCCGGCCCTTTTCAAAGGAAACCGATGCCTTGAATTCGGCGCGTTGCAGGTAAATGACGCCGGTCTTCTGGCCCATTTCCATGGTCTGGATGAGGTCGACCACACCCATGTCGCTCAGGCTGCCGGCGAACTGGGGTTCCTGGGGTACGAAGTCGACCTTTTCCTTCTCGCGCTTTTCGAGCAGCAGGCGAACGCGGGCCAGAACTTCTTTCAGGTAGATCGGCTTGGTCAGGTAGTCGTCGACGCCGAGCTCGAGGCCGCGAATCTTATCGTCGACGCTTTTTTCGCGTGTGAGAAAGATGAAGGGAATGGCGCGCAGGGTCTGGTCGTCTTTCACCTTGCCGCAGAACGTGAACCCGTCCATGCGCGGCATCTTCGTGTCGGAAATGATGAGGTCGGGCCGGCTCGTGCGCATGAGCTCCCACGCCTCTTCGCCGTCGCGCGCCTGCGTGACGTTGAAGTCAGCCTTCTTGAGGCTGATGGTCATCATACTGAGGCTCTTCTCGTCGGAGTCGACGAGAAGGATTTTGGGTTTCGCCACGAAACGATCCCTTTGAACGTGGTTCTGCGTACACGGTCGTCACCGTGCCCGCACGAACTGCCTGTAACCAACTATGAACGCGCTGAGCGGGTGGGGCATGCGGCTTGCAGGCACACCTGTCCGTTTCGACGTTCGACACTGCCGAAAAATTGCTGTGTATCTTACCATATTCGTTAGGCTTTTCAAAGTTGGAGGTAACCCCGAAAGTGGCGGCTGGGTAGCCGCCGACGCTGTCTTTGCCGACTTTCCGGGCGTTCTACCCGTTTGACGCTCAGGGTTCAAACCCTGTACGCTAATGGGTCGGGCCGGTAAGCGGCCGCAGCCGAACGCAAAAGGGCTTTTTCTGGTGAGTCGCAACCGCACATCACTGACTGCATGGGGAACCGCATGGGGCTTCGGTACCCTGTTTCTCGCCTTCGTATTCGCCGCCGCCATTGGTGAAGTCGGCCACGCGCAGACTCCCAACTACGCCTTCAGTCAGGCGTATACGTTCGCCCAGACCGTACGCAGCGACAAGGATAAGCGCCAGTTGCGGCATTACTGGCTGCGGGCCATCGACAGGCTGCAGAACGTGGTCGGTTCGTTTCCGGGTTCCCGTCAGGCAGCTCAGTCGCAATACCTCATCGGCGAGCTGTATGCCGACATGGCCGAGGTTTCGCGTATCAGCGACGACGTCGACAGCGCCATTGCCGCCTACCGTCTGGTGGTCAAGAATTATCCGAACGACCGGCTGGCCGACGATGCGCAGTACGCCATCGGCAATCTCTTTCTCAAGAAGAAGGGCGACCGCACCGGCGCTTACGGCGAGTTCGAGCGCGTGCTCACGCTGTACCCCCGGGGCGACAAGGCTGTCGAAGCCCGCGAGCGTCTGAAGGAGCTGGCCGATGCGAAACCGGCGCCGTCGATTTCGGGTCGGGGCCTGGTCAACGTTCGTCAGATTCTGCACTGGTCGAACCCCGACAACACCCGCGTGGCCATCTATGCCGGCGACAAGACCCGCTTCAAATACGGACTGTTGCCGGCCGACAAGGAGGCGGGGCGCCCGCGCCGTCTGTATATCGACATTCTCAACGCGCGTCTCGACCCCGGCCTGAAAGATACGATTCCCATTGACGACGGGCTGCTGGTCAGAGCGCGCGCGGCGCAGTTTTCGCCGGACACCGTTCGGGTCGTGCTCGATATTCAGAGCCTCAGCGACTACAGAATTTTTCCGCTGATGAGCCCCTACCGTATCATCGTCGACGTCAACGGCGTTCCGGCGGCGCCGGTTCCGAAGCCCGACGTGTCGGTCGATCGGTTGCAGGCACTTCTGAATGACATCAAGGACAAGCCCGAGCCCGAACCGGTGCTACGGGCCGAGAAGGGCGACAACCCGTCGATTCCCCTTACGGCGCAGCTCGGATTGCAGATTCGCCGCATCGTGATCGATGCCGGACACGGCGGTCACGATCCGGGCGCCATCGGCGTGAACAAGATTTACGAGAAACATATTGCCCTGAACATCGCCAGGGCGGTGGCGGGGAAGCTGCGCGAGCGCCTCGGGGTCGAGACGGTACTTACCCGCGACAACGATACCTTCATCGAGCTTGAAGGCCGACCGGGCATTGCGAGGGCCAAGCGGGGCGATCTCTTCATTTCCATTCACGCCAACGCGGCCGCGAGTCCCAACGCCTTCGGCATCGAGACCTATCACCTCGACCTTTCGTCCGATAAGAGCGCGGTGGCCGTCGCCGCCCGTGAAAACGCCTCGAGCGAGGCGACGGTGAGCGAGCAGGAAGACATTCTGCGCGACCTCGTGCTTACGTCGAAGAAGAACGACTCGGTGCAGCTGGCGCGCGCCGTGCAGAGTTCCATGATCAAGAGTCTTTCGTCGAAGTACGAAGGCGTACGCGACCTGGGGGTCAAGGGCGC
The DNA here is from genome assembly GCA_041687475.1 of bacterium. GTDB lineage: Bacteria > J088 > JAWLBW01 > JAWLBW01 > JAWLBW01 > JAWLBW01. The sequence continues at coordinate 17,095 of JAWLBW010000064.1, forward strand.
GCCGTTCGTCGTTCTCATCGGCGCCAACGTTCCGGCCGTGTTGATTGAAACCGGATTCGTATCGAACCCGCGTGAAGCCAAGCGCCTTCAGGACAAGCGTTACGTCGAGATGCTCGCCGACTCGATCGCTCTCGGAGTGGGAGATTACGTCAAACAGCTTCGGGTGACTACCTTCTGAACCTGCGCCCCTCGCACCAACCCGTTCATAACGGTTAAAATAGAAGCTTATGCTGCGCCATCGGCGTCAACCGCCCGCCGTACACGAATTCGGGTTTCCTGAACCCCCTGCCAGCGGCACCGAGCTTGCCGGATGGAAGAACTACGTCAACGAGTGCCGGCAGATTGTGCTCGAGATGCAACGCTCGAAGGTCAAGGGCTGGGTGGTTGCCGAAGCGCAGACTCAGTTCGTCGACACGCTCATCGGCGCCCTGCTCAGGCATATCGAGGCCGATTATTTCCGCCGGTATCCCCGGGTCGACACGCGTCTTGCCTTTGTGGCGCAGGGTGGGTACGGCCGGCGTGAA
>JAWLBW010000065.1:0-17614 GCA_041687475.1 bacterium
GCCGTGTTTGGCAAAGGTCGTGGTGGTCTTGCCCGTGCCCGACAGGCCCATGATGGCCATGGTAATGTCGCGATCGCCGATGCGCACGACCTTGGCGCCGGCGTGCATGACGAGACCGCCCTGCCGGTACAGCAGATCGTTCAGCATGCGCAGGGCGCTCTTCTTGCTCTCGCCGAAATAATCGGGCCCCATGATGTAGGTGGTGTAGTTGGCCAGATCGACGACGATGGCCTGCTTGCCCGGCATGTCGGGGGCTTCACAGCCCGGCGTATAAATGACGCGCAACTTCGGATCCCAGGGGCGCGACCCGGCGTCGGGTCCTTCGACCTCTTCGCGGGAAAAGGCGAGCACCTGCTGCATGCCGGCGATGTTGGCGCCTTCGGCGGTGTAGAACCACTGCACGGGCACGGCGCGGGGGCCTACGCCCAGATAACGGTCGAGACGGATCAGGCGACCGGCCTGTTCGATGTAGCGGGCCTGGTGTTCGATGAGCCCGCGCGCCTTCGCGGGGTCAATCGTCTTGCCCGAATATTTCTCGGCGTCGGCGGGCTCGGCTATCACGTACGTCCACTGGGCGACGCGATTCTTGTTATGGGAAACGACCTTGTTCAGGCCACCAAAAGCCGTTTTCCTTACGGCCGGCGTTTCGTTGAGAGCCAACTCGCGAAGTTGTTCCTGGGTGGGGTTCTCAATGATCTCGACGGTCGTCATCCATCCGGCAGCGGTCATGAAGCCTCCTTGGGGTTTGCTCACCGATTCCCATTGTAAACCAGGCGCCGACTCATTTTGAGGGCTTTCCAGGGCAATTCTCGGGCGGTCTTTACGGGAAATCGGGCCTCTGTACATGGTGACCCGCGGCAGTTCCCTTGCGTTGGGGTAAGGGCCGAGGTACTGATTCAATCAGACTATCCAAAGCGCTCGGTCAAGGCCAGCCCTTTCTGTGCCCCCGAGGCTTCCCTGCGGCAGATTTCCCCACAAGGAAGCGGGGCTGCGTCGGGGTAAAAAAATATCCCCTCGTGCCGGTGGCAGAGGGGAATGAAAGAATGCGTCGGCGTCGCAGACCGGCTCATTTGGCCGACGAAGCCGCGCGGGCGGCCGCGCGGGACTCTACAATACGCTTTTCGCGGTACCAGAGGCCCAAGTGCGCGGCGACGATGACCAAGATGAGGCCCAGCTGGCCCAGCATGGTTTCCCACGTGGGATACACACCCAGGAGCTCGATACGAAGATTGAGGGGAAAAGAGCTCACGCCCACGAATCCGGCTTCCTGCAGCGAGTGTATGCCCTTGCCGAGCAATACCACCGACAACACGAGCACGAGCACCGAGGCCACCTGGAAGAATTGCCGCAGCGGCATGCGCTTACCCAGCTTCAGCATGGCCCACCCCATGAGGGCGATACCGATGACTCCGATGCCGAAACCCGCGTAAATGCCGCTCATCGCCGATTCTTCGGCATCGAGGGCCAGGGCCTGGTAAAAAAGAACGGTCTCGAAGGCTTCGCGGTACACGGCCAGGAACGAGATGCCGAAGAAGGTGTAAAACCGCTTGTCGGCCACGGCCTGCCGGGCCTTGGTGCTGACCATGGCCGTCCACTTCCTGATCTCGGCCTGGTTGTGCATCCAGAAGCCGACGTAAAGCAGTATGGCTACCGCCGTGAGGCCCGTCACGCCCTCGAGCCACTCGCGCTCGGCGCCGCCGATGTTCAGCAGGGTGCCCGAGAGTATCCACGTGGCGAAGCCGGCCACCAGCGCGGCAATCCACCCTGCGTGGGTCCAGTGGCGGGCGCGCTCGGCCTTGAGGCGCCGCAGAATGCCCAGCAGGGCGGCGACGACCAGAATGGCCTCGAAACCTTCACGCAGCAGAATCAACGCCGCCGAGGCAAGGGCGACCCCGTAAGACAGCCCGCCGCTCTGCAGTAGCGCCTCGGCGTCGACGATGACGCCCTGGGCCCTGTCAACCGCGGCTTCGACCTGGGCGACGGGGGCGCCGCCGACAATGCCGCTGCGCACGTCCATCATGGCCATTTCGATGCGGGGCACGATCTTCGAATCGCGTGCCACCATGCGCACCTCGAAAGGCTCGATGCCATCGAGGTAGGCGCTCAGGGCAAGCCGGCGGGCTTCGGCCGCATTTCCCCCACGATAGGCAGCCATGGCCTCGTTCAGCAGGTTGCGGGCGAGATCGAGATCGCTCACCTTTTCGACGAAGCGGGCCGGGTCGAGGCGCAGGGCCAGAAAGGTGCCTTCGCCGTAGGCCTCTTCAACACGGGGGCGCAACTCGCGGTCGTTGGTCGTCGCAAGCTCGGTCAGCGTCGGCAGTGCCGAGGTGTCGTCGATTCCGCCGAATACCGCCTCGTCGGTACGGTCGCGATGCTGCAGCGAAAGTACGTAAAACGCCAGGCTCCACGCTTCTTCGTCGCTCAGATCGGCGAAGGCCGGCATGCCGGTGCCCTGCACGCCGTTGCGAATCGTGTTGTAGGCCTGAAAGGGCGAGAGCACGTCGCGCGTTTCGCCCTTGAGGAAATCGGTGGCGGGGGGCTCGAAACCGACGGCGTCGGGGCCGTCGCCGGCGCCGGTCACGCCGTGGCACCCGGCGCACGACTGCCCGTAAACCTTGTCGGCCAGCGCCATGTCGGGCCACTGCGAGGGCGCCACCGCAATATCGGTCACCTCGATGACGCGGTTCTTCAGGCGCTCGGACAGAGCAAGAATGGTTTCGCTGTCGCCCCTGGCCTCAAATTCGGCCGCCAGCGCCGCAAGGTCGGTTTTGAAGGGGTCGTCGCCCCGCAGCTCGGGTACGGTGGCGGCAAGTTCGTCGATGGTGGCGAGAAAGTCCTGCTGTTCCTTGTATTCGAACTCGCTGATGACCTTGCCGTCTTCAACGGCCGCCGGGTAGTCACGGCCGACATAGTCGAGCAGGTGCACGAGCTGTCGCGGCAGTTCGTCGGCCCGCGCCGGCGCCGCGAAAAACACCGACACCAGCAGAAGCAGCACCGCCGGAACCTGCAACGGAAAAAACCTTCGCGACCTCATCATGAACCCCTCAAACCCTCGGCCGAAACGGCCTTCAAAACCCTTGTTTTCAGCGCCCGTTGCGCTGAATGCGACTGCACTTGCGGCACCGCCCGTACAGCTCCATGGTATGGTGCGTGAGCTGAAAACCGTGCTGTGCCGCGACCTGCTCCTGCAGCCGCTCGATGTCTTCGTTTTCGAACTCCTCGATGGCGCCGCAGTCGACGCAGATGAGGTGATCGTGATGTTCGTCGGCATCGGTCACGTGTTCGTAGCGGGCGTGGCCGTCGCCGAAGTTCCACTCACGGGCCAGCCCCGACTCCTTGAGAAGCTTGAGCGTGCGGTAGACGGTGGCGAAACCGATGCCCGGTTCACGCTTGCGAATTTCGTCGTACAACTCTTCTACGCTGGCATGCGCGTTGATGGAAAAGAAGGTGTCGACAATCAGGTCTCGCTGGCGGGTAACCTTAAGACCCTTCTGCTTGATGAAACGATGGAACTCTTCGCGCGGTTCGAACATGGACGATCTTTTGAAAATGATTATCAATATACTACCGAATCCACACTTCCCCCGTCAAGTAACCCGGTCGGCTGTTTCCGCCTTTCGCGCGTGGGTGGTTTACTGCCTGCCGCGAGCGGCCTAACCTGAAGGTATACGCCGATGCAGGGGGAGATGGTTATGGGATGGCCTGCATGGGTTCTTGCGGCGATGGTATTGGCGCGCGTGCAGCTCGCCTCCCACCCCGAAGAGCCGACACACTATTACCTTGTCGATTTTGCGCCCGACGCCGATGCCGAGCTGCTCTCACGCGAGTTGTGCCTGCAGTACGGTTGCGAAGTGCACCATGTTTACCGAAGCCTGCCGGGCATGGCGGTCAGCGGGGGGCGCGCCGCCTCGCTCGCCCATGCAGACCAGGTTACGGCCATGTATCGCGACCAGCTCGTTTCCTTCGATCCGGGCGGTAATCAGCTCATCGGCGCGCCCCAGTGGGCGCCGCTCGTCGTGGTGGGGCCGGCTCTCGACCCCAACCGGCTTTCGGTCGAACGCCGCAGCGCTTTCGGCGCCAACGGTTTCGACGCGGCGCCCGACGGTACGGCCCTGGTGTATTCCCTTGCCTCGCGCGTGCCCGATCGGAGGTTCTGGACCTTTCCCACATTGGCCGAAGACGGCCGCGGGCGGCTTTCCGACATGCTCGCGGCACTCGATGCCGTGGTGGCCTACCGCTTCGCGGTAAGCGCGGTTTACGTACCCCTGGCGCTCGAAGGCACCCCGCCCCCCCGGCTCTGCGCGACCATCGACGATCTGCTGCAACGCGGCGTGCTCGTTCTCAGCGGTCTCGACGGACGCTGCCCGCTCGTTCCCGCCGGCGCCTTTCGACCCGCGGGCCACCGCGGCGATTGACTGCAAGGCCGCCGCCCGGCCCCCGTACGCGCGGCGTTGGCGGAAAGAAGCCCCCTGACGGTATGATGTTGGAATTACCAATTCCTTTCTCTACCCGTTGCAGAGGGGGCCCAGGCATTGCAGGAGAAAGTCGTCGAACATACCGAATGGAATCTGGAAGAGGCCCGGCGTCTCTATAACATCGACCGCTGGGGCGTGCACTACTTCGACATCGACGCCGCCGGCAACGTCATCGTTGCCCCCGTGGGCAAGGACGGCGAAAAGATTCCCATCGTCGACGTGGTCGAGGAAGCCAAGGCCCAGGGCATGCGCCTGCCGCTGCTCATTCGCTTTCAGGATTTGCTTCGCAACCGCGTCGAGTCAATTAACCAGGCCTTCGATCGCGCCATTGCCGAAAACAAGTACCGCGGCCGGTACATGGGCGTGTTTCCCATCAAGGTGAACCAGCTGCGCGAGGTGGTCGAAGAAATTCTCGACGCCGGCCGGGTGCACAACTACGGGCTCGAAGCCGGCAGCAAGCCCGAGCTCATGGCCGCCCTGTCGATGCACCACAACCCCGACAGTCTCATCGTCTGCAACGGTTACAAGGACGCCCAGTTCATTCGCATGGCCCTCATCGGCAACAAGCTGAACAAGAAGGTCGTGTGCGTGGCCGAGAAACTTACCGAGATTCAGGAACTCATTCGCGCGAGCAAGGAACTCAATACCGAGCCCATCATCGGCATTCGCGTGCGCCTGGTCTCGAAGGGCGAGGGCAAGTGGGCCACCTCGGGCGGTGAAAACGCCAAATTCGGCCTAACGACCACCGAGCTGCTCGAGGCCGTCGAGATGCTGAAAGCCGAGGGGCTTCTGCACACCTTCAAGCTGCTGCACTTTCACATCGGCTCGCAGGTTCCCAACATCTTTACCATCAAGCGGGCCGTGCGCGAGGCTACCCGGTACTTCGCCAAGCTGCACCAGAGGGGGGTCGAACTCGATTACCTCGACGTGGGCGGCGGCCTGGGCGTCGACTATGACGGCAGCCAGTCGGCAAGCCACAGCTCGACCAACTACAGCCTGCAGGAATACGCCAACGACATCGTCTACAACATCATGGACGTATGCGACATGGAAGGCGTTCCGCACCCGAACATCGTGAGCGAAAGCGGCCGCGCCATCGTCGCCCACCATTCGGTGCTGGTGGTCGACAACTTCGGGCAGATTGAAAAGGCCCGCCAGGTGGGATCGATTCAGGTGCACGACGACAGCCACAAGATCCTGCGCGATCTGGCCTTCGTGCGCGACAACATCGAGACCCGCGACAAACGTGAGTCGTACCACGACCTGGTTCAGCTCAAGGAAGAAGCCGACGCCCTGTTCAACCTGGGCTATCTCGATCTCGATGTGAAAGCCGACGTCGAGCAGATGTTCTGGAACTGCGCCCGGGTCATCGTGCGCAAGTTTCAGGAAGAATTCGGTGAAGAGCAGGTGCCGGAAGAAATCTACGATCTGGCCAACCAGCTGGGCGACCAGTACCTGATGAACTTCTCGGTATTTCAGTCACTGCTCGATCACTGGGCCCTGGGTCAGCTGTTTCCGATCATTCCCCTGCACCGCATGGGTGAAGAACCCGTGCGCCGGGGCACGCTGGTCGACATTACCTGCGATTCCGACGGCAAGGTCAGCCGCTTCATCGACGGACAGGAACCACGCGACACCCTGCCCCTGCACGAGGCCAACGGCAAGCCCTACTACCTGGGTTTCTTCATGACCGGCGCCTACCAGGACATCATGGGCGACCTGCACAACCTGTTCGGCCGCGTCAACGAAGTGCACGTCTTTCTCGACCCCGACGAAGAAGACGGCTGGTACATCGAAGAGTCGATTCAGGGCTCGACCATCGAGCAGGTACTGCGTCTGACCCAGTACCACGAGAACGAACTCGTGCGCGGCTTCAAGGGGCAGGTCGACGCCGCCATCAAGAGCGATCGGCTGCGTCCGAACGAGGGCATGCGCCTGCTCGCCGAATACGAACGCACCCTGCGCAGCTACACCTACCTGCAGTTCTGAGGCTTCTTCGCTTCATGGGAAAAGCCCTTTCCGCCAGGCGGAAAGGGCTTTTTTTTCGTGTCCGGATCCGGCCACCCTCCGGCGCCGGTTCAATGCACGGTAAGCAGGCGGTACAGGGTGTTGCTTTCGTCGCCGTCGGCCACCTCGAAGCGAACCCGGTAGTCACCCGCCGCGGGCGGCGCCGCAGTCTGCACGTGAAAAACCTTACCCTCGGCCTGCCAGGCGCCCACGATCTTCGTGGTATCGGTCAGGGGGGCCATCATGACCGTCCACAGCAGGCCGTCGCCCTCGCGCGAGGCCTCGGCGTGCAGGGTAAGGTCGGCCATGGGTTCGACGGGGTTGGGCGAAACCGTGGCCATCGTAACGGCGAGCTCGAAGCCCTCGCCCGGATCGTACGGCTCCTGGTCGTCGGGCTCGGGCGTCCACGTGCCGACGCATCGGTTCAGCTCGGTCTGCCTGAATTCGACGCATTCGCGGGGACGTGAAAGGCGAAACGATCCGACATCGGCCCCGTTGGCAAAGACGCGACCCTCGAAGACCATGCGGTTACCCGCCTTGTGATAGGAACCGTGAAACATCCAGTCTTCGTTCGTACTGTAGTTCGCCCAGAACTCGTTCTGCATGGGCTCGAGTTCGCCGTAGCCATAGAAGCTGCTCGTGCGATAGAAGGCTTCGCGAAAGACACCCTCGCGCTCGACGCGCACCTCGTAGCCGCCATTGCCCCACGACATGACCAGTTCGTTGCGGCCCATCATGTGGTGCCAGCCCACGTCGTAGCGTCCCGACCAGTAGCCCGACATGACAAGGTTGTCAGCCGTTTCCCAGGCTTCGCAGGTGCTCACGGTGTCGACGCAGACGTAATCGTCGGCGCACGCACCCAGCAGGGAAAGGAAAATCGCAGATAAGAGGAATGGAAGCCGTCGCATAAACTCTCCTTTTGTTCGAAGAGTCAGCGAATACCGTGCCAGCGTTGTTCGGGAAAGGAGCTGCGCCCACGAATAAGGCAGCCGGGTTTACTTCAGCGGGGCAGGCAGCGACGGGGCCGCGTCGGGCGAGGAAGGGAAAACCGGACCTTTCCCCCCCGAGGAGAAAGAAATCGGGGGGCCTTGGCCCCCCGGAATGCCTGCCTATTCGACGAAGGCCTTGAGCTTCTTCGAGCGGCTCGGATGCGTGAGCTTCTTGAGGGCCTTGGCCTCGATCTGGCGAATGCGCTCGCGGGTTACCGCGAAGTCGGCGCCGACTTCTTCGAGGGTGTGGTCGCTCACCTCGCCGATACCGAAGCGCAGGCGCAGCACCTTTTCTTCCTTGGGCGACAGGGTGGCCAGAACCTTGCGCACCTGTTCGGACAGATCGCTCTCGACCATCGATTCCGAGGGCGTAAGCGCGTTCTTGTCTTCGATGAAGTCGCCGAGGTTGCTCTCTTCATCGTCGGCGATGGGGGTTTCCAGGGAAATGGGTTCCTTGGAAATACGCAGAACCTTGCGCACCTTTTCCTCGGGCAGGTCCATACGTTCGGCGATTTCGTCGGGCCCGGGCTCGCGACCCAGCTCCTGCGTCATCTGCCGCTGCGTGCGCACGACCTTGTTGATGGTCTCGATCATGTGCACCGGAATACGAATGGTGCGGGCCTGGTCGGCAATCGACCGGGTAATGGCCTGCCGGATCCACCAGGTCGCGTAGGTCGAGAACTTGTAACCGCGCCGGTACTCGAACTTCTCGACCGCCTTCATGAGGCCGATGTTGCCTTCCTGAATAAGGTCGAGGAACTGAAGGCCGCGGTTGGTGTACTTCTTGGCGATGGAGACAACCAGTCGCAGGTTGGCTTCGGTAAGCTGCTTCTTGGCGATTTCCATCTTGGCGCGACCCTTGCGCACCTGGGTGACGGCCTGCTTGATGTGGTGAATGGGCAGCTCGGCCAGTTCGACCTCGCGGCGAAGCCGCTCGAAGGCGCCGAAGGCCCGCTTGTCTTCGCGGTCGCCCTTGCGCAAGGTCGCGGTCGAGCGATTGCCCAGCCCGCCTACCGTAATCGTGCCGTTCGATTCGCGGCGCTTGCGTTCATACTCGGCCAGAACCTTCTCGGCCTGAACGATCCTTTCGTGGGCGGTGAAAAGGTTGTCGATGAACCCACGCTCGAAGTCGGGAGCGATGCACAGGTCGGTGCACTTGGTCAGCAGATCGTCACGCAGGCGCCGCTCTTCCTCGCGCAGACGGGCCCGCTTTTCGGCCCCCACCTTGCCGCTGACGAGCGATTTCATGAGCTTGCGGCGCTCTTCGGCCACGGCCGCCAGGCCATCGATCTGCTTGAGCAGCCGCTTCTTTTCCTTGATTTCGTCCCAGCGCTGCTCAGGATCGTAATCGTTGGTGAATTTACGGGCCGTGAGCTTTCCGGTGCGCATGGCGTCGCCGAGGGCCAGAATCGAGCGCACCGTGGCCGGCATGCCGTACACGGCCGACTTGACCTGCTGCTTGCCTTCTTCGAGACGCTTGGCAATTTCGATTTCGTCTTCGCGCTTGAGCAGGCTCACGCTGCCCATTTCGGTAAGGTACATGCGCACGGTGTCATTGGCCTGCTGCGCATCGAGCTCGTCTTCGGCCTGCTCTTCTTCTTCGTCTTCTTCGAGATCGTCGTCGTCATCGGCATCGCGATTCTTCGCCGCCCAGCCTTCCTGATCTTCACGGCGGGCGCTTACCCCGCCGAGCAGCTGCGAGACGTCGTCGTACTCCATCTCGTCGGCCAGCAGCGAGACTTCTTCGTAACTCAGATAGGACTCAGCCGATTTGGCGGCTGTGCGGCCCCGGCGGCGCGTGGTCGTCGCGGTCTTGGCTTTCGTTGCAGTCGTTCCGGCTGCTGTGGTCTTGCTCTTTGCAGGCATTTGCACCCCTCCTCAAACGGCAACGTTGCTTACCCTAAACAACGCAAAAACAATTTCGACGGTCGATACAGGGCGTGCCACCGTCGAACCCTGTCTCCTTTCAATGCACCCGGGTCAACAGCTCCAACGATCGATTTCGTCGCAGGCCTTCACGCAGCTCCTGTAGGCGCATGACCTCCTGCTGCGTCGCAACGGCGTCGCTGTCTCTCCCTTGAAGCAACTCAAGCTTCTTGACTCGCACCTGGTCTTCCAGGTAGCGGATAAAAATGACCGACAAGGCATCGAGCAGAACCTGATCGGAAATTTCGTCGTGAATTCCCTCAGGCGGCCCCTCGACCTGCCACCGGTCGATATGTACGCGCAGTTCTTCGTCGGCGTATAACGCCTCGGAAACCTCTTTCACCTCACCCTCGCGCTCTTCGTGCTCGAGCAGAATGGCCGCGGCACGGCGCAGCAGAGGGTCGGAAAACTTGTCGACCAGCTTCACGTCGCGGAAGGCGCGAATCAGCCGCGGGTAGTGAAGCAGAAGCTTGATGACCATGACTTCTTCGTTGGGAAACCGCGCCAGATTCTTCGGCGGCGCCGGCGGCGGCGAACCCGGTTTCCGATCGGCGTCCTGAACGAGCTTGCCGGCAATCTGGCGACGCAGGCTTACCTCGTCGAAATTCGACCACTCGGAAATCATCTTGAGATAGAGCCCCCGCTCGAGCGGGTCGCGCAGGCGGGCAATCATGTCGAGGGCTTCACGCACGAACGCGGCCACGCCCGGGGCATCCTTCTGGGTTGCCGCCCAACGCTGCCGGAGGAAATACCCCACCAGCGGCTCGGGGCTCGCCAACAGTTCGCGCAGCCGATCGGCCCCATGACGGTCGATATAATCGTCGGGATCGAGATTGTCTTCGAGGCGAATCATACGGGCGGGAATGCCGGTTTCGAGCACCAGTTCCATGGCCCGCTGCGCCGCCTTTTCGCCCGCGTTGTCGCCGTCGAAGAGAAACACCACCGACCGGGCGTAACGTTGCACCCGTTCGAGATGCTCGCGCGTCAGGGCCGTGCCCAGCGGCGCCACGACATTGCGAATGCCGTTCTGCCAGAGCTTGATGAGATCCATGTAGCCTTCGACGAAGATGGCCGTGCCCTCACGCCCCATGGCGGGAACCGACTGCGGCAGCCCGTACAGGGTCTGCCCCTTCTTGAAGGAGATGGATTCTGGGGAATTCAGGTATTTGGGCTTGTCGTCGGGCCCCAGCGCCCGGCCACCGAACGCCACGACGTGGCCCCGGTGGTCGTTGATGGGAAACAGCAGCCGGTTGCGAAACAGGTCGAACCAGTCGCGCTTGCGCGAAATCAGGCCGGCCTCGGCGGCCAGTTCGAGGCTGAGCCCCTTCTTGCGAAGGAAGTCGGTCAGGGTATTCCACCCCTCGGGGGCGAAACCGAGTTGGAATTCTACGATGGCGGCCATGTCGACGCCGCGTTCGGCCAGATAGGCCCGGGCGCCCTCGGCAAGAGACGATTTGAGCAGAATCTTGTGGTAGAACTCGGCCACGACCGACTGCAGGCGCTCCATCTGCTGCCGTCGCGAGCGCTGGCGCTCCCACTCGGGGTTGACCTTGCGTTCCGTAAGGGGAACGCCCGCAAGGCGGGCGAGTTCTTCGACGGCCTCGGGAAAGGACAGGCCGCGCATCTGCATGAGAAAACTGAAGGCGTCGCCGTGGGCCTGGCAACCGAAGCAGTAGAAAACGCCCTTGGCCTCGTTGACTGAGAAGCTGGGCGATTTCTCCTGGTGGAAGGGACACAGGCCCACGTGGTTTCTCCCCGAGCGGCGAAGGTTGGTAAACCTTCCGATGAGATCGACGATGTTCAGTCGCCGCTTGATCTCGTCGATGTCGGGGCCGTGCAGACTCATGCCGTCAATTTGCTCCGTACCACGTCGTTGACCAGCTTACCGTCGGCGCGGCCCTTCGTCTGGGGAACCAGAATGCGCATGACCTTGCCCATATCGCCGGCCCCCTGGGCGCCCGACTCGGCAATGGCCTCGTCGACCAGCTTTTCGATCTCGTCCTGCGACATCTGCGCCGGAAGGTAGGCCTCGATGAAGGCCAACTCTTCGCGCTCGCGATCGGCCACGTCGGAACGGCCCGCGGCCTCGGCTTCGGCAATGGCGTCCTTGCGTTTCTTGACCATAGACGCAACGGCATCCATGGCTTCGGAATCTTCGAGGGGCGCGCGCTTGTCGATTTCACGATTCTTCAGATCGGCCATCAGGCTGCGAATGACGGTCAGGCGCATCTGCTCCTTCGCGCGCATGGCCGATTTCATGTCTTCTTTCAGTTGGTCAAGGATGCTCATGACTCCAAATTCCTTGCCTGGCGCGGCTTTTGAGCGACCGGGCAGCATGCCGCCTGTCGCGCCGGAAACGATTATCACAACGTATCAGCTTCTACCCAAAGCGTCAAGAAACTCCAAATCAGCATGAGATCGGGAACGATCCCAACGACTTACGGCGTCGCCAATTTCGGCCTATAACCAACGGCTAATCGGGAGCCGACGGCGACCGCCTACGAAGCCGTTTTCTGCCCTCTCGATGCCTTCTCGTCCAGTCCCGAACGGCCGAAGCGCCGGCGCAGCTCTTCGTAAATTTCCTCGGGCGGAATGTCGTGGCCGGCCAACAGCACGAGCGAGTGAAACCAGAGGTCGGCGGCTTCGTGCACCAGCTCGCGTCGCTCGAGCGAGCGGCGGCTGGCGTCGATGAGTTCGCCGGCCTCTTCTTCTACCTTGGCGTACACCGCTTCGAGCCCCTTGTCGAAGAGCGAGCGAACGTACGACTTCTCGCCACCGGCGTCACGGCGGGCAAGAATGGTGTCATAAACCTGGCGCAGCATCTGGCCCGCGGCCGGCGGCTGCTCCGACTCGCCCTCGGGCGTCACGAAAAAGCAGGTCGGGTGCCCGGTGTGACAGGCCGCCCCGGTCTGGTCGACGAGGAGCAAGACGGTGTCGCCGTCGCAATCGAGGCGCACCTCGCGCACCCGCTGCAGGTGGCCCGAGGTCTCACCCTTCTTCCACAGGCTGTTGCGCGAGCGGCTGAAATAGTGGGCCTCGCCGGTTTCAAGCGTACGCCGCAGGGCTTCTTCGTTCTGCCAGGCCAGCATGAGCACGACACCGGAAACGGCGTCGCGGGCCACGGCCGGAACGAGACCGCGACCGTCGAATTTGACCTGCTTCAAAAAACTGTCAGTCATCAGAAAAGGTTCCCCGTGAGGGAAAAACAGACAACAGTATCCCACCCGGGAAACGACAGCGGGCGGGAATGCGCTTTGTCGGCGAGCGCGCCCGTGGCACCATCCCGTGGATACCGGTAATCAGGGTACTTTGTAGCTTCGGCGGGTTCGGGCACCCGGCATCCGTGCGCCGGTTTCAACTGTGGCAGCGGTAGACCCGGAGGCGAGACGTAGCCGGCGCAACTCCATTATACAAGCGCTTCACCCACCGAGGCAACGGGCTTCGGCTAATGGGCGGCACGGGCCTTGGCTTCGCCTTGCAGAAATGGTCAAGGGCAAGGCGAATTCCGTGCGAGGCAGAACGCATACTACCGGGTTAAACCCGGGCCTGAGGCGTAACGACCGAGCGGCGGAAGCCGTCGGCGGTTTCCTGCTCGTCGGCGTGAATCTTGAACCGATCGTGCAACCAGAAGTAGGCTTCGGGGTTCTCGCCAATCCACTCGGTAATGGGATCGTTGATGGCCTGGGTCAAGGCCTGCACATCTTTCTCGTAGTCGCCCGTGGGCTCGCAGGTTACCGGCGGGTAAAAGCGGAATACCATGCCTTCGGGACGCCGGAACACCCGGATGGGCAGGGCCGGCAGACCGTGACGCAGGGCAAGAATGGCCGCCCCCGGCATGGCCGACACCGGATTGCCGCGCACGTTGATCCATACCCCCTTGGCCCGGGCCGCCCGCTGATCGACGAACATGCCGATGTCGAGATCCCGATCGCGGCTTTCTTCGAGCACGGCCAGTGCGCCGCGTTGGTTCACGGCGTGCACGCCGAACTTGCTCCGGCGCCATTTGATGCGGTCATCGATGTAGCGGTTGTGAATGCGCTTCATGACGACGTGAAAGGGCCTTCGAAGCAGATGGGGAAACACGGTGGCCCATTCCCACATGGCCTGGTGGCCGCCGTAAAGAATGACGGGCCGCCCGCCCCGATGGGCCTCTTCATAATGTTCGAGGCCCTCGAGCTTCACGTATTTCTCGACATTCGCCGGCGTAAGGTTTTCGCCCCAGGCGAATTCGCCGATGGCCATGCCCATGCCCACATAGGCATCGCGTACGCCCTGTTCAAAGCGTTTCTCATTCCACGTATCGCCGTAAAAGGCCCGGAGGTTGCGCTCGACCACCTTACGCCGAAGCGGAAGAACCCGGTAGAAGAACAGCCCCAGGCCGGCACCCAGGCGCCGCGCCCATTGGAGCGAACCGAGACGAAAGGGAATGAAGGCCGCCCGGAAAACGAGATAGGTAAGAAAGTCGCCGATTTTCATGCAGGCATCAATTCTACCAGCTTGCCCACACCGGTCGCCATTGAGGCGACGAGGGAGAAAGCGGCGTGGCGGCTTGCTACCGGTGCGCGAATCGATAGAATGTAGCCATGTCACCTTACCGCCTGCTTTCCGGACTCGCGGCATTGCTGCTGGTCGCCACCGGTTGCTCACGCGACGACGAAGTCTGCTCGCTGGCCCCGGCAAAGACCGTCGAAATGACGATCGATTACGGAAAAGCCGCGGTGCTGCGACCGCAGCTGTGCGAGGGCGTCGCCCCCGACAAGCCGGCATACCAGTGGTCGCTCGACCAGGAAGTGGTCAGCCGCGAGCGGCAACACACCTTTCTCGCCTGTCCGCGTTTCGTAGGCAAGACCCAGGCTGTCGACCTGGAACTTCGCGACGGTTCGCACCGCGCGCGCCAGCAGTGGAAGGTCACGGTGCGCGACACCCGCCCCGAGTATGCCTACTGCAGCCCCGGCTTCACCGCCCGCGAGGCCCTGAAGACCCTGCAGACGGGCGACTACCACGGTAACGAAACGGGCAACGACTTCAAATCGGCCGTCGCCTGCCTCGATCGTATGCTCGCGACCTACCCCTGCGACATTGAAGTGGCCTTCTGGGCCGCCTGGGGAAACTTCGTGCTCTTTGCCGAGCAGGCACCCGCCCAGTTTGCGCTCAGCACGCTCAGCGAAGACGCACTGAGCGGCCTTTCCGACGAGGTTCTTGACCCGCTCATCGACCGCTTCAAGCTTCTGGGTGCCGAAACTCCGGCCGGGTTCGAAGCGATCGCCTCGAAATTTCCGGTTCCCTTCATGGGCCTTCCGGGCATGAGCCTGAATCCGGGCGGCGAGTGGGATCGCGGCGACATTCTGGCCGTGCTGGGAGCGTTGCAGCTCTTCAAGGGCGGCACCAAGTTTCTATCGGCCTATGTCGGGTCGATTCGCTTTCTCCAACTTGCCTCGCGCCACGGACTGGGGCTGAACGGGCAGGCGCTGGCCGAGCTGCCCTACCTGCCCGATCCCTTCCAGAACGCGCTCATTCTGGAGCTGGAAAGCGACAATCGCTTCCTGACGCTGTACGAAGGCGACGACGGCGAAAAGCGACTGGCGGCCGCGCGCGAGAACCTTATCGCCGGTCTGCAGAACGCGCGCTCGGCGCTCATCGCCATTCGCAGCGAAACCGACGACCAGGCCGACGATTTCCTTCGGTATTACGACTGCGGCGAAGACGCCGTCTGCCCGCCCGAAGTGTCGCTCGACACGACGCGCGGCGATTCGGGTGAGCCGTTGCTCAAGGACGAAGGCACGCCGGGAAAATACGACGAGAAGACCGACGTCTACGCCGATCTCAACAGCAACGGTCGTTACGATCCCGCGTGGCTCGAGGCGGGCCCCGACGTGGGCGAGCTCGATTCGCGCTACACCGAGGGCGAAGCCCTCGGCACCGACGCCCTGGCCCCGGGCATACCCCGTATCGCGGTATCGGTGCCCCGCTACGTACTCGACCTGCTGGCCGATCTGGCCGCGAACCTCGAGGGCCCCGGAGCGCTTGATCTGGCTCGCTACCTGCAGCTGTCGCCCAGTCAGATCGTACAGCTTTCGCTGGTGGCCGGCCTCAACATACCCGATATCCGGATGAGCCGCTGGTTTGAAGGACCCCGCGACCCGCGCGACTTCCTGCCTTTGTGGAACCGGGAATCGCGCCTCTTCTTCGTCGACAGAGAGGAAGAGCGCTGGCATGACCACGGTCTCGATCAGACGCCTGACGCAGAGGAAACCGATCGCCCCGACGACACCGACTGTGTCACCGAACAGGACCCCAACGGCGACAATTTCAACCCGCTGACCAACCCCTCGGACGACTGCGACAACGACGAAGACGGCTTAACCGACGAAACCGACAGCTCGGGCCGCAGCCGCGATCTCGGCACCGAAGGCAACGGCATGTTCGACTTCCAGGACATCAATGGGAACAGGCGTCACGACAAAGGCGAACGTGCCGAAGAATTTATTGACGAGGGGCTGATTACCGGTGGCGCTTCGGTCACGGGCGCCGGCAACGAGCGCTGGGACGCCGAAGACATCGAGCACCGCTGGCCCAAGGGCAACGACGTGGGGGGGCGCCAGGTCGAGCTTACCCGCGACCCGCCCAACGGCGTGTATCAGGACATACCGACACCACTTGTCGACCCCATTTACTATTTCTTTCCCGATGCCCAGTTCAACGGCGTGGTCATTTTCCCGCAGCCCACGCAGGGGCGCACCGGCGAGTACCTGACGCACAACGCCGAGCTCATGCGCTTCGTCTCGAAGCTGGTGCAGGCCCGGCGAGACTCGCTGCGATGACGTACTGCACGGCTACGTGCTGCACGGTTGGACGGGGTGATACGATTCGTGCTGCACGGTCGGACGTGTGACCCGACGGTTGTACGGTCGAACGATCGTGATACGTGATACGTGATACGGTTCGTGCTGCACGGTTGCACGGCTGTGACCTGTGGCCGGTGGCCGGTAACGTGCTTGCCTTGCCGTAAGGAGCGCTCCGTCCGGGACGAAGCGCTCCTTCATATCGTGGACAGGCGCGTACAAACATCTGCCCGCCAACAAGAAGGAAGGCACCGCGGGTAAGCGCAGCCACCTCAGGTTTCCAGTAAACCCCTCTGCGCCTCGGCGCCTCCGTGTATCCTTCAAGCTCCCAGGAAGGGCAATCCCCACCCGTTTCGAGCAAGGTCATCTCTGCGCCCCCCGCGGTCTCCTGTAAAAAGCCCTTCAGTTACAGATGGGCGCGAAGCGCGACCTTACCCCTCGCCCGTCAACTTATCGGGCGCCAGCAGGGCGTCGATACCGGGTTCGTCGAGAATGCCCTTTTCGACCACCAGCTCGCGTATGGACCGGCCGGTCGCAAGGCTTTCCTTGATGAGTTCGGCCGCTCGCATGTAGCCGGTTACCGGGTTCAGGATCGTACCCAATGCAGCCGTGCGCTCGGCATAGCCGCGCAGCCGGTCTTCATTGGCACGGATTCCCCGCACGCACTTCTCGGTAAAGACCGGCAGAAAGTTCGTCAGAATGGCCAGGCTCTGCAGCAGATTGTGCGCCATGAGCGGCATCATGACGTTCAGTTCGAGCTGACCGGCCTGCACGGCACAGGCGACCGCCGTATCGTTGCCGATGACCTGAAAGGCCACCATGTTCAGGCACTCGGCCATGACCGGGTTGACCTTGGCCGGCATGATCGACGAGCCCGGCTGCACGGCCGGAAGCTCTATTTCGGCGAGCCCGGTGGCCGGTCCACTCGAAAGCAGGCGCAGGTCGTTGGCAATGCGGGTAAGCTCGAGCGCCAATGAACGAAGGGCCGCCGACATGGCGCCCGCCGCCTGCCGGCTCTGCATGCCCTCGCGCAGGTCGGCGGCCGAGCGCAGCGGAAGCCCCGTAAGCACTTTCAGCTCGTCAATCATGGCTTCGCGGTAGCCGGCAGGCACGTTCAACCCGGTGCCCACGGCGCTGCCGCCGATGGCCAGGTCGCACAATTCGTCGGCGGCGGCCTGCAGGAGACGCACAGATCGGCGAATGGCCTCGGCATAAGCGCGGAATTCCTGCCCCAGGCGCACCGGGGTGGCGTCCTGCAGGTGGGTGCGTCCCGCCTTGATGAGGGGATGAAACTCACGTCCCTTGGCGTCGAAGGCATCGGCCAGCTCTTCGAGCACGGGCAACAGATCGGTCCACCGGTCGAGGGCCGACAGGT
>JAWLBW010000066.1:0-17392 GCA_041687475.1 bacterium
CCGGGTGGGGGCTGGGGGGGGGAACGGGCGAGGTCGGGCACCCGGGGGCGTGCGCCGGGCAACCCCCGGCGCCGGCCCCGGCTCCGGAAGGAGAGAGTCGCGCTCAGACAGAAGTCGATTCGCTTCAGGCGCGAGGTACCTTTCGCGGCAGGCCCGATTCAGGCAAGCAGGGTGGGGTTGTCGACGAGGGGCTGCAGGTCGTCGAGCAGAATGTCGGGGTCGTGGGGGGCGAGTTCGTCGCGATTGAATTTACCGGTTGAGACGGCAACCACGCGGGCGCCGATGGCGCGGGCGGCCGAAATGTCCTTCGGGGTATCGCCGATGACCCAGACCGAGTGAGCACCGGGCCCGGCCAAGGCGAGGCCCCGCTGTTCGGCGGCGCGTAGAATGTCGGCTCGCTCGGGGCCGTCTTCGGCGAAGCCCCCGAAACGAATCCAGTGGTGCAATCCCCCCCGTTCGAGTTTCGACCAGCCGGCTCGCGAGAGATTGCCCGTGGCCACGCCCACCAGGTTCTCGCTTCGCTCCGACATTTTCTCGAGACAGGTCAGGGCCGCGGGCATGAGGCGAAAGCCCTGATCGCCCGGCAGGGCATCGTGAAAGCGCTCGAGGTAGTGGGCCAGAAAGGCGTCGACCTCGGCATGTTCGACGGCGCGCTCGGGAAAATGAAACTCGAGCAGTGAGCGTGCGATTTCATAATCGGTGGCGCCCCAGGGCGAGTAGCAGCTCATGTCGGGCGCCCGGCCGTACAACTCGGAAAACGCCTGGCGGAAGGATTGGGTGCCGATGCCGCCGGTGAGCAGCAGGGTGCCGTCGATATCGAAAAGCAGAATATGCATGATAGTTGAAGCGAAGCGGAAAGCCGCAGACGGTAAGAAAATCGTAAATCTGGCGGTAAGGGGTGGCAAACCGGCCAGACAGGTCTTATGTTTGAGGAATGCGGCTCGGCTTCAGCATGCGCTGCGAAGCCCCCCGAGGGGAATCGATGGCGGTCGAAAGCCGGTGCCTTGCACCGTTTCCTCAATGTTTGCAGGTACTTGCAGGGAAAAAGGGGGTGGCTCGCGCCACCCATGTATGATAGCATAAGTTTCTTGTCTTTCGCGCGCCGCGCAGGGCCGATGTGTAACTGTGGGCGAACGCAGATACCGTGCGCCGCCTGGCGCGCGTGAACGAGTTTTCACCCGGGACGGTTGTCATGATAGGTGCCTTCGTACGTAAGCTCTTCGGAAGTCAGAACGAGCGTGAGATAAAAAGAATTCTGCCCATCGTCGAGCGCATCAACGCGCTGGAAGCCGAAATCAAGCCGCTTTCCGACGAGCAGCTGCGCGGCAAGACGGCCGAATTCAAAGAGCGCCTGGAAAAGGGAGAAACCCTCGACGATCTGCTGCCCGAAGCCTTCGCGGTCGTTCGCGAAGCCGCCTGGCGTACCCTGGGCCAACGTCATTACGACGTACAGCTCGTAGGCGGTATGGTACTGCACAGCGGCAAGATTGCCGAAATGAAAACCGGCGAAGGTAAGACGTTGGTCGCAACGTTGCCGGTGTATCTGAATGCATTGTCGGGCAAGGGCGTGCACGTCGTAACCGTGAACGACTACCTGGCCAGCCGCGACGCCGAGTGGATGGGGCAGGTCTATCGCTTCCTGGGGCTCACGGTGGGCGTCATCGTGCACGACCAGGACAACGAAACCCGCCGCGCCGCCTACGAAGCCGACATTACGTACGGCACCAACAATGAATTCGGTTTCGACTACCTGCGCGACAACATGAAGTACAGCCTGGACCAGATGGTTCAGCGCGAACTGAATTTCGCCATCGTCGACGAAGTCGACTCGATTCTAATCGACGAAGCGCGCACGCCGCTCATCATCAGCGGCCCGACCGAAGACTCGACCGATAAGTATTACGTGCTCAATCAGGTCATTCCCCGTCTCAAGCGCGACCAGGACTTCACCCTCGACGAAGAACACCGCAGCGTCATGCTTACCGACGACGGGGTTCAACGTGTCGAGAAGCTGCTCGGCATTGAAAACCTGTACGCCCCTGATCAGATTGAAACCCTGCACCACCTGAACCAGGCGCTCAGGGCGCACACGCTGTACAAGCGCGACGTCGAGTATGTCGTGCGCGACGGCAAGGTGATCATCGTCGACGAATTCACCGGGCGGCTTATGCCGGGCCGCCGGTGGAGCGACGGGCTGCACCAGGCCGTAGAGGCCAAGGAAGGCGTGCAGATCGAGAACGAGAACCAGACGCTTGCCACGATCACCTTCCAGAACTACTTCAAGATGTACGACAAGCTCGCCGGCATGACGGGTACCGCCGACACCGAGGCGGGCGAGTTCAAGGAAATCTATAAGCTCGATGTCGTCATCATTCCGACCAATCGCCCGATTCAGCGAATCGATACGCCCGACGTGGTATACAAGGGCGAGGCGGGTAAGTTCCGCGCGGTGGTGCGCGACATTGAAGAGCACCACAAGAAGGGGCAGCCCGTTCTGGTGGGCACGGTCTCCATTGAAAAGAGCGAAAAGATTTCCGAGCTTCTGCGCAAGAAGGGCATCGGGCACACGGTGCTGAACGCCAAGATTCACGACAAGGAAGCGCTTGTCGTGGCGCAGGCAGGTCGCTCGGGCAACGTTACGATTGCCACGAACATGGCGGGGCGCGGTACCGACATCATGCTGGGCGGCAACCCCGAATTGCTCGCCCAGGCCGAGGTCGACGCGCAGGCCGATCCTGAAGCGTACGAACGCGTATTCGCCGAATACCGGCGTGAGTGCGAAGAAGACAAGAAGAAGGTGCTTGAAGCCGGCGGCCTGGTCATCATCGGTACCGAACGACATGAAAGCCGACGAATCGACAACCAGCTGCGCGGCCGTGCGGGCCGTCAGGGCGATCCCGGGCACTCGCGCTTCTTCCTCTCGCTTGAAGACGACCTGCTGCGTATTTTCGGCGCCGACCGCATTACCGGGCTCATGGAACGCATGGGTATGGAAGAAGACGAACCCATCGAGCATGGACTTGTCACGCGAGCCATCGAGAATGCCCAGAAAAAAGTAGAAGCGCGCAACTTCGACATTCGCAAGCATCTGCTCGAGTACGATCAGGTCATGAACGATCAACGTACGGTCGTTTACAAGGAACGTCGTAAGATTCTGGCGGGCGAAGGCATCGGCGAAATGTTCGACGAGATTCTCAAGTCGGTCGTCGACGATATTACCGCCGCCTGGGCGCCCGAGAAAACGCCGCCCGAAGATTGGGACTGGACGGCGATCGAAGAAGAGATGCAGAAGCAGTTCGGTTTCCAGCTTGAACTGCCTGAAGAAGAGATCGAGCGCCTGGTTCCCGACAGCTTCGGCGACGTGGTGCTCGAACGGGCCGAGCAACTCTTCGAGGAAAAGAAGAAGACCTTCGGCGACGAGCTGTTTACCTATCTGCTGCGCAACATCATGCTGAGCACGCTCGACCAGCTGTGGAAGGAACACCTCCTTGCCATGGATCACCTGCGCGAGGGCATCGGCCTGCGCGGTTACGGCCAGAAGGATCCCAAGCACGAATACAAGCGCGAAGGATTCGAAATGTTCGGCGACATGATTGCCATGTTCCGGGCCGAGGCGGTCGAGAAAATGGCCAAGGTGCAGGTGCGCCGTGAACCCGTCGAACAGCCTCCGGTGATGCAGCAGCAGCAGCAACAGCAGCAGGCGGTACCGGGGCAGGCCGCCGCAACGGGGCTTCCGCTGCAGGGCAGCACCACCTCCAGCTCAGGTCAACCGGCGCAGCCGCAGAATCCCGCGGGCATGCCCATCGTGAATCGGCCGATGGAGGCCGCCGAACGCAAGATGACGTATTCGCACGGCGATACGCCGCCCAAGCGCGACGCACAGAAGGCGCCCGTCAAGGCTGCCGAAAAGGTAGGCCGGAATGAGCCCTGCCCCTGCGGCAGCGGCAAGAAGTACAAACAGTGCCACGGTAGCGCAGCCGTATCGAGCTGAGCGCCGACATTGTACGGATTCGAAAAAAGGCAGCCTCAGGCTGCCTTTTTTCGTTCGTAGGGTTTCTGCGCCTCTCCCACCTCTCCGGGCTTTCACCCCTCCGGCCTCATCGTTTCGGAGTGCCTCCGACATACGGCCGGGCTACGTGGCGTCTACCGGACGCGGGTTTGAACATACCCGCCTGCTCACCGACGGGTAGAATTTCACCACTCTCCCGATGCCTCGCACGCAGGCGAAAACATGGCACAAGTCTTGCTCTATCGGGTAACAGCGACCGCGTAGTTGTTCACCCCTTTTCGCCTTGCAAGAAAGCCTATGAATGTCGGACCCTCGACCACTGTTCTCATCATCGACGACGACGTGAACATTCTTTCGTCGTTGAAACGTGCCCTGCGATTTGCAGAATTCGATGTCCATGCGATTTCCGACCCCTCGGAGGCCCTGCAGGCGGTCGAGAAGGTGCGTCCCGACATCATTCTGCTCGATGTGCGCATGCCCATATCGGGGCTCGACGTGCTCAGGTGCTTCAGCCAGCATGGGGTCGATGCCGAAATCATCGTCATGACCGGATACGGCACGGTCGAAATGGCCGTTCAGGCCGTGAGAGACGGCGCCTTCGATTTCATCGGCAAACCATTCGAACATCCCGACACCCTCATTCTGAAGATCAGGCGAGCGCTGGAGCACCGAAATCTTGTTCGCCGTACCCGCGAACTCGAGCGGGTGGCACTGGTCGATTTTCCCTTCGTACTGGGACGCAGCCGCCAGATGCAGGAAATTGAGCGCATGGTTGGTCGCGTGGCCCCGACGAACAGCGTTGCCCTGGTGACCGGCGAGACCGGTGTGGGCAAGGAAATGGTGGCGCGGGCCATTCACCGCTACAGCAACCGTGCCGACAGGCCCTTTCTGGCCGTCAACTGCTCGGCACTGAGCGAACAGCTCATCGAAAGTGAATTATTCGGCCACGAGAAAGGCAGCTTCACCGGCGCCATGAGCCGGCACGACGGACTCTTCATCGAGGCCGACGGCGGCACGCTGTTTCTCGACGAAGTCGGCGAAATGCCCATCGGCCTGCAGGCCAAGCTGCTGCGGGTGCTGCAGGAAGGCGAGGTGCGGCGGGTAGGCAGTAATCACTCGAAAAAGGTTGACGTGCGCCTCATTGCCGCCACGAACCGCGATCTTCGACAGGAAGTCGCGCGGGGAACCTTTCGCGAAGACCTTTACTACCGGCTGAATGTGGTGAACCTGCACATTCCGCCGCTGCGCGAACGCCGTGAAGACATTCCGGCACTTGCCGCGCATCTGCTTGCCAAGCACCAGGAAGGTCTCGCCCCCGATGAAACGAAACGTCTCGCGCCCCATACGCTCGAACTGCTTGAACGCTACCGTTGGCCGGGCAACGTACGCGAACTGGAGAACGTCGTGCAGCGGGCCCTCATTCTCAGCGACTCGAAGCTCGTGCAGACGCATACCTTGCCGCCTCACCTGCTCGACACCATCGAGACCGATGGGCAGCCGCTTTCCTTGCGGGTCGATCTTGCCTACCAGGAGGCGAAACACGCCTTCGTCGAAAAATTCGACCGCGCCTACCTCGAGGCACTGCTCGAAAGGTTCGCCGGCAACATGAGTCGCGCGGCCGAATTCGCCGGCATGGATCGCAGCAACTTCCGCAAACTGGTCATCAGGGCCGGCCTGCACAGGGCAGGGGGCGACGAAGGCTACGCCAACGAGGCTGAGCGATCGATGGTGTTCGTATGAAACCCGTGGTTCTTTTCGTCGACGACGAACTTCCGATTCTCAAGGCGATTCGCCGCCTGTTTCGCGAGGCGCCTTATCAGGTCATGACATCGCCCGATCCGCAGGCGGCCCTCGAACTGATACCGGAATACCGCCCCGAAGTGATTGTTTCCGACTATCGCTTGCCGGGCATGGACGGCGTAACCTTTCTTCAGGAGGCAGAACGCGTGTGGCCCGATTGCGTGCGAATTCTGCTGACAGGCTATGCCGACGTGGCCACGGCGCAGGAGGCCATCAACGATGCGCGGGTTTTTCGCTTTCTGACAAAGCCCTGGAAGGAGCTTGAGCTGCACGGCGCCATTCAGTCGGCGCTTTTCGAGCTGGAGCGCAGGCGAGAAGAAAGGTCGCGGTTGAACGCCGAGCGTGAAAGCAATCAGCTGCTGAAAAGCATCAACGAGTCGCTTCAGGCGCAGCTCATCGAGAAAGAGGGCGCCATGTCCGACCGCGAACGCATGTTGAAGACTCAGTTTGCAGCTACGGCGCGGGGTATGCTTACCGCGCTGGCCGAACGAAGTCCGCGATTGCATGCCGTGGCCGAGCGTACCGCCTTTGCTTCGGGCCGCATTGCCTTGCTTGCGGGTGAGACCTGGCTGCGTGACACGGCCGTGCTCGCCGGCCTGCTGCATGATATCGGTTACCTGGCCCTGCCCGACCGCCTGAGCATGGAATCGCGAGACCTGGCGGCGCTGCGCGAACACTGCGATGCGGGGGCGCGTCTTCTTGAAAGTGCGAGTTACCCGCCCATGATGGTCGAGGGCGTGCGTCACCATCATGAAAACTGGGACGCCTCGGGGCCGCGTGGTCTCAAGGGAACGCAGATTCCCTTTCTGTCGCGATGCCTGCGCCTGGCCGATCTTCTCGTCGGATCGCTGCAGGGCTACCGTACCTTCGACAGCTTACCCGACGAAGCGCTGATGGCGGTCGTCGACGGGGCTCTCGGACGGCAGATCGATCCGCGCCTGGGGGCGCTGGTGATTCAGGAGATCAAGGTGAACGGGGCACGCTCCTTCTTTACCAGGCAGCCGCCGCAACTGCCTGAATTCGAACACCTCAATCTTGTTGCCATGTAGGAAGAGCGAATGGAAACCAAACGCGTCCTTATCGTCGACGACGATCTGCTCGTGCGAAATGCGCTGTTGCGTTGTCTGCGCTCCGAAGCCTACGAGGTCGAAACCGCCGCCTCGGGGCGTGCGGCGTACGACAAGTTGACTTCGCAACGGTACGTGGTCGTGATAAGCGACCTTAAGATGCCAGGGATCGACGGAATGGCCCTGCTTCGCTGGATATCAGAGAACCAACCCCGGGTAGGGCGGATACTGCTGACGGGGCATGCCGATCTGGAAAACGTTCTGGCGGCGATCAATGAATGCGGCGTGTTCCGCATCGTGCAGAAGCCATGGGATGACGCCGAGCTACGCGTACTGGTGCGTGCCGCGGTCGACGATGCCGCCATAGACGGAGCCGGCGCCCGGGAACGTGCGTAACGAAGACGGGCCGGCGCAGTATGGAACCGTTTGAAAAGCTCCTTCGATTGTTTGACGGTTTTCCCTCGCCCAGCGAAACCATTCGTCGGGCGGCCGGACTTCTGCGTGAAACCTTTTCTGCCGAGGCGGTTGGTTTTCTCGTCTACTCGTCGCGTTCAAGAAGCCTGGTGTTTCAGGTGGTTGACGGCGGAGCAGAGAACCTTGTTGGCACCGGAATTAGCGACGGCCCCGGGGTTGCCTGGTGGGCCTTTCGGCATGGGTTCGTGACCGTCGAAGACTGTGCTTCCGACGCGCGCTTTTCGGGTATGGTCGATGAAAGCACCGGCTTCGGCACGCGTAATCTGGTTGCGTTGCCATTCGGCTACCGGGGAAAGGCTCTCGGCGTGATTGAATTGTTGAATGTGCCTTCCGTCAACGGCGAGGTCGCTGCCGAGCGACGTGCCGCCCTCATGCTCATGGCCGGCCATATCGGGGTTGCCTATGCCGCCGCCAACCTTCACCACCGACTTGCCCTGCAGAAGAAACGATTGGAACAGGCGAATCTCGACCTTGAACGGAAGGTCGATGAGCGCACCGGCGAACTGCGGGCAACGCTCGCCCGGCTGCAGAAGCAGAATGAGTTGCTGCAGCGTACGCAGACCCAGCTCGTACAGACCGAAAAAATGGCTGCCCTGGGGCAACTTGCGGCCGGCGTTGCCCACGAGATCAACAACCCTATCGGCTTCATTGCGTCGAATCTGAATACGGCGCGTGAGTATCTCGACCAGTTGTTGACCTACGCCAACAGGCTGGCCGAGGCCAACCCCGCGACTGCGCCTGTTTACCGCAAGAAATACGATATCGACTTCGTTGAGTCCGATACCCTGCGGTTGGTCGATGAGTGCCTTGAGGGTACGGTGCGGGTCACGAACATCGTACGCAATTTGAAGGAGTTTGCGCATCAGAGCCGCGGCGAAGTCGCGGCCGTTAACGTGGGCGAACTCATTGATCGTACGCTTTCCATTGCCCTCAGTCCCTACAGGCACAAGGTCGACGTTTGCAAGGAATACCAGGCACCCGAGAGTCTGGTCTGCGACGCCCAAGCCCTGGGACAGGTCATTCTGAACCTGGCCGTCAATGCGGCGCAGGCCATTGTCGAGCATGGTGTGATTACCGTGCGAACGGCCCTGAAGAACGATACCTTTGTGGTCGAGGTCGAAGACACGGGTTGCGGCATTGCCGAAGAGAACCTGCACCGCATTTTCGAGCCGTTCTTTACAACAAAAGAGGTCGGTGTCGGTACCGGCCTCGGACTGAGTACCTGCTTCCACCTGATAAGGCAGGCCGGCGGCGATATCAAGGTGCGTTCGACGGTCGGCCGGGGAACGGTCTTTTGCCTCGAACTGCCGCGCAACGTCGAGGTTGCCGCCTGAGGGCGCATCCTCATTGGGCCTGACGTCCAGGCAGCACAGATAGCAAAGGGGCCCCCGACCGGGTCGAGGGCCCTTCGGGCATTGACGAATGCAGGCTACTCCTGCTCGGGTTGCGGCACGTCGTCAGGCTGCTGTTCCTGCTCCTGGTTCTGTTGCTGGTCGGAACTGCGCTCGATAATTACCTTCGCCACCGGGTTGCGCCAGTCGAAGATGGAAGGATCGAGATCGCCCACGGCGTGAATGCCGTTGTGCACGTGAACGAAGCCCTCGGCATTGGCCTCGGCTCTCACGCCGGGGTTGTTGCAGGGCTCGCCCGGTATGGAACCACACTGCTCGTTGTTCTCTTCCGTACCGGCATCATAGGCCACGCTGTCGTTGATGCTGACCTGTCGGTTCGTGGGCTGCGATACGCTGTCGATAGCGTAAAAGCCATCGTTGGTGGTTGTGAGCATGCCGATCGCCGATATGACCTCATCGGGGCCGGCCTGAAGGGTGACCGTCGTAGACTCACCCGGCGCCAGTGGGCCGGTGGCCACCGTGACGCCCGTTATCTGCGGAGTGTTCTGAATAAGGTCTGTAAGGAGTCCGTAGTCGGCATCTTCGGCCAGTGCGCGCAAGGGATCGCTCGCGGGCTCGCCCAGCGTGAACAAACGCACCTCGGGCCGGTGAGCCGCGACGGCCGGCGGCGAGAACGTCTGCCCCTTCGTGGTGTTGGTGATCGTGACCTGGTAGGTAACCCGGTCGGCGCCATTGTCGCCGTTATCGCCGTTCACCTGTTGCGTGAAGAGCACATGCGCGCCGTTCGGACCCACTGCCGAGGCTACCCCTGCAGCCGAAATCGAGGCTGCAATCAGAAAGCACAACCAAAGAATTTGTCTCATCGTTTTCTCCGCAATATTCGGTTTCTGGTGTAGAGAGAACCGACCGGCGACAGGATGGGAGAGCAATGGTGTGCGGTACTCGCCTCTCTCTGCCATGAATAGCAGAGACTGCGGGCCTGCACGCCCGCAACCGCACGCCGTCATACCGTCATCGGGAAAGGCGACTCCCGATATAATATCCGGCTGCTGTTGATTCGCTACTATGATTCTTTCAATCCAGCTATATTGCCACGTGGGCTGCCGTACGCTAAGCTTAATGTCCTTACCCGCGACCGGTGACTCACATGGCGAATGACGAAGACAAGAAGGAAGACCGTAGCAGTGCCTACTTCGAAGGAACCCCTGGCTGGCAGCCTCAGAAGGAAAGCGCCGATGAGAAAATAGCGTGTCCGCTGTGCGCGAGCCGTATCAACCCGGGTGAGCTCTCATGCTGGGTGTGCGGTGGGCAGCTCGTTGCGGTGATCGAGGTTCATGCGACCCGCAGTCCACAGATTTCATATGCGGCCGCAAAGTTGCTTGCGCCCGTACAGACGCAGCGAGACTTCAACCTGGCTCAGTTCGCCAAACAATCACAGAATGTCGGGCAGCTCGTACAGGTCGGACTGACCCTGCCCGATGCACTTGAGCTGGCAGCCGAAATTTGCCGGGCGGGTGCTGTTGCCGAGGCATATCTTATCGGAGCCGAGCCTGAAAAACCGGCCGCAGACAACGCTTCGTTCTTCGAGAACCTGTTGGATACGGTGCAGTCGAATTGGAAGCTGCTGGCTACCTTGGGCATCATTGCGGGACTCGCACTTGCGGCGAAAGGCCTGTTACCCGAAAAGGGCGTATACCTCGACCCGATCATGGAGCACTCGACTGCCGATATGTATTCAGGAAGAGTGGCTGCCGGGGTAGAATCCGAGACTGTTGCCGAGCGTACAAAGAAAACGTCAGCGGCCGTCGGGGCGACTGGAAAGGAAACATCTGCTCAGGAGCAGGCAAAAGCGGTGGAAGCTTTCAGCTTCGCCAGCGTCAAGCCGTCTGTTGTTACCGTGCTGACGCCTGAAGGAGGGCAGGGCTCGGGCTTCATCGCAGCCCCGGGCTATGTCATTACCAACCATCACGTCGTTTCCAGGATACAGCCAGGCGAGCGCCTGCGCATAAGATTCAATGACAAGGTTCGCACGGTCGAGAAGACGGTCGTTCTCGATCGCGTTCGACCGGCGCACGATCTGGCTCTACTCCGATGCGATGACGGCTGTGGAAGCCGCAAGGTACTGCCGCTGGGCGAAGCTACTTCGCTTGAGGTCGGCGACGAAGTGTACGCAGTGGGAAGCCCCGGTGGCCTCGAGTTGTCGCTTACAAAGGGCATCATCAGCCAGCGTGGACGGCGGCTTGATCAGTTGGTTCTTCTTCAATCCGACGTATCGGTCAACCCCGGCAACAGCGGCGGCCCACTTTTCGACAAGACGGGCAGGGTCGTGGGGGTCGTGGTAGGTAAACTACAGGGGGCCGAAGGTATCGGGTTCATCATTCCCATCGAATATGCGTTTCAGGGAACCGACCCGTTGTTGAAGGGAATCATTGATACCTTGCCGCACTACAGTCCCGCGATGTCCAAGCTCATTGTCGGAGCAACAGACCTTCCATTCTCCAGGCCCGATTCGGGAACACCCACCCTCGCCCAGCCATCGGATGGTAGCTTTTCACTCACCGGAGCTTACGTTCTTGAGCGCTATCGCAACGGGTATGCGCTTTTCTTTGAACTCGAGCTGCCCATCGATGAGCAGCTTGATACTTCCGACGAAGCTTTCGTTATGGAGCTTTCTTCACGCGGCGAGGTGGTGCGTTTGCCGCTCGGACGGGTTCGCCCCGTGTCGAAGCTGTCAAGGCACGGCGATGGTACGGCGACCTATCGTTTCGAATATGCCGGTGTCTATGTCGGGGCACTGAGCCTGCGCAGCAGCAACGTGCGTGTTGTCTACAAAGAGATAATGGGCAGTAATGTCGCGAAGTTTGAAATTCCCAGGGTAGAGCTCAATATCTCGCTTAATCGCTGAGCGAGCTCGCGGACGGCTCTTGCCGGTGCGTAGGAGCACCGAGACTCAGGCAGGCCGGGTTACCAGCTTCAGTACGGCAAGGTACCCCGGGGCGGTGTGGCATTCGTCAAGCAGGCCTTTCTCGCGCAACAGCCTGTTCATTTTACGCAGGCGGTAGTGGGGTACCGTCATGAGCAGGTGGTGCTCGAGGTGGTAGTTTACGTGGTGGGGGGCAACCGTCAGCCGGGCAAGCCACCCGGCCATCGTCGTGCGGGTGTTGCGAAAGGGGTTGTCGGTCTGGTCCGTGCAGGCATGTTCGGCAATGGCCCTGATGCGCACGAACAGACTGAATGTCGTGCACCACGAGCCGACCCACAGCAGATAGAGCCAGCCGTGGCCGAGCGCGTACAACACGCCGAAGAGTGTAAGGTTCGTCAGCAGAACGGGGCCGAAGTTGCGTGCGCCGGTCAGTACGACATCGGACAGCCTGCGCCCGGTCTGGTCGATGCGCCGCGTGGTGGTCGAGGCCGTATACTCAAGGTACCCGAAATCCATCATGAGCAGGCCCACGATACGCTTGAGCGCGGCGATGCCGGTAATGTCGCGAAGAAATTTGCGCGCCAGGCCGCTTTTCGTGGTGGGGAAAGGAGTGACCAGGCCCAGATCGGGGTCGCGCTCGGTACCGGTGAACGAATGATGCCGCAGATGATGTGTCCGGTAGGCGTGAAGGTGCTGCCAGGTGGGGGCGGCGCACAGCCATTCGCCGACAATGTCGTTCAGGCGACGTGAGGCGAAGAGTGAGCGATGCGAGGCTTCGTGCATGAGAATGGCCAGTGCCAGATGCCGTCCGCCGAGAACCAGCAGGGCTACCACAATCGTCACCACATTCGCCTGCCAGGCCACCAGCGCAAAGGACGCGGCAATCAGGCCCCAGGTCGTGAGCACCGACAACCAGCCTTCACGGTCGGTGGGGGTAACCAGGTTCTTGATTTCTTCGCGCGTGAGTACGTCGGTTATGCGCCGGGCTGCAGGCATGCGGTCTCTCTTGTTCCGAAAAACTGAACTCCCATTCATGATTTTACTGAATCGTCCGTTCGTGCTCCACCCGGCGAGCCGCCGGAGCATGAACGACATGGGAAAAAAGGGCTTTTTCGGGGGGAAGCTTCGCCCCTTCCACAAACGGGAGCAGGGGCCAGGCTTGCCGCTTTTGTCACGCCCCGAGGCAGTCACCTGGGAGAAAGCAGGCCCCCCGCTGCTTCGGCTGGTGCCCAGGGCTTCTTCCCCTTTGTATGTTCCTTGACGGGTGCGGGCGGGGTAGTT
This sequence comes from bacterium, assembly GCA_041687475.1. Taxonomy (GTDB): domain Bacteria; phylum J088; class JAWLBW01; order JAWLBW01; family JAWLBW01; genus JAWLBW01. The sequence continues at coordinate 12,907 of JAWLBW010000066.1, forward strand.
ATGATATTAAACTGTATCTGTGACGACCGACGGGAGATGTGTACCCAACGGTCGGGCCCTGGCAGCAGCCTCTGAAGGCAGTCTTCGGAAACCCGCAAGTGCCGTTCATGCTGCAGAAGACTACGATTTTGATGCGCCCGCTCGGGGCGGTGTGAACATTTTTACTACCAAGGGGATGTGCCTTGCACGGGCCGGAGGGGGTAGGTTCGCTGTATGTTTGACGCACTGTCGGACAAATTGACCGCGACCGCGCGCAAGTTGCGTGGTTACGGCAAGATTCGCGAGAGCAACATCGAAGAGGCTCTGCGCGACGTTCGCCTCAGCTTGCTCGAGGCCGACGTCAACTTCCGCGTGGTGAAGGAATTCATCGACGCGGTGAAGGTGCGCGCCCTCGGTGCCGAAGTGCTTGAAAGCGTAAGCCCGAGCCAGCAGTTCATCAAGATTGTGCACGACGAGCTGGTGAGCGTGCTCGGCGGCGAGAACCCCGGACTCGACCTCAAGGCCAAGCCCCCGGTCGCCATTATGATGGTGGGGCTGCAGGGCTCGGGTAAGACGACCACCACCGGTAAGCTGGCGCTGCGCCTGAAGAAGGACAAGCGACGCGTATACCTGGTTCCTGCCGACGTGCAGCGCCCCGCCGCCATTGAACAGCTCAAGACCCTGGCCAAGCAGATTGACGTCGACTTTTACCCCACGGCGCCCGGCGACAAGCCGGTCAAGATTGCCAAGCGGGCGTTGAAGGAAGCCGAGCTGCAGGGCTATGACGTCGTTATTTTCGACACCGCGGGCCGCCTTGCCATCGACGAACCGTTGATGAAGGAGCTGGTTGCCCTGAAGGAAGAGGTCGACCCTACCGAGGTTCTCTTCGTCGCCGACTCGATGACGGGTCAGGACGCCGTGAAAACGGCCGAGAAGTTCAACCAGGTGCTCGACTTTACCGGGGTCGTGCTTACGAAGATGGACGGCGATGCCCGCGGCGGCGCGGCGCTTTCCATCAAACACGTGACCGGCAAGCCCATCAAGTTTGCCGGCATGGGCGAAAAACTGACCGACCTCGAAGTCTTCGACCCCCAGCGGGTGGCCAACCGCATGCTCGATATGGGCGATGTCGTGGCCCTCGTCGAGCGTGCCGCCGAAGTCGTCGACGTCGATGACGCGCAGCGCATGACGCAGCGCCTGATGAACAATCAGTTTTCGCTCGAAGACTTTCTCTCCCAGCTTCGTACCATGAAGAAGTTCGGCTCGCTGGAAAGCATGCTGAAAATGATTCCGGGCTCGAAGCAGATGGTGAAGGATTCGGCCGACCTGAGCGCGGCCGAAAGAGAGCTTAAGAAAACGGAAGCCATCATCAACTCGATGACGGCGGCCGAGAGGCGCGATCACACGTTGCTGAATGGTAATCGCCGCAAGCGAATTGCCATGGGCAGCGGTACCGAGGTTTCGGACGTGAACCGCGTCGTCAAGAACTATCTGGAGATGCGCAAGATGATTTCCCGTGTGCAGAAGATGGGCATGGGCAAGATGATGCGCAATCTCATGCGCGGGGGTGGCGGTGGCATGCCCCCGGGGTTCGGAATGTGATTTTTCTTCTTCTCCCCGCTTGGTAAGGGGAGAGAGTTTGAGGAGTACTCAATGGTCAAGATTCGCCTGGCCCGTGGTGGCGCCAAGAAGAAGCCTTTCTACCGTATCGTGGTAGCTGATGAAGACGCGCGTCGCGACGGCCGCTTCCTTGAGAAGCTCGGCACCTACAATCCGCACAGCCAGGAAGCTTCCGTCGAAGTGAAGGAAGAGCGCCTGCGTCACTGGATTTCGCAGGGCGCCCAGACGACCGATACGGTTCGTTCGCTGCTGAAGAAGCAGGGCATCAGCCTGCAGGCCTGAGCGGGAGCCGACCTTGCACGCGTCGTCGGGGCAATCGTCGCCGGGGGAAACTTCGGACGACGAGCTTGTCGTCATCGGCCGTATCGTTCGCACCCATGGGGTGCGCGGCGAGGTTCGCGTGGCGCCCGAGAGCGGCGACCCGACGATCTTCGACGAACTCGAGACGGTATATGTAGGCGAGCGGCCCTACCCGATCGTGTCGGCACGCGCCCACAAGCGACAGACTCTTCTGTTGCTTGAAGGCGTCAACGGCATGGACGAGGCCCGGGGCCTGCAGGGCAGCGAAGTTTCGGCCTGGCGCAGCCAGTTTCCGCCCATCGAAGAAGACGATGCGTGGTACTGGCACGACCTGATGGGCAGCGAAGTCGTCGATGCCGACGGCACCGTGCTCGGAACGGTCGATGGCGTGCTCGAGACGGCGGCGCACGACAACATCGTGCTGCGCCGGCCCGACGGTCGCGAAGCGTTGATACCCTTCGTCGAGGCGATGGTTCTGACGGTAGACGTCGAAGGGCGCCGTATCGAGGTCGATGTGCCCGAGGGGCTCATCGAAGACTGAGCGTTCATGCAGATCACGGTTCTGACATTGTTTCCCGAGTATTTCGACTCGCCGATGGCCGCCAGCCTGCTGGGCAAGGCCGTCGAGAACGAGCGGGTCGGGTTTCGGACGGTGCAGATTCGAGATTTTGCGCACGACAAGCATCGCACGGTCGATGATACGCCTTTCGGGGGCGGCAGCGGCATGGTCATGAAGCCGGAGCCGCTGGTCGAAGCGCTGGAAAGTGTTCCGCCGCGCGAGGGGCAGGTAAGAATTCTGCTCACGCCGCGCGGCGAGCGGCTGACGCAACCACTGGTGCGCGAACTGGCCGAGTCTTCCGAGCTCGTGTTTTTATGCGGGCGCTACGAAGGCTTCGACGAGCGGGTCACCGAGTGGGTCGACCGTGAGATTTCGATCGGCGACTTTGTTCTTTCGGGGGGCGAGCCGGCGGCCTTGATGATTATCGAGGCGGTTGCGCGACTCGTACCGGGCGTAATGGGCAACGCCGAGAGTGGGGTAGACGAGAGTTTCGGCGAAGGCCTGCTCGAATACCCGCAGTATACGCGCCCGGCCGAATTTCGCGGTCGGAAGGTTCCCGACGTTCTGCTGTCGGGGCATCATGCAGCCGTAAGGCGCTGGCGCAGGCAGCAGAGTGTGGTTACGACATGGCGGCGCAGACCCGACCTGCTCGCGCAGGCGGCCCTGACGCCCGAAGATCAGTATTGGATTGACGAAGCCGCGGCAGCCGAATCCGGTCAGTCGGCAGGCGGTCGGTCATTTGGCATCAAAGATTAGTTACGGTATTCTTAACGAACCAGGAGACAGTCATGAACGAGGTTATCCGTCAGCTTGAACAGACGGCCCTTCGCAGCGACATTCCCGAGTTTGCCCCCGGCGACACGGTGCGTGTGTCGGTGAAGATTCGCGAAGGTGACAAAGAGCGCGTGCAGGCCTTTGAAGGCGTCTGCATCGCCCGCAAGAACGGCGGTGCGCGCGAAACGTTCACCGTGCGTAAGGTTTCCTACGGCGTCGGCGTCGAACGTACCTTCCCTTTTCACTCGCCCCGCGTTGAAAAGATCGAAGTCATGACGCGCGGTCACGTCCGTCGCGCCAAGCTTTACTACCTGCGCGAACTGCGCGGTAAGGCCGCCCGCATTCGCCCCAGCAAGAAGATGCTGTTCGGCAAGGCGCTGGCTGCCAAGAAGAAGCAGGAAAACAAGGCCGCAGAATAAACGGCATGAGCCATGCAGCTGCTTGAGGTTTACGTTCAGGGGGTGAATCGCTTTCTCACTCCCCACAAGTTTTCGCTGAAGGATGGCTACAACGTCATCTTCGGTGGAAACGAAACCGGCAAGTCGGCTCTGGCCCAGGCACTCATCGCGACCTTTGATCCGGAGGCGGCGGCCGCAGCGGCCGCCCGTCTTCAGCCTCTTCTGCCGCAAGAGGGAACGCCGCGTTACGGCGTTCTTTTTGAACACGAAGGCACGACCTATCGCCTTCTGCGCGGCATTCCCACCGGCCTGAATCTTGCCCGGCTCGACCCGGCTACCCGGAAGTTCGAGCTGCTGGTCAGAGACGAGCAGGGGCTGCGCGACTTTCTCGACGACACGCTCGATTTTCCCATGACCGGTTTCTACCGGTTGCTGGGGCTGCTCGATCGCAATCTTTTGCCCGAGGGGGGCGCACCCGCGCCGGCCCCCACTCCCGTTCCCGATATGTACGGGTTCGATGATGGGGAAGACGGCCATGACCCCATGGCCGATCTCGACGCCCAGATCCGGCAACTCGAACGTGAACGCACGGTGCTTAACAGCGTGGGCGATCTCGAGTATCGGCTCGACGGCGTACAGGCCAAGAAGTTCGAGACCGAGGCCAACCTCTCGAAGCACAAAGAGTTTCGCCTCGAGCAGGAGCGCATTGAGAAGCGCCTGCAGGATTTGCAGCCGCTGGAAGAAGCGCCGCCCGCCGTCATGACCCGCATCCAGAATCTCGAACGTCAGGAGCAGGCGCAGAAACAGAAGCTTGATGCGCTCGACGTCGACATCAGCCGCATCGAAAAGGAACTCG
>JAWLBW010000067.1:0-17327 GCA_041687475.1 bacterium
ACGTCTTTGAAACACGGCCGGCAGGGCGCGAAAAAATATCAGCCATTACCTGCCGTACCTGATTACGCGTATTTGCGCGAAACAGCATACGGCGAATATCCTCGCGTAGATGCTGCCAACGCTTTTTGACATCTCTCGTGCCCCCCCGCTCTACCGCCTTACCTTCAAGTGCGTATAGAGCCCGTAGGTTTTCCCAGAAGGCTTCGACAAACAACCGATCTTCTTCTCTATCCCACATTGCTTCTTCCTCGATCAGTGCATGAAAATTGTCTCGCTGCATCGACAGCATCCGAAACCAGCTTGCCTGAATAGACCCGCCCAACCTCTTTTCCAGAATTCGTTTCTCCCACGAGAAGGGAGAAAAAAGATCCGTATACCAAGGCCGGTTGTTGGCAAGATTGTCGGCTATCCGACCGCGCCCCGACGGGACCGTCGAAAAATGAGAGGCATTTTTCTCATCACGAGCAGCAGCCATTTTTACGGGCTGTTTCTTCGCTTTGGTCTTTATTGAGTTGGCTTGTACGCCTTCAGGTTTTGTCTTCAGCTGGACCCAAGCATTTCCCATGATTCGATTCAGCGCCCTGTATCTTTTCAGGGCCGTCGAACGAGGCACGATGTTGACGACCCCCCGTCGCACCTTCTGATTCGGGTAGTAGGTAACCTTGCCCATTGCGACCACGCGGCAACCGGCAACCGGCATACGTGCAGCCTTGTCTGTCGCGACAGCCGCGAGAAACCGCAGGCCGGCGTCGCTCAAGCCGGCAACATCTGAAACGCCCGGGTCAAGAAGGCGCTGGAGGTTCCTTTTGCCGTCGGCATAGGTTTCGAGGTTTACCACGTCGGGAACCACAAAAATCCAACTGGATCGTTCCGTCGCTAGTTGTTGATAGAGCACTGCAATCGGCGACAACATGAGCAGCAAAGCCGTATTGGCCGAACCGACCCAGGCCTTCTCTGTTGCATACCGCGGGGCGATGCCCGGAAACACCCACCCCGAAAGCGTTACCGGCTTTGGGGTCAGCTCACCTTTCCGAAACAAAGACGACAGATCGGTTAGCGGCTTGAGTTTCGCCGCCTCAAGCACCTGGTAAGCCGCCCTGACCTCTTTCGCATCGTCAAGCGAGACAATTCGCTGTACAAACTCGCCTTTGGGCTGCACCTTGGGGTGTTGGAGAAAAGTGCTCAAGATGCCGTTGTGATGCGAGAGGCGAAGATGCAGATTTTCTCTCGCCCGCTCCGAGTGAATGGCGGGAAAGACGAGTACGCCGTTACGAACCTGCCAACACCATTCGAACAACCGCTTGAGAGCCTCTTCATCACTGCTTGACGAACGAATGGTGACCGCTTCCGCAGTTAAATCGTCGGGCTGCCATTCCAAGGGAGCCAGACTAACTCCTTCCTCTTCGGCGACGCGAAGCGAAAGATACAGTGCAGCCAGGCCGGCTCGCTCCATGATGCCCATTCCAGGGTCACTGAGGCTCCAGGTAATTCCTTCGTTCAAGATGCCCATTTCGCCCCTCTGATATTGCAATAATCAACTGTTCCTTCAGGTGCTATCCAGTACCCGCCGACTCTCTGCTCCAAGACGATATTCTTACGCCAAGGCAAAGGTATGGAGCACTTCATCAGATCACGGGAAGCTCCTCTTCCGGACAATGTAGCCAAATCTTCTTCGCGGACAACGGTTATCGAGTTGTCGCCCTCGCGCAGCGGTAATGGCCCGCTTAACCACCCCCCATCAAGCCAGGCCGCGTGCTTCAACTCTAACTGGCGACCGGCTCGGAGCTGCTCCAGGTAATCGGCCAGTGCCCGCTGTGAAAGCGGTCTGCCTTCGGTCTGACGGACATAGTCTTCGGTCGCATGGCGCAGAGTGACAGCTTGAGAACCGTCATACGGTCTACCTGCAAACGGGTAAACGTAGGCAGGCCAGGGGTCGTTGCTTACCGCCCTACGGTTCAGACGCCCAAGGCGCTGAATGAACGCGGGATATGGGCACGAGGCAGATATGAGGACTCCTGCGTCTATATCCAACGACATTTCACACACTTGCGTTGTAACCGCTATGACCGGTTGCTCCGAGCTGAATTTCCGTAGCAAGCCGGCCTGACGTGCAACGCGATCTGTGTAGCGATACCGGCTATGGAACAGAATGGTTTCTACTCCTACCTTGTTGGCGATGGGTTTCACGCTCTCGAAGGTTTCGACGGCGGTGTTCACCGTGTTGCAAACCCATAAGACCTTCTTTTTCTGGGCCAGTGCCTGCTCGACAACTGTGAGGCAATCTTCAGGGCCTGCACGCCATTGCAGAACGTAGCGCTCGATGTCTTCAAGTTCGACAGGCCCCCTGATGGGTTCAGCATTCAACCTGTCGCCGAACTTTTCGCGGAGCAAAGCTAACCTGTCGGGCGGTATGGACGCACTCATCAAAAGGACCGGCGCCCCCGTGAAAACTTCCAGAAACCGCAGCAAGGCGCCGAAGAGACGTTCGTCATAACTATGAATTTCGTCGAAAACAAAGGCTCCCTGTGCCAAGGCCGGAAATGAAAACATTGAACGCCGCTGGTTCTGCACGACGCCGAGTACGAGATCGGCAGTGCAGGCAATCGCTTCGCGGCCCCAAGCGCGCATACTTCCGAGGCGGTCGATTTCGGTGCCCGGATCCGGCGAATCAGGAACGTCCATCATGGATTCGAGATCGACGGATGCCCGACTGTGCAAGAGGTCGGAATCAAGATCGTCGACCCCAAGGAGGTAATCCTGGTAACCCGCCGAGGCCGTGCCCGTTGTGGGATACGTAAAAAACAGTTTCCGACCGATGGCGTGCTTTGCTGCCCACATATACGCCGCAGTCGTCTTTCCAGAGCCGCAACCGGCGCAGACGAGGGTAATTTCTGCGCTAGACGAGGCGACCTCAATCTGGAAATCTCGCGGGGGGTTGCCCTTCAGCCGTTTTTCGACCACTGCATTCGCCTTTTCTTGTGACAGTGTTGCTGGAAGGTTCGCACCAATCCATTCAGGCACTGATTTACCACCGGCAGGAAGGGCCGAGCCGGCGACATCGGACGCAATCAGCAATGCCTTAACCAAGGCCAGATCACGCTTGAACCCCGAAGTTTGCTTCAATTTGTTCCAAGCTGCTTCTGAAAGGTCGACGAATGCCTCAACTGCCACTTGCAACAGCTCATCGTTCAATGAAAATTTGAGGTCGGGTAGAGTTGGTGGGAGCGAGCAGGAACCTCCGAGTACGGCCCGGACGTCTTCAAGTATGCGTCTGACATCAAGGCCTTCGGTGTAAACCGAAATCTGAGCCGGAGTGTTCTTCGTTCGATAAGCTTCGACAACCCCCGATGCGTTTTCTGTAAGAGCCAGATGATGGCCGGCCACAGCCCACACCACGATCCAGAAATCGGGTTCCGGAACCACTGTCTTCAGCCACCGCCCCCACCATTCATCGGTAACCATGAGCACGGCGCCAAGAATTTCATGCCTGACTGGTTGTAAACGATCTTTGAGCCGGCCATGGAGCATGTCCTGGAAGCTACTGTTTGCCTTGCCCACGTCATGAAGAAGACCAGCGATCCCCAAGAGCCGCCTGAGACGAGAAACGTCTGCTTGCTCGAGCCCGAATGTTGACGATATGTTACCGAGGCTGTTTGCCAATATCGCAGCGGCTGCCTGAAAAACATCCTGACCGTGTTGATATACGGAGGGCGAATCGAAGCCCTGCCGTGGCCCCTTCGCAAGAAGCTTTGCGCCCGTTGCCTCAGCGACGTGCACTTCAGTCTCTCAACTCAGACGGCACGAACACCCCACAACCCATCTTCCGACGCCCGCCGAGCCCTTTTTCCTGTAGAAGAAGTGAATGGGCGGGCGAAAGACCGTGCACCAGAAGCGAGTGTCCAACCACTTTTTTCCCGTGAATGGTAATGATGCGACGGTGCCCACGTTCTATCTGCCCTTCGACACCCAATGCGGCAAGTTGCCGGGCGATTTCGGCATCGAACCGCTGTTCATCCTGGCCGTTGCGCGTGGTGACGGTGTGGGCGTAAAGAACGGGTGCTGGTTCCAAGGCCCGAGTCAACGGCACGCCGACCGTGATGGTGCATTCGTGAAGGCGTAGTCGTTCGCCGACCAATGGCAGGAAGCGTGGTATCAGTTCCGCAGGCACACGAAGCCCGAAAGAAGATCCCTTGCCAAGGTGCAGCTTTCCTTTACCGTCGTAGCGCCCACGGATAGGCAACAAAGCGACGTTCGAGGCTTCGTGTACCCATTTGTCGGCATCCGTTTCGAGGCGTTCGCTGAGGGATGAGAAGAGCGCGTACCCGTGGTCGACGGGCACGACGTCGCCGACAATCTGGAAGTGAAGTTCAACGAGTTGCTCAAGAACCTGCATAGCTATCAACCTCAGCGCAAAGATATCGGTTAGACATCCTAACGGACAGGAGGGGGCCTGTCCACTTATCGCTTACACAGTAACCACTCAGCTGGACAAACGCTGTCTGGCCGGAATGGAATGGGAACGCATTTTCTATTTTCTGGTAGGGACGAGCGATCGAAGCTGCCTGTGCGCGACCAGGCACGGAGGGGCGGGAGAGGATAGTCAAGCGGCTGACGTTCAGCTCTTACCCCCAGGAGCCGGCCGCTTGCCGGGTAAGGTCGCACGCTCGTCATCCATTTGTCGAGAATGCGGGGCAGCCGATTCCTTTCATAATATGAACGTATTTTCCCCAGACCGCCCCGATTCCTCATATGAAGCAGCCCATCTCTCAGGATAGCCGGTGCCCTTTATCATATATATATGGGCTTTTTCCCCGGCCGACCGGTTCCTTTCATAATATGAAAGCGGCACCGGGGAAAGGCGGAACTCACTCAAACGCGGAACTCGGAACGCGGGAAAAGGGGCAGTCACATTGGGGCGACTGGCTCCTTTCATAATATGAAAGCGGCAGCGGCACCACGGCACACGCGGTCACAACCGTGCAACCGTACCCCACGAAAATCGACCATTGGGCATTGAGCATCGGGCATCCGGTTGCCGCAGGCAACCGAGCAGGGCCCACCGGTCACGACCGTGCAACCCGTGCCGCACGATAATCGATCATTGGGCATCGGTCATTGGGCATTCTGGTGGTAAGCGCCGCTGCGCTTACCACCAGGAGTCTTCGCCGATGATTCGCTTCGGGAAGCCCGAGAGCCCGCGGGCGGCCCGCAGGCCCGACATGACCGCGGCTTCGACGCAGCCGGCGTTAATGGCGGTGTACGTCCAGTCGCCGGCCAGGAAGAGGTTGTCGAAACCCGATTGATCGGCGCGCAGGCGATAACCGCTGCTGCCCTTCACACTGAGCGTATAGCGCTCGGTGGGGTCGATGTTGATGCGCCAGTACTGGGCGTTCATGCGGTTCTTGCCCGTGCGGTTCTTCGGGTCGGCAAGCTTGCTCCAGTCAAGGCCGGTGGGGTTGGCCGGGTCGGCCGCCTGCGGCCAGAGCCAGGCCGCGTTCTTCTCGAGCCATTCAACGGCCATTTTCTTGACCCGCTTACTCTCGCGCGCGGGAAAACCATGATCGCTGAACGGGGGAATGGGGTCGGCGTCAGGCGCGGGGCCGCAGTGGTAGGCCAGGCTGCGCGGCTTGGGCGACGGCCAGTTTTCTTCCTTGAGCAGGTGGCTCATGTCGGCTCAGGTGTTGAAGTTCTGGGCGTAGGCGTCGAGCACGGTCTTCTGGTACGGCCAGCCGAGGCCCTCGCGGTCGGGCAGCAGCCATAGTTGCATGGCCAGGGTCTGCACGGTCTTGACGTTGTCGACCATCTGCTTCCACGCAGTGCGGGCTTCGATGAGCTCGCCGCAGATGTACGGCAGAGCGGCCACGGGAATGCCGAGAATGACTTCGTCGAATTCTTCGCCCTGGTGCAGGGTAATTTCCTCGACGTCTTCCCAGTCGCTCCACGCCGATTCGAGATTGATTTTACGGGTCTTGAGCTCGTCGCCTTCGACCAGCTGTTCGTACAGCGGCTCGCTGGGCCAGCAGGGCAGGCCGTTTACGTTTACGAGCGGCTGGTACGCACCGGCCTTGAGCGTGGCCTGCCGACCCATGGTAATGCTCGACACCGAACCGCCGTCGCCCGAGAGGCCCAGGTTCTTGACCTTGTGGAAGAACTCGAACTTCACCCCACGGCGCTTGAGAACCTCATACAGCGGGGTGAAGATGGTGTCGCCCATACCCGCCTGCATTTCCCAGAAGATCGAGCCCTTGTAGGTAAAGGCCATGCGCATGGCGCCGTTGAGGGCCACGCCGGCAGCGAGGTTCGGACGCGTCGTGTCGCCCTTTTCATAGCCGAACACCAGGTCGTAAATGCCGCGCACCGGCGCCGACTCGACGGTCATGCTCGAGGCGTCGTGGCGGCGCAGCCATTCCTGAAAATCCCACTGGTCGATGGCTTCGAAGCCCTTCGTCACCACGCCGTCGACCAGCATGCCGCGAATGACGGTGTAGCCCAGATCCATCATGATCCACAACCGGCGTGCCTCGGTGTTGCTCTCGATGGCGTGTTCGAGGTGCTTCCACAACCAGTCGATGAAGTTATCGAGCAGGTTCAGCAGCAGCGAGCTGCGGGCTTCGCCCGGTTCGGCGGCCAGCGAACGCGCGATCTGGTGGGCGGTGTACAGGAAGGCGACTTCGCCGATGTTCAAGGCCAGGTTGAAGGCCGCTTCGGTGGCGTCGCGCACCATCGACAGCCCCGGAAGGGCCCAGATGCCGGAGGGGTCGGGCTTTTCCGACCCGGCGGTGGCCGGCGAAGCCTTCCACTGGTTAATCATCCACTGCAGCAGCATCTGCACGTAGTCCCACGGTTCGGGCAGCGGGTCGCCGTCGCCCGGAATTTCGTCGTTCGTGGGAAAGTCGAAGTTCCAGTGATACCACTTGCCGTCGACGTGTTCTTCCAGGGTAATGAAGCTCTGCTTCTTGAAGGCGTCTTCGAACGTGGCGAGCGGCATGCCCGGCAGGCGGCCGAGCTCTGCGTAGGCCTTGCGCATAATCTGGAAGGCGTTTTCGTAGAAACCGAGCCAGATGTGCAGGCCGTGTTCCTCGATGCGTTCCTGGTGCTTCGCGTTCCGGCCGCTGGCCCCCTTTCCACCCAGGCGCCAGCCCATCTGGTACACGGTAATGTCGTATTTATCCTGCCAGCCGGGTTCTTCGGTCAGCTGAAAGGCCGCCGTCATGGCGCCGACACCGCCGCCGAGCACGGCCACCTTCTTGCGCCGGGGTGCGCCGACCTCGGCCTTCCACACCTCTTCGCCTTCGGGCAGGTCGAAGTCGAAATCGGCCCAGAAGGCGGCGAGGGGACGAAGGGTACCGTCGGCCAGGCCCAGCTCGCGGGCGATGGGGTGGCTGTCGAGGGCGTGAATGTTCAACTCGTAGTCGCCGAACGAAAGGCCGCCGCTGCGGAAACCGGTAACCTTGGCGGCTGCTTCGGTAACGGCCTGGTAGCAGGCGCCGTTCTGCGAGGCGACGTGCCGGAACTGCTTGAGAAAGACCATGCGCATTTCGACCGGTCCGAGCAGCGAGGCCAGATCGACCGCCAGGTCGAGTCCGGGTATTTCGAGCGCGCCGCTGTCGGTAAGGGTCTCGATGAATCCGCTGATGGCTTCTTCAGGCGTGTTCCATGTCGGCGGGGTGCTGCTGCTCTCGGTCACGCGGCGCAGGTCGAGCAGGCGGTGGACCTTCCCCTTGGTCTGGGGGCTGAATTTTTTGAAGCCGAACGTGTCGACGGCCAGTTTATCGGGCGAGCGGAAGTCGGTCGGCAGGTCGAAGGTGGCCATGGTCTTGGGAAAGCCGAAGACCTCGCGGCCGGCCACCGTGGCGTAAATGTTGTCGACGAACAGGTAGGGCTGGAACCACGCGAAGCGGTCGGGCACCCACACCCCGGCGACCTTCTTCATGCCCAGGGTGGGCACCCAGAAGGCCACGTCGATTTCGGGGGTGTAGCCGATCTGGCTGTCGGCCGGCGCGCGCGAGGTGATTTTCTCGATATCGGCCAGCGTGAGCATCACGAACGAGCCGATGGGCACGTAGCGTACGGCGTCGCGTGAGGGATGGTTCAGGTAGCGGTCGCAGAGCGAGGTCAGATGGGCGTGATCGGCCTGAAGGAGAAAGGAATTCAGCTTGACGCCCGTCATGGCATACGGCAAGCGGAAGACGAGTTCGCCGCCGCGTTCGACATAATCGGGGTAAGTGTTCTGGTTGCTCATGCTCGTGTACTCCCTGACCCCTGATAAAAAATGCTCGGGGATAGAGGATGCTACCAGAACGGAGCGCTCTGCTCAAGACCGAACTTCCATAAGTATGGTGAGGGGGAGGGTGAATTGCAGATGGCAAATGGCAGATTGGGGTATTCGACTCTCAACCCTCTCCATATGTATCCCAACAAAGATCGGGCTTGCGGATTGTGGATTGTGGATTTACGAGGCGACCCGGCGCGCGCCGTGGTACACGGCGTCGGCGGTAAACGTCCACACCAGGTGGCCGACGAGATCGCGCAGGTGCATGTCGACCGGTAGCCGGTTCGGCGGCGGTGCGAGCTTCAGGGCTGCGGGCATGGCCTCGTCGCTGAGCAGGTAGAAAAGAAGACCGAAGGGCAGGGCGCCGGCGCGCATCAGGCGTGGGGTTCGGTCGTGCAGCAGGCCGAGCACGCCGCCCCATGAGGTACCGTACACCCAGTGAATGGCTTCGGCGAGGCGGCCCAGATTTTCTTCGCTGACCTCGAGTCCGAGCAGGCCGGTCAGACGCCGGGCAAGTACGTAGACCGAAGATTCGGGTGCCGCCTCGTTCTGGAGGCGCTGTGCCTCTTCGCGCTCGAGCTTTGTGAGCAGCGGCATGGCCTTGGTCATGGCCAGGGTGCCGGCAAGCCCGCCCAGCAGGCCCAGGGCGAAGTCGCGGGCGAGCTCCTTTCCCTCACGAACGGGTCTTTCGTGTGTCTGCATTCGTACCTCCTTCGACCACTTTCAAGCGTGGTCGCCGGCCTTGCTATCGCGTGGCCCGACTTGACGAGCGGTCGCGGAGTCTGGTAATGATCAGCTGGTACCTTTCATGCAGATTGCAAGGCCACATGCGCTGCGTGAAAGAGGTTTCACCCAAACTCCTTACACGTGTCCGGACCCCAGCCATGGTTACAGCTGTTCAAAATGTAGTGTTCATCGTTCATTCGGGCCACGGCGACGCCACCCAGGGCGAAGCGATCACGTCTGCCATGCGGCGTGAAATTTCGGCGCTGCGCAACAGGGGAGTCGAGCGTATTGCCGTGTATCACGACGTGAGCGCCCTGGAATCGGCCGGCGACGACTATATCAAGGCGTTTGCAGGTCTTGCCAAGGAACTCGGCAACCAGGGTTTCTGCTACGTGGCCACAATGCCCAAGGCCTGGGTGCGCGTGCTTGCCAAGACCGCAGCCTTCCTGGGCGGTATCGACACGCATTTCTTCAAAGCCGAAGCCGAGTCGCTCGAATTCCTGCGGCGCGAGGGCTTCGCCGTCGAACCGCTCGCCGGCTGATTGGGGAAATTTCTTTCCGCTCGACGAATCGCTTTGTTCTTCGCTCCGGCGTAGCGTGGCCGGTGAAGCCGCAGCCGTTGCCGGGCAGCCGCTTGTCCTTTCAACATCCGAATGTTAAAAAGATCTTTTGAGTCTTGATTCGGCCAGGGGGACTCTTGATGCCCGACGTAGAACTCGGCGAGTACGTCTACGAACAGTTTGCGCGTATTACGCAGGCGCTTTCGAGCCCGAAAAGGCTGCGCATTCTGAATTTTCTCTGCCAGGGCGAGAAACCCGTCGAGGTTCTTGCCGAGCAGGCGGGGCAGAGCGTTGCCTTGGTCAGCGCGCACCTGAAGGTTCTGCGCGAAGCGCGTCTGGTTGAAAGTCGGAAGGAAGGGCGCCGTGTCTATTACCGCATCGCCAATGAAGATGTGGTGCGGTTCTGGGTTTCTCTGCGCCGCTTGGGCGAGAGCCGACTGCCCGAGGTGCGCGAGGCATTGCGCGACTTCTTCGGCGACCGCGAATCGATGGCGCGGGTAACGGGCGCCGATCTGCTGGGCATCGTCGAGAAGGGCGAGGTGCTGCTTCTCGACCTGCGACCGGCCGACGAGTATGCCCAGGGCCACATACCGGGGGCGCGCTCGGTGCCTCGCGATGTGCTCGAACGCACCATGGCCGGACTGCCCACCGACCGCGAGGTCATCGCCTACTGCCGCGGACCCTACTGTATCGTGGCCGAAGAGTCGGTCGCGCTGCTTCGTGAGCGTGGCTTTCAGGCGCACAACCTGCGCGCGGGCGTGGCCGAGTGGCGCTCGGCCTCGCTGCCGCTGGCCACCGGCGATCTGTAATTCGTCCGCCGACGAAAATCCTTAATCCCCCAATCCACTATAAATCCTTAATCCATAAGCCGAAGAAGGGGGCGTAAGGAATGGAAGGGGAGTTTTCACGCATTCACGGGGCTGCTTTCCGGCTCGTCGACTGCATGTCGAGGCGTCGGGCGATCGCTCGCGGGGCGGCAAGTGGCCCCCATTCGCCCTCTCCCGCTATAATGAAAGGTTTATGGACACTATCCGGCAACAGCTCTCGGCGGCCCGTCGCATCGTCGTCAAGGTAGGCAGCAGCTTGCTTACCGATGGGGGGCGTGCGCTCGACCGACGCTTCATCGGAATTCTGGCCGCCGAAATCGATGCCCTGCGACGCGAGGGGCGCGAGGTTGCGCTTGTTACCTCGGGGGCGGTGGCTGCCGGTGTGGGGGCGTTGGGCATTGCCCGCCCGCGCGAAATCCGCATGAAGCAGGCGGCCGCGGCCGTGGGGCAGAGCCGGTTGATGCACGCCTACGAAGAGGCGTTCGGCGCCCTCGGCGTGCAGGTGGCCCAGGTGCTGGTCACCCACGATGATCTGGCCAATCGCCGTCGTTTTCTCAACGCCCGCAATACCTTGTCGGCGCTGTTCGAGCTCGAGGTCGTGCCGGTCTTCAACGAAAACGACACCGTGGTCGTCGAGGAGATCAAGGTCGGCGACAACGACAACCTGTCGTCGCTGGTGGCGTCGCTCATCGGAGCCGAGTTGCTCGTCATTCTTTCCGACATCGAGGGCCTTTTCGACGCCGACCCCCGCAGCAACTCGCAGGCAAAGCGCATTCCGTTCGTACCGCGCATTGATGCGCGGATAACACGGCTCGCCGGCGGCTCGGGATCGGCCGCGGGCACCGGCGGCATGGTTACCAAGCTCGAGGCGGCCCGAAAGGCGGCGGCCTACGGCATTCCCACGGTCATAGCCCAGGGCATGACGGAAAAAGTGCTTACCCGCATCGTGGGCGGCGAAGATATCGGCACCCTTTTCTCGGCCACGGGCGACCGGCTGGCCGGCCGTAAGCATTGGATTGCCTTTTCGGTAAAGCCGACCGGCCGGCTCGTGGTCGATTCCGGCGCCGTCAAGGCCCTGCGCGAGGGCAAACGCAGTCTGTTGCCGAGCGGCATTCTGCGGGCCGAAGGAAAATTTGCCCGTGGCGACGCGCTGGCCGTCTGCGATGAAAGCGGGCAGGAATTCGCCCGCGGGCTGAGCGACTACGGCACCGATGAGGTTCTGCGCATTGCCGGCAAACAGTCCAGCGAGATAGAAAACATATTAGGATACAAGTACAGCGACGTCGTGATACATCGCGACGATTTGGTCATGCTCGACGCCGACGCCAGCTAGGATCTCCCTGATGGTGAGACCGCCCTTGGTTCGCCGGGGGCGACCGCGCCTGTCAGCATGACTGCGATTAGAGACGAAGAGAGAAGAATATGTCGACTGCAACCACTGACATCGCCGCAGAAATCCGTTCGATTTCGCAGAAGGCTCGTGCCGCCGCGCGGGTGCTCGCGAGCATCGATACCGGCCGTAAGAACCGGGTACTGGCGCGTATTGCCGATGAGCTGGTCGCCGGTGCGGCGGCTATCATGGCCGCCAACGAAAAGGATCTTGACGAAGGGCGCGAACGTGGGCTGAGCGAAGCCATGCTCGATCGCCTGAAGCTCGACGAAAAGCGCATTGTGTCCATGGCCGACGGCGTGCGCGAGGTCATGGCGCTGCCCGATCCGGTGGGCGAGGTAACCGGCATGTGGCGGCGCCCCAACGATCTGCTGGTCGGTAAGGTACGCATTCCCCTCGGCGTTATCGCGATGATTTACGAGTCGCGTCCCAACGTGACGGTCGACGCGGCCGTACTCTGCCTGAAGTCGGGCAATGCCTGCGTCTTGCGCGGCGGCTCCGAGGCGCATCGTTCGAACATGGTGCTGGCCGAAACCCTGCAGCGGGCCCTGGCGGCCGAAGGCCTTCCCATCGAGGCGGTGCAGGTCGTTCCCTTTACCGATCGCGCCGGTATTCTCGAACTCATTCGCATGGAAGGACTCATCGATCTGGTCATTCCCCGCGGCGGCGAGGGGCTCATCCGTTTCGTGGCCGAGAACGCCCGGGTACCCGTCATCAAGCATTACAAGGGCGTGTGCCACGTCTTCGTCGACGAGGCCGCCGATCTGGAAATGGCCCGCGACATCACGGTAAACGGCAAGACGCATCGTCCGGGTGTGTGTAATGCCCTCGAAACGCTGCTCGTGCACCGCAGCGTGGCCGAATCGTTTCTGCCCATGCTCGACAAGGCCCTGACCGATGTCGAACTGCGTGGCGACCAGACCGTGCAGGCGCTCGTCTCGCGGGCGAAACCGGCCACCGAAGAAGATTGGAACACCGAATTTCTCGATCTGATTCTGGCCGTGCGGGTCGTCGATTCGCTCGATGCGGCCCTCGATCACATCGCCGCCTACGGTTCGCAGCACACCGCCAGTATTGTGACCCGCGATTACGCCAACAGCCAGCGCTTTCTGAGGGAAGTCGATGCGAGCTGCGTCATGGTGAACGCCTCGACTCGTTTCAACGACGGCGGCCAGTTGGGGCTGGGGGCCGAAATCGGCATCAGCACGACCAAGCTGCACGCCTTCGGGCCCATGGGCCTGACCGAGCTTACCACGCAGAAGTTCGTGGTGTACGGCAACGGGCAGGTTCGCTCCTGAGCGATGGCATGAGGCGCATCGGAATACTGGGGGGCACCTTCGACCCCATTCATTTCGGGCACCTCAGGCTCGCCGAAGAGGCGCTCGAGGCCTGGCCGCTCGACGAAGTGCTGTTCGTGCCGGCCGCGGTGTCGCCCTTCAAGACCGACGCGCCGATAACCGACGCCGAGCACCGGGTCGAAATGGTGCGCAGGGCCATTGCGTCGAATTCCCGTTTCTCGTTGAGCACGGTCGATGTCGACCGCAGCGGACCCTCGTACACCGTCGATACGGTTCAGCGGCTGCGCGAAAAGTACAGTGCCGACGAGCTTGTGTTGATCGTGGGGGTCGATACCCTGCGCGGTTTTCCCCGCTGGAAAGACTGGCGCGGTATCGTTGCAGCCGCGAGTCTGTTTGTGGGCGCGAGGCCGGGCGAGGTCATCGAGTCGGTGCAGGAGCTTTTTCCCCCCGATGTGCTGGCGCCATCGGGCACGGAAGTAACGGGCGAAAACGGCGCCGTTGCCGACGACCGAGGGCTCTGCTACAATCACGCCGAGCAGTCGCTCGGTTTCCGGAGCGGAAGGGTGCTGCACCTGTACCGCACGACCCTGCTGGAGATTTCGGGCACCGAACTGCGTGCCCGAGCGGCCGCCCGAAAATCCCTTCGCTATCTTACGACGCCCGAAGTTATTGATTATATTGAACAGTGCCACCTGTACCGCAATGACGCGGAAAATTGAGGTGGAACTGGAGGAACCCAGAGTTTGCAGACCAAAGACAAAGTCAAGCTGATTGTTGCCGCCGCGCTCGACAAGAAAGCTTCCGAGCCGGTTGTTTTCGAAACGACGGCGCTGACCGACGTGGCCGATTACGTCATTGTCGTAAGCGGTTCGTCGGACAGGCAGGTGCGCGCCATAGCCGACTCCATCGACGAGCAGCTGCGTAAGGCAGGCGAACGTCCGCAAGGTATCGAGGGCGAAAAGGAAGGCCGGTGGATTCTCATCGACTCTACCGATGTTATCGTGCACGTCTTTTACGAGCCGGTGCGCCAGTACTACGAAATCGAAAAGCTGTGGATGGACGCGCCCCGCTACGTGCCCGATCTGCCCGAATTGAACGCGGCGAGCGCCGATCGTGCACCTGAAGCTGGTCTCGGTCGGTAAGATCAAGGACGCGGCCATGCGGGCCGCGGTAGACGAGTACTTCAAGCGCCTGCGCCGTCATTACGAGGTCTCGTGGGTCGAGATCAAGAAGGAATCGGGCAACCGCACGCCCGAGGAGCTGACCACCCGTGAGGGCGAGCGGGTTCTCAAGGCCGTGGGCGATGCCTACCTGATTCTTCTCGACGAGAAGGGCAAGTTGGTCGACAGCCGCTCATTCTCTGAGCGGTTGCGACGCCTGGTTGACGGCGGCACGCGCGAAATCGCTTTTGTCATCGGCGGACCGTACGGCCACGCGGGCGACGTACGCGCGAGAGCCGACTGGGTGTGGAGTCTGTCGCCGTTGACGTTCACCCACCAGCACGTGCCCATGCTGCTTGCCGAACAGATATATCGCGCCGACTCCATCCTGCGCGGCGAACCCTATCACAACGACTGAAGGCGGTCCGGCGCCGCGTGCCGCTGCCGCTCGAGGACATCAATCAGGGCGGCTGCGCTGAAGGGCTTTGCCAGATAGGCGCTGAATCCGGCGTCTAGCAGACGTTCCCGATCGCCCTGCATGGCGAAAGCGGTCAGTGCGACAATGGGCGTTTCGCCGTACGCGGGCAGCGCCCGCAGGCGGCGCATGGTCTCGACGCCGTCCCAGTGGCTGTTTACCAGGTGAATATCGACCAGTACGAAGTCGAACGGGTGCAGCCGTGCCTGCTCCAAGGCTTCGTCGGCATGAGCGGCGTGCACGATGTGGTCGAACCTGTCATGCAGGGCTTCGCGAATGAGTAGCGCCGCATCGGCGTCGTCCTCTACAATCAGGAGGTGGCCGGCTCCCGGGGGCTCGATATCGGGGCGACGCGCGTTCGTAAGCGGCACCGGAGTCTCTTGCGAAAGAGGAAGGGCAATCGTCACGCAGGTTCCTTCGCCTTTGCGGCTTTTCACCGTGATGGAGCCGCCCATGCGCTCGGCCAGCCGCTTGGCGATGGGCAGCCCGAGGCCGCTGCCCTCGTGTTTTCGCCGCAGCCCTTCCGACTCCTGGCGAAACTCCTCGAACACCAGGGGGAGAAACGATTCGTCTATGCCGATGCCGGTGTCTTCGACGCGAATGACAGCCGAGCCGCAGCCGTCGTCTTCGGCGGTAACGCAGATGGCGCCCGTTTCGGTAAAGCGAATGGCGTTGCCGATGATGTTGGTGAGTATCTGCTCTTCACGGCGGGCATCGGTATGGGTCAGCAGCTCCCGGTCGACGCGTACCCGGAGCTGCAACGACTTTTGGGCGGCGAGAACGCCCAGCAGCCCTACGACATGGTCGATGGAATCGTTCAGCCGGTGGGGGGCGACGTCGATGTCGAAGCGACCGGCTTCGAGCCGCGCAAGGTCGACAATGCCGTCAAGCAGGTGCATCAGGCGCGACCCTCCCTGGTTGATGATACGGGCGTAGTTCCGGGCAACCGAGTCGTCGACCTGTTTCTGCAGAATTTCCGAGAAGCCGAGAATAGCCGTCATGGGCGTTCGAATCTCATGGCTCATGTTGGCCAGAATCGAATTCTTGACCCGGTTGGCGGCCTCGGCCTTCTCCTTGGCGACGCGCAGTGCTTCTTCGTTCATCTTACTTTCGGTAATGTCGCGAATGACGCCCTCGACGGCTTCGACTTCTCCCGTCGGGTTTGTGACCACGCCCGCCCGGGCTTCGAGCCACACGAGTGAGCCGTCTCGATGCCGGCAGCGAAAAGTGAGCCGGTGCTGCTCGTGGGTGGGGGCACTGAAGGGAGCCAGCAGATCTCTGTCGTCGCGGTGTACGAGCGACATCGCAATCCACTGGTCTTCATAGAGCTCTTCGGGGGTGTAGCCGACGATCTTCGCAACCGCCGGGTTCACGAACTGCAGGGTCGGCGTGGGCAGCAGACTCACGCGAAAGATAATGTCGTCGGCGTTATGGGTCAGGCGGTACAGATTCTTTTCGGTTGCTTCCAGGGTACTGCGCAGTTCACTGGTCAGGCGCCGGTACCGCAGCCGCAGGCTCTCATAACGGGTATAGATGGCGTTGCGGGTCTGCTGAAAGGCGACGGCAAACGCCACGCTGACGACGAGCGAGAAGCTTGATTGAAGCCAGGACGGGAAGGGCTGTGACGCTGCGGTGAGCAGGAACCAGCCCGATAGCAGCGTGGCAGCAATGAAAAGCAGCCATCGCAGCGAAAAAAGAAAGAATCCCCCCGCCATGACGATGAGAATGAGATCGGTCGTGCCTGAGGCGCCTTGCAATCGATAAAGCCGGAAGAGGGCGTCGGCAACGGCGGCCAGGCCGAGGCACCCTGCGATGAAGTGACTCTTTTCGGGACGTATCTTACCGGCGAAGCCGGCCAGGGCGGCGAGCAGGAAGAGCAGGCCGCAGAGCGAAGCCGAGATAACGAGGGCGGCCAGCGACGAAAGCGGCAGCGCGTGAAAGTCTACGACGAGCGTTACGAAATAGGTCGCGGCAATTGTCAGGCACACCGGCCCGAAGAGCTCGGCCAGCAGGGCGTCGAAGGTTGCGCGGGTTGTTCGGGCATGGCCGGGGGCGTTACCCCTGCCTTGGCGCTTCCATTCCGTCATGGCTGTCGCTTCCGTTACCGCAAAGGTTTAGGCGACAGGCCCGATTTACGGTGCCTGTCGGTGCGCTCGTGCCGCTGGGTAGCTTGGGGGAAATGCAGCGGGAACAAAAAAAAGGAGCGTGTTCGGGTAAACACGCTCCTAATCGAAAACTGGTAGGGCATAGGGGAGTCGAACCCCTGTTTCAGCGATGAGAACGCCGCGTCCTAGGCCACTAGACGAATGCCCCAAAGTGAATTTTTCAGTATATCAAATGCCCTTAATCCGTCAAGACTTCGGCATCAATGCAGCGGGGGGCTGCCGTCGTCCTGCACTTCCGGCTCTTCCTCGGGGCCGCGGCTTTCCTCGACCCGGCGCCACATGGCCCACTTCAGCTCGGTAAGCCCCTGACGGGTAGCGGCCGAAATGCGGTAGACTTCGTGCCCGGCCTCGGCAAGACGACCGGCAACATCGGCGGCGGTCTCTTCGGCCTCGGTTACGTCGACCTTGTTCAAGGCAATGATCTGCGGACGGTCGATCAGGCGCTTGTCGTAGG
>JAWLBW010000068.1:0-17207 GCA_041687475.1 bacterium
GACCTTGCAGACAAGATGGCACGGGGCTTGCAAAAGCAGGCACCTGAACAGCATCCATCCGTCTGATTGCGTGAAGAGTTCAACTATGATTCGTCTCCTTGGTTCATCCCTGCTTGCGTTTGCGCTTCTTGCTCCCTCGGCTGCCTGCGGCGATACCGCCGACGCCCCCGCTGCCGTGGGGCCGACGCCCAGTTACGTCATCGGCCACGCGCCGGTCATCGTGCCCAATGCCGCGGGGCGTGCGCGCCTGATCGCTCCGGAGGGCGAGTCGGTCGTCGCGTTCTACCCCGCTACGTTGCGAAAGGGCACCTACGCCCTGTCGGTGACGGGGTACGAGGTGGCGTCTGCCTTCGAGCGCGACCAGATGGCCGAACCGGTTACCATCGGCGAGGTTGCCGCCGTGAAGCCGGCCATTGAGCCCGACGACGTGTTTTCGCCCTCGGCCGAGCTGGCGCCCGCCGCCGAGTCGCTGGCGAAGACGCGCACGTTCCAGGCGCCGGCCGGTCGCAACAAGAGCGGCTTTCTGAGCATTGACGCCACGCTGGTGGCCGAGGGCGAGCGTGTCGGTCTGTATGCCGAAGACGACAATCAGATGGTGCGCGACGTGGCGCAGGCCCTGGTCGAGTACGTCGACAATGTGGCGGTGCCCGAGTCGGTTCGTCTCTTCGGGCCGCTGCCCGATATCGACGGCAACGGCAAGCTCGTTCTGCTCATGACCAAGGCCGTGAACGGATTCAGCAACGACCCGGGGGCCTTCACCGGCGGCTTCTTCTCGTCGAAGGACCTGACCGGCGGGGCCGGCACCAACAAGAGCGACATGCTTTACCTGTACCTGCCCATGCCGGTCAGCGAGGGTGGGGCCTACGACCATGCCGATGACTACAAGGGCCTGCTGAGCGAGGTCATCGTGCACGAGCTGCAGCACCTCATCAGCTTCGGCGTGCGCCAGAAGGCCGGTGTGCGCTCGGAAGTCTCATGGTTGAACGAGGGGCTCAGTCACTGGGCCGAAGCCTATTTCGGCTTTCACCGCAGCAATCGCATCAGGGCCCGCTACTTCCTGCATGCGCCGCAGGATACGCCGCTGGTCAACAGCGGCACCAGTCTGGCCGAGCGCGGCGCCGCCTATCTGTTCGTGAAGCACCTCATCGACAGCCATGCCGACGACCCCGATTTCGTACGCAAGCTCGTGAACTCGCGTCGTCGGGGCGTCGAAAATCTGCAGGCGGTCACGGGCAACAAGTTCACCGACCTGCTGCAGGGGTGGATGGCCGGCATGTTCAGCGAAAGCAGCCCCGATCTTGCCGTCGACGTGCTGCCGAAGACCCTGAGCTGGCAGAAAAAGGTCTCGCACTCGGCCCCGGTCTTTCTTCGCATTCAGGGACCGGCGGTGTTTGAACTGGAAGCGCAGCCCGAGGGCAGCTTCCGCGGCATCGTGCTTGACGGCGCCGGCGAGAAGAAGGCCGAGGTGGCCGACAACTCCTGAGCGCGGGTTCGGGGCGGGGGAAAGGAAACACGGAGGCGCAGAGACGCCGAGGTTTCGGCGGAAGAAGTGCGGTTCTCTGTTTTCCCCTCTGTTCTGGTGTTGAGCACGCGGGCCCTGCCGCGACCCGGGGAAGGGGCCTGCTGCCTGCCACCGGCTCATCGGGAGCGGGGCGCCCCGACATCAATCCCATACTTTCATGAAGAGCGACTTCCATGGGCGGAAGTCGCTCTTTCTGTTTCGTTGGAGTTCTTGGGCGAATGGACGAGGGCTGGCGTGACGGTGGACCATGAAAAAAGCGGGCGCACCCGCGCCCGCTGGTTGGTTCCCTGTGTAAGGAGAATCAGCGGAAATTATACGTCCACGTAAGACCGGCAAGGTAGGTGTCGAACTGGTAGTCGCCCGGCAGGTCGGCCGCCCCTTCGGCAATTTCCTCTTCGCCCACGCCGCGGGGAATGAAGTGCTGCCATTGAAGGCCGAGCGCGAACTCGTGGGCCTTCCAATGATAGGTGGCGCCGAGACCGGTCACGATACGGTCGGAGTCGGGCGAGATCGGGCTGCGACGGTTCTTCGGCGTCGGGCTCGGATCCCAGGCGATACCGCCGCGGAAGTTCCACTTGCTGCTGCCCATGTAGTCGGCGCCCAGGCGGTAGGCGACTTCGTTCTCCCAGTCCTGCTGGGTAACCAGGGCCTGCGAAGGCACCCCTTCTTCGAAGTCGATGACCAGCTGCCTGACCACGTTCCACCGGTTGAACTCGATTTCGGCGTCGATCTTCAAGTCTTCCGTCGGGAAAATGCCGATACCGGCATTTACCGTATCGGGAAACCGGAAGCTGGTCGACACGTCCTGGTCGGGAAACAGGCCAGCATAGGTGGCGTTGGGCAGGGTGAAGTCGACCTCGCCGTCCATGTCGACCTTGATGGCCGTGCGGTAGCTCACGCCCACCGACACCATGTCGTGGGCCCGCCACAGAATGGCCGCGTTGCCCTGGTAGCCCTGGCCGTCGGCGGCGATTTCGACGCCGATGTCTTCGCCCGGATCGCCGATGCTGCCGCGAATCGTGCGCTCGATCTCCAGCGAGCTCTGAATCAGGCTGAAGCCGCCGGCGATGCTGAGGCCCGGCACGATTTCCCAGGCAATGTTGGGGTTGATGGCCAGGGCCAGGACGCGCAAGCGCTCGCCCGCCGCGCGACCCGCCCAGTTGTCGGGCCATTCGGGCGACGTGGCGAAGGGAATGAACACGCCCAGGCCGATGGCGACGCCGGAATCGGGCAGTTTGTGCACACCGTAGAGGTGCGGTAGCGGCGAGACCGGAATGTCTGCGTCGACCGTTTCACCGGCCCGCAGCTCAGGGTTCTGAACGCCCTGGGGCAGGTCGGTTCGCGCCGTGAACTCGCCCTGCGGGAAGATGCCGACGATGCCCAGCGAAACCGCCGAGTTTTCGAGTTGGGTCATGGCGGCCGGGTTGTAGTACACCGCGCTGGGTTCGTCGACGATGCCGACGCGGGCGTCGGCCATACCCATGCCGGTGGCCGAGTTCTCGGTCTGCTTGGTGCCCGCGGCATGGGCCTCGACGCCTAGACTGCCGACGGCCAGCACTGCCGCTATGGTACGAATCAGTTTGTGCATGGGGCTCCTCATTCCGTAATAAGTACCTGGATGGCGTTACCCATGGACTGCAGGAAGCTTCCGATATACGTGAGCAGCTGCGTTCGCATGGCCGTCGTCGTCGCCAACAGTTCCTGATCGGGTCCTTCGACCGTCGGGTCGTCGGGTGTCAGCAGCGTGCTGTGGCTCGCATTGTCGAACCGCGTATACGCGGGGAAGGGAAAGGCCTGCGTCGTCGTTTCCTCGATGAGGGGCACGCCGCCTGTCTGCGCCATGTATGCGGTCGAGAAGTTGGGTATGACCGGGTCGTCGATGGCTTCCTGAATGAGAATCGAGTTGTTCTCGGAAATCAGGCCGCCGTCGAGGGCCGAGTGCATGTAGTAGGCCGGGTCGGCCGGGTCGACGAGACCCTGTACGAGCGGAACCAGCTTGGTCAGGAAGTCCTGGAAGGTTTCGCCGGTTACCGGGCCCATGTTCATCTGTTCGGCCAGCGTGCCGAGCAACTCGGGCCCGAAGGTGGGCGATTCGGTAAACAGGCGCGATAGCCAGGCCCCCGGTGCGTTAAGCACGCCGAGATTGACCTGCTCCTGTTCGGCAAGGAAGATGCCGCCGAGCATGGCGCCCAGGCTGACCCCGGCGAAGGTGGCCGAGCCGGGCACGAAGTCGGTCGACCCCGTGTTTACGGCTGCGTAGTTGCCGCTGTTCACCGCCTTCATCAGGGCCACCTGATCGAGCACCGACTGGCGAATGGCGTCGCGGGTAAGCGCGAGATTGTCGATGCGAATGAAGCCCTCGCCCGAGCGGGCCACGCCGCCGTTGACGGCCGGCTGGTCGCAGGGGCCGAGCTCGCCTTCGTCGTTATCGGGGTCGACGTTGGTTACGGCGCGGGTGCCATGTTCGATGATGTCGATGCCCACGATGGCGATGTTCTGCGAAGCGAAGGAATCGGCCACCGCGAACATGGCCTGGTTCTTACAGCTGCCCAGACCATGCTGGAAGATGACCACCGGAACCGGCTGCAGCGTTACCGCTGCCGGGTAAATGGCGAGCACCTGGGCCGTGGCCGGGTTGCCCGCGCCCGGTTCATCGGGCCAGGCCCCCGTTTCATCGCGGAAGTCGAGCGTATTGATGAAGGTGAAGGAAACGAAGCCGATGTTGTCGTTGGGTACCGCCGGCGCCGATGGGTTCAGGTCGGGGTTGAAGAACACGTTGGCCGGAAGGGTCTGCGTGGCTTCGGTAATGACCGAGCCTGCGCCCGAGTCGAGAACCGCCTGCACCAGCGTGTCCATCTGGGCCGTCGGGTCGCCGCCGGGGTAGCCGGCCGTGATGAAGGCCGCGGCGACGGCGTAGTGTTCGATGACCTCTTCGTCGGAAGGCGAACCGCCCAGATCGGCCGCGACAAAGGCGTTCAGGGCTGCGTTGCTGTAAATGTTCTGCTGGTAAATCAGGCGCAGCTGTTCGAGCTGGGCCGCTTCTTCGGGGCCGACGCCGCTCAGGGCCAGCAGATCGCTCTGCACGCGACCGGTTGCCGGGTCGAACAGCGGCTGTTCGTACTTGGTGAAGCGGTAGAAAAGATCTTCCTGAATCGGGCGGCCGTCGACGCCTTCGACCGACTTCGTCAGCACCACCACGTACTGGTTCGACGGGCGCAGGGGCCGCTGCGGGTAAATGCGCAGCTTGTTGTATTCTTCGTCGAAAGCGACTTCTACCTCGCCCGGCGTGATCAGATCGGGCTCGGCCTGTCCGGTCGGGTCGACACCGGCAATGATGAGATTTTCACCCACCCTGATGCTCGCTTCGGAAATGGGGCGGCTGAAGTCGAAGGTAATGACCGGCAGCTGCGTGAAGCCCGAAAGCTGGTTTACCTGCGCCAGCAGCGGGTTGTTGTCGGGGTTCGGCAGGTTCAGGGGACCGATGACGAGGTTGCCTTGGTCGTCGAGGCTCGTCTGCACGACCGCGTTGGGCCAGGGCAGCTTCTGTTGGTCCTGCAGGTCGAAGAGGGCGATGGGGCGCAGCGGCTGCCCGTCGGGCCCCAGTTCGGGGTTGTCCTGATCGAGGTCAGGCGCGCAACCCGAAAACGCCGCGGCTAGCAGGGCCAGAATAAAGACGGCGGTTTTGTGCTGCATCCATCGTGGCAGGTCGACCGCAAGCGCGTGCGTGCCTGTCTCTGGTAGATTTCGGAAAACGATCGATCCCATGCATACCTCGCTGTAATAGCAGTCCGGATTCGAACGAGCGTTTCCCCGGAAAGTCCGGGCTCTCACGGGGGCGAATATTCGGGGCAGACCGACCAGGTCGTTCTGCCATTCGTCCCCCTACTTTATTACCGCTTGTTTAAAAAGACAAGGGGTAAAATACAGCAGGGACGTGATTACGAACGGGGTAGACGGAGCCCTTGAAGCGGTCCGATTGGAACGAGATCCGACTGGGGAGAGAAGGGCGGGGCGGCGTGCTTATACCCGCGAGGCGTCGACGACGCCGGCAACCGGGTGCCAGATGTCGCCCCGGCAGTCCACGCGGCCTTCGTGCTGCAGTTTGGCCAGGTGGGAGCGCACCACGATTTCGGCCAGGGCATGCAGGTAGGCTGGGGTTTCGCTGTAGTTGCGCTTGACGATTTCGGCCGGGTCGCCGATGCCTTCGCGCAGGGCGTCGAGTACCTGCTGCTCGCGCAGGCGGCGGTGGGCGATGAACTCGTCGATTTTCTCTACCGGATCGGGCTGTATGGTACCGTGACCCGGGCAGAGAAAACGATGACCGGCATGGCGCAGCCTTTCGAGCGAGTCCATGTAGTCGCGCATGTCGCCGTGGGGCGGGCCCACCCAGGTCGTGCCTTCGCCCAGCACCATGTCGCCGGTTACCAGGGCGCCGTTTTCGGCGAACAGAAAGCAGCGATGCCCGGGCGTGTGACCGGGGGTATGCAGAATCTCGATGCGCACGTCTTCAAGCTGCAGCGCCTGCTCGCCGTGAAACCCGCGCACACCGGTGGGCAGCGGCGCCGAGGTAATCGATGCGTCTTCGAGCGGAACCCGGATTTCGGCGTCGCACCAGCGTCTGATGCGCTCGAGCGCTCCGCTGTGATCGGGGTGCAGGTGCGTGACCAGTACGTGCGCGGGGGCATGGGGCAGGGCTGCGCGCAGGGCGGCGAACGACTCATCGGTATCCCAGCCGACGTCGCAGAGAATGCCCCCGGCGCGGTCGCTCCAGAAGACATTGACCCGTTCGCCGCGCTTCAGGGTCGAGCCCGGAAGCGAAATGCGGCGAATGCCCTGATATTCCTCGATGATCGCATCCACTGCGCGATAGAATACCACAGTGAGGGGGGTGCCGTCGCTGTGCGAGGGAGCCACCTGCGCCGTGCGTTTCTTGCCCCCGAGGTTGTTGCCGATGTCCGATCAAGCCCATCCCACGAATGCGGCCACGGTGGCCGAAGTGCTGTTCAGGCTGGTGCTCGACTGCGCCGACGTGAACCGCCGTGTCGACGAAGCGCTCGACGAACTGCCGTTCGAGCCGTCACTGGTGCTGGGCGGGGGCAAGGCCGGGGCCGTCATGGCCCGCCGGGTTGCCGCGCGCTTTCCGCATGTGCCCGGGGTTGTTGCCGTTCCCCATGGCGAAGGGGGCGCCGCCGGTTCCCTTGAATTGGTCGAGGCCGGCCACCCGTTGCCCGACGAGGGCAGCGTGGCCGTGGTCGACAGGGCCGAGCTTCTGCTTGCGCGGCATCGCGGCCCATTGCTCTTTCTGTTGAGCGGCGGGGCGTCGGCCATGCTGGGCGCCCCTCTGGGTGGAATGGGGCTCGACACGCTGCGGCGGCTGTACACGATACTGCTCGAGGCCGGCCTCGACATCGAACAGATGAACGTGGTGCGCCGACATCTGACCCGCTGGGGCGGGGGAAAGCTTGCGGCCCTTGCCGATCGCCGGGCGCAGGCCATCGTGGTGAGCGATGTAAGGGGAGACAGGCTCGAGACCATCGGATCGGGTCCTCTCGCCGGCGACGTGACGCGTTGGAAAGACGTCGCGCGAGTTCTGGCCGCGGCGGGGGCAGCCCACCCGCTTCCACCCGAGGTGTCGCAGCTCTGCGGCAAAGCGCTTCTGGGGG
Organism: bacterium; assembly: GCA_041687475.1. Lineage (GTDB taxonomy): Bacteria > J088 > JAWLBW01 > JAWLBW01 > JAWLBW01 > JAWLBW01. The sequence goes on from JAWLBW010000068.1 coordinate 7,186, forward strand.
AAGTTGCCGAAACCGTACGCCCCGACGATTCGTGCCTGGCCTCTGTCAGCCACCGCATCGTGCTCTCATCGGACCTGGTCGTGAAGGCCGTGCGCGAGCGTCTGGGCCTCGATGTCGAAGCAGCGTTGTCGTACGGCGACGGCGATGTCGGCGAGGTCGCCGCCCGGTGGAGCGAGGTTCTGCGCGGCGGGGCGGGTGTCTGGCTCTCAGGCGGCGAGCCTGCGGTTCATCTTCGCGGCAAAGGTCGTGGGGGGCGCAATCAGCATCTATCGCTTCTGGTCGCCCGTGCGATGAGCGATATCGACGACTGGCTGTTCTTGAGCGTGGCGACCGACGGGGTCGACGGAAATTCGGCCAACGCGGGGGCCTGGGTCGACCCAACGGTCGGTCGGCTGCAGGGGCTTGACGCGGCCATTGCCGGGTTCGACAGCGCCTCGTTCTGCGAGCGGCACGGTCTGGCCTTTCGCAGCGGACCGACGGGTACCAATGTGGCCGACATTCAGATCGGCGTGCGTGGGGGTCGCGCGCTGCGCGAAGCGCTTTCTTCCCTGCGCGGCAGCGATTGAAGCGGGTACCCGGAAAATAATCGGCAGACGGGAGGGAATTCGTCAGATGGAAGCGATTGCGTCAGGCGGGCCCGGCTCACTCAGGCAGGGTCGAACCAGAGGTCACGGGGTTCGGCGCGCAGGCGGCCGTCGGGCATGGGCAGGTAGCGGTCGAGGCGGGTCAGGTGGCCGAAGTACACGTGCAGGGTAGCCGCGGTTTCGTCGCCGGGGTTGAACATGCGGTGCACCTGCTCGATGCCCTCGGGGTAAATGGGGCTGAATGCGCCGCATTGCATTTCGGTGGGGGCTTCGGCCACCACGCGCCAGGCGTCGCCGTCGGGGGCGAGGTCGTACTTGGTTTCCATGAGCCGCCCCGTGAGCAGCGTGACCACCCCGGTGAGGTGCTGGTGATTGTGCATGGGGCTGTCGCTGCCGGGGTTCCAGATGGCAAGCACCACCTGAATGGGCAGTTCGGGCGCGTTCAGGCGGTATCGGGCGTAAAGGTTGGTCGAGCGGGCGCCGTAGGCGTCGATGGGCAGCACCGTGTCGCGCAGAAAGGCGCGCAGGGGTTGCTCGGCGCGGCGAACCCGTTCGGCCGGATCCGACACTTCTTCGTAGATGCGGGCAATTTCGCGATCGAGCCCGCCAAGCGTGGCCGTTGACATGTTTTTCAGGATACCACGCCCCGGCTATTGGACATCGACTTACGGCAGGCTAAACTGAAGGGCATGTCAATGTTGGTCGTCAGGCGGCGAGCGCCGAAGTATTTTCCCCAGAGCGATCGTGAGAAAGTGGCCGAAGCGCTTCGTTGGAAGCCCGAAACGGTAGACCGGTCTCTGGTCGGCGACGGCTGGGCCTGGGTGCCTGCCCGGGGCGAGTCGCAGGCGGCGTTCAAGGTGGTCGAGCAGCTGCGCGCGGCGGGCATGCAGGCGGGCATGGTCACGCCCATGGACGCCAACGATGTCGGCGGGTTGCGCGAGTACAATCGAATTTCGGTCGGCGACGGCGAGGGCTTCGTGCTGCACGGGCCCGCGGGGTCGCTGCCCCTGGGGGCCGAAGAGGCCGGCGGTGCTGCGCTGCTCGGGCTGCGGTGGGACGGCGAGCACGTGCGCCCCTTCACGCAGTTCGTGAAAAAGCCGGGTCTGCTTGTCTGGGGCACGAAGGGGCCGCTGGGCGTGATCTGGCTGCGCGAAGAGGGCGGCACCTCGGGGCTGTCGGCCATGGAAATGGCCTCGTTTCTGCGGCAGGCGGTGGCCAACCGGGGGCTGCGGCTGGTCGACGATTCGTACCGGCCCGACGACATACCGACCATGCGTGCGGGGCTGGCCGAGGTGTGGAAGAAAGCCGGCGGCCACGCCGACGACGTGCGTGCCTTGGGGCACGGCGTCATGCTGCGGGCGATGGAGCGGGGCGGGGTGCTTCGGCCCCCCAAGCTTGACGAGCTGCCCGACATTAACCAGCCGCTCAAGGTATACCAGGTTCGCAAGCACGGGTTCGAGCTGCCCGATCTCGTCCGTCTTTTCGCGTGGATCAGCGCCGTGGGCTTCATTTTTCTCATGGGGCTGGGCCGGGCTTCGTACCAGGCCGAGTTCGCCGGCATTGCCGCGGGGCTGTTCGGCATTGCCCACGGCCTGCGTATCGTGAGCCGATGGTTTCGCTTGTTTACGCGGCCTACCGAACGTGTTCGCTCCATGGCCATGGGCCCGGTGCGAATCGAGGGCAAACTCGAGGCGGCCATGCATCTGGTCAGCCCGATGCGGGGGTTGCGCTGCGTTTATTACGTTACGCGCCGGCAGCAGAAGTCGCGGCACGGGTACGGAAGGGCCGGTTTGACCGATGCCTTCAGCCCCGGTTCGTGGCGCACGGTAACGACCTCGCGGTCGCCGCTTTTGCCTTTCTACGTCAACGACGGCACCGGGCGCGTGCTGGTCGATTCGGCCGGCGCCGACTGGCACGGGGCAGAAAAGTACGTGCACAAGATCAGTACCAATGAGCGAATCATCGAGTACGTAGTGGCCGACGGGGTGCAGGGCACCGTGTTCGGGGTGGCCGACGTCGATCCCGACGCGCCCGCCATCGAAGCGCTTCGCGACGGGCTGAACGCCATGTTTCTGGCCGAAGCCGCCGATGCCTTCGATTTGAACCGCGACGGCATCATCAGCGACGTCGAGCGGGCCATGGCCCTGCGCGCGCTCGATGAACAGATGCAACGCGACGGCACCAACGTGACGCTGCGCAGCGGCGTGTACCTGCGCGACTCGCGCGAAGAGCCGCTCATTGTGGCGTCGAAACGGGGCTTTTCGCTGAGCTGGACCACGATTCTGGCGGCATCGGCCTGGCTTGCCTTCGGCATGTTCGCGATCGTCTCGACTTTCGTGTATCGTGAGGAAGTCGGCCGCTTCCTGGAGTGGGCCCTCAGGGTTGTCTTCTAATCGGAGTTCGGACCTTCATGCCGCTGCAATCGGCACAATTCTGGATGGTTTCGGTCGGCCTCGTGGTCGCGGCCGGCATCGTGCTGGTCATTTTCAATGCGCTCATTCGCATGCGCAATGATATTGCCCGTACCTGGTCGAACATCGACGTCATTCTGCAGCAACGGCACAATGAGGTCGGCAATCTCGTAAACTCGGTGCGCGATTACATGAATTACGAGCGCGCTCTGCTGGTCGAGATTACCGAGGCGCGCAACCGACTGGCGCGGGCCAACGGGGTGCACGACAAGGCCGTGCAGGACAAGCGCCTGCACGACGGGCTCGACCGGCTTTTCGTAACCATCGAAAACTACCCCGATGTGAAAGCCAACCATCTGGTGCGCGATCTTATGCGCCGCATCACCGAACTCGAAGACATGCTGGCCGACCGGCGCGAAGTCTACAATCATTCGGTCACCCGCTACAACACCATGATTGCTTCGGTGCCCATCGTATTTGTGGCCGGCCCCCTTGGTTTCAAGGGCGCCGACCTGTTCTCGGCAGAGAACGAAGCCCGGCGCCGGCCCGAAGTCTCGCTACGTTGAAAATTGCCGCATGGGTACGCACTTCAAGGGCACGGACGAAGAAACGCGCGCGCTGGATGCATACATCAAGCTCGTGCGGGCCGGCAACAGCGTCGTGTCGCAGGTCGGGTCGGTCGTGGCCCGCGAGAAACTTACGTGGAGCCAGTTCGGCATTCTCGAGGCCCTGTACCATCTCGGCCCGCTGAATCAGAAAGAGTTGGCGGCCAAGATTCTCAAAAGCGGGCCGAACATAACCATGGTCATCGACAATCTCGAGCGTGACGGCCTCGTTCGCCGCGAGCGAAACCCCCAGGACAGGCGCGCTTTCATTGTTTCACCGACCGAGAAGGGCACCGCGCTCATCGCCCGCATATTTCCCGAACATAAGAATCTGATTGTCGAGGTCATGCAACGCCTCGAACCCGACGAACTTGCCGAGCTCAGCCGGCTCTGCCGGAAGTTGGGCGCCGGAAAGTAAGCCTTCGTGCAGAACGGCTTCCGTCCGGCGGTGGATGAATAGTTCGATGTTGAATTATTCTGTGTGGATGTTATGATAGATTAAAGAATTCGAATGTTACGTTGATGGTTGGATATGAATGAAAGACTCAGAACCGTCGCGCGCGTCGTGCAGGCGCAGACGACGCTCGAGGGCGGCGGGTTTACCGTGCAGCGGCCCTTTCCCACGCCCGTGCTCGACCAGGTCGACCCGTTTCTGCTGCTCGACCGCATGGGACCTGTCGACTACGCACCGGGGGCGGCGCGGGGGGCGCCCGATCATCCCCATCGCGGTTTTGAAACCGTGACCTACCTGCTCGCGGGCGAAATGGAACACCGCGACTCGGCGGGGCACGCCGGCTTTCTCGAGCCTGGCGATGTGCAGTGGATGACGGCGGGTGCGGGCGTCGTGCACTCTGAAATGCCCTCGGCCCGCATGCTGCAGGAGGGCGGGCGGCTGCACGGCTTTCAGTTGTGGGTAAACCTGCCGCGCCGCGACAAGATGACGGCGCCCCGCTATCAGGAAATCAAGGCGGCGGCCGTGCCGGTCGGGCGCAGTGAAGACGGCCTGGTAACCGTGCGTGTCATTGCCGGTGAATCGCTGGGAAAGCGGGCCGACATCGACACCCGCACGCCCATTCTTTACCTGCACTTCAGCCTGGCGCCCGGCGCCCGGCACGTGCAGCCGGTGCCGCGGGGCTTCAGCGCCTTTGCCTTTGTGTTTGACGGCAGTGCCCGTTTCGATTCCAGCAGTGCAGGAGAGTGGGTCGACGAGGGGCGTGCCGCCATTTTCAACGCAGACGGCGACGCCGTCGGTGTCGAAGGGGGTGGGCAGGGTGCCGAGTTCCTGCTCGTCGCGGGCGAACCACTGCGCGAACCGGTGGCCCGTTTCGGACCCTTCGTCATGAACTACAAGGCCGAGCTTCTCGAGGCCCTGCGCGACTTCGAGAGCGGCAAGATGGGACGCATCGCGGCCGAGGTGCGAAAGGTCAGTGCAAATGGAACGAGCGAACAGGAGAGTTACTCATGAACGAACAACGGATGAACACCGGTCCCGTGCGCATTCTGGGCCTTGCCGGCAGTTTACGTCGTGCCTCGCACAACCGTGGTTTGATTGCCGCAGCCGCCGAGCTTGCTCCTTCGGTAGAAGCCATTGTCGAGAGCGCCGACCTGCGGGGCATTCCCTTTTACGACGGCGATGTCGAGGCCGCAGGCTTTCCCCCCGAAGTCTCGCGCCTCAAGGAAGCCGTGCGTTCGGCCGACGCCCTGCTCATTGCCACGCCCGAGTACAACCACTCGTATTCGGGCATGCTCAAGAACGCGCTTGAGTGGGTGTCGCGGCCGATGAAGGAAACCCCTTTCCGCGGAAAGCCCGTGGCCGTTCTGGGGGCCGGCGGCGTGCACGGTACCTCGCGCGCGCAGTACCACCTGCGGCAGGTGCTTCATGCCGTCGATGCCCACACCCTGAACCTGCCCGAGGTCATGGTGGCGCGGTCGTGGGAGAAATTTGACGCCGAAGGGCGGCTGACCGACGAGGTCACCCGTGAGCAGGTGCGCGCGCTGCTGCAGGCGCTGGTGGCATGGTCGCGGCGGCTGCGGGTTGGGCCCCTGGAGCCGACTTGACCGGAAAAGCTCAGACCACCGCGTCGCCCATGGGTTTTTCAAGGCGCTCGGAACCGCATTCCGTGCATATCACGTAGGATGCCAGCGTACGCCACAACAGCATGACGACGGCGAAGATAAGAACCAGGTGCACCACGAGGCCCACCGAGAACCCGAGCGCAATGACCGGGTACTCGATGTACCATTTGCCCGGAATGATACGCTTGACCTTGGCTGTGTGACCGCAGGTGTCGCAGGTGCGTACCGGTTGGGCCGTGCGCCAGTAAAGGTTACGCAAACCGAGTACGACGACCATGACGAGAATGGTCGTGACGGCAAGCGTGTTCTGTTCAAGAAACACCATCATGGCGGTCTGCCTGTTTCCGGCCCTGGCGGGCGGGAAAAGAGAGAGGGTAATTCTTCAGGCTAACAGAACGCGGCGGTGCGGCGAAACCCCGGCTCCTGCAGGGGGCATGAAAACTACCCCTCGTCGAGCATGGCCAGGAAGTCTTCTTCGGTAATGACGGCGACGCCCAGGTCGCGGGCCTTGTCGAGCTTGCTTCCGGCTTCTTCGCCGGCGACGACGTAGTTGGTTTTCTTGCTCACGCTGCCCGATACCCGAGCGCCGTGCTTTTCGGCCAGCTCCTGCGCCTCGTTGCGCTTCAGGGTGGGCAGGGTGCCGGTGAAGACGAAGCTCAGCCCCTGCAGGCGGTTACTGACCGGCGCGGCATCGTGCTGAATGTCGACTTTCGCGTCGAGCAGTTTCCTGATGAATTCCAGGTTGTGTTCGTCGTCGAAGTAGGCGCGTATGTTGCGGGCAATCTCGGGGCCGACTTCCGGAATGGCGAGCAGTTCTTCTTCGGAAGCCTTTGAGAGTGCATCGATATCGGGAAAGCGCTTCGACAGAAGGCGCGCCGTGTGATCTCCGACATTGCGTATGCCCAGGGCCCAGATGAAGCGATCGAAGCTGACGGTTTTGCTTTTCTCAATGGAGGCAAGCAGGTTGCGCGTGCTTTTGTCGCCCATGCGTTCCATGCCGCGCAGCTGGTCGTAGGTCAGGGCGAAGATGTCTGCCGCATCGTGAATGAGCCCCTGTTCGAGCAGGGCCAGCACCTGTTTTTCGCCCAGTCCCTCGATGTCGTAGGCGCCGCGCGACACGAAGTGAATGATGCTTTCCGAGCGCTGCGCCGGGCAGCCGCTGCGGTTGGGGCAGCGCATGATGGCGCCGTCGCGTATGAGGTCGGCGCCGCAGGCCGGGCAGTTGGGCGGAATGCGATAGGGCGCCGAATCGGGCTTGCGGTGTTCGAGCAGCACCCGCACCACGCTGGGTATGACGTCGCCCGCTCGCTCGATAACGACGGTGTCGCCTTCGCGAATGTCCTTGCGCTCGATTTCATCCTGGTTGTGCAGGGTGGCGCGGCTGACCGTGACCCCGCCGACCTGCACCGGTTCGAACATGGCGCCCGGGGTTACGGCGCCTGTTCGTCCGACCGACTCGACAATGCGGCGCAATACCGTCACGGCCTGCCTGGGGGCGAACTTGTAGGCGATCATGAAGCGCGGGCTACGGCTCGTGTAGCCCAGATCGCGCTGGTAGTCGAAGCGGTCGACCTTGACCACGATGCCGTCGATTTCGTAGTCGATGTCGTCACGTTTGGCTTCAATCTCATGATGGTAGGCAATGGCCTCTTCGATACCATGCACCTTTTTCGTGTGCGGGTTGAGCTTCAGGCCCCATTCGCGAAAGCGTTCGAAAAGCTCGGACTGGCGCGACAGCGCTACGCCCTCGAGAGCCCCGGCGCCGTAAAAGAACACGTCGAGCGGCCGCTGCGCGGTGATACGCGTATCGAGCTGCCGGGCCGCTCCCGCCGCCGCGTTGCGGGGGTTGGCGAACACCTGCTCGCCTGCTTCTTCGCGCTGGCGGTTCATTTCCTGAAAGGCCGTACGGGGCATGTATACTTCGCACCGCGCCTCGATAAGCGCGGGTGCATTGCCGCGCAGAGACAACGGCAGGGAACGAATGGTTCGCAGGTTGGCCGTGATGTCTTCGCCTTCGGTGCCGTTGCCCCGGGTGGCGCCCTGCACGAGGCGCCCGTCTTCGTACGTGACATTGGCCGAGAGACCGTCGATCTTGAGCTCGACCGTGTAGTCGATCAGTTCTCCGTCGGGCAGTCCGATCTCGCGTCTTACGCGTGCGTCGAACTCGCGTGCCTCGTCTTCGCTGAAGGCGTCTTGAATCGAGAGCATGGGCACCCTATGGGTGATTTTCGCGAAGGCGCGCGAGGGTTGGGCGCCCACGCGCTGGGTTGGCGAGTCGGGTTCGACCAGATCGGGGTATGCCTGCTCGAGGGCCTGCAGCTCGCGAAACATGCGGTCGTACTCGGCATCGGTAACGCTCGGCATGTCGAGTACGTAATAGCGGTAGTTGTGCTCGTCGATCTGGGCGCGCAGGGCGCGCATGCGCTCGGCAGGACTGCTCATCGGTCTCGGCGTGGGTGTGCGGTGTGGATTTTATCGGACAAGTGAACGGCGACCGGGTCGGTGTCTGGCGACTTTCCCATCCGGCGGTTGCACGTCCGTCATACCGGCGTATAGAATGATGGTGCCTCGGGCCTACCCCCGGCACCTGATTCATCCTACTGAGCCGGCGCGAGAGCGTCAACGGTAAACCGGCACGTGAAACGAGGCTCTTTCCCACTTCCCAGAGACGAACGCCGACGGCGTCGCGTCGAGTACATCGTTATCGCCACGGCGTTTGCGATGCTGGTCGGCCTGTACCTGCTCGAGCGCAACTTCTATCGCTTCTCGGTCGACGTCAAGCTGCCGCACAACATGCTCGTGTTCATGTTGATTAACGTGAACCTGCTGTTGCTGCTGCTGTTGCTGTTCTTTCTCATTCGCAACATCATCAAGCTGGTTATCGAGCGGCGATCGAAGATTGCCTGGAGCAAACTGCGCACGCGGTTGGTGGTGGGCTTTTCGCTATTTTCGCTCGTGCCCACGGCGCTGCTGTTCTTTCTGACGACCGGCATGATCAAGCGCAGTGTCGAAGACTGGTTCAAGGGGCAGGTAAACAACGCCATGCGCCGCTCGGTCGAGGTGGTGCAGACCTACTACCGCGAGAGTCAGGATCGGGCCCTGCATTTTGCGCAGATGGCCGCCGAACGGGTGCAGAACGAGGGGCTGCTCGAACTCGAAGACGACGGCACCCTTGACGTACGTCTGCAGGAACTCAGGCGCACCTTCGCACTCTGGGGGCTCGAGCTGTACGGGCCCGACTTCAACCTGCGCGCTTCGGCGCTCGAAGAGGGGGCGCCCGTCGATATCGCCCGGTTTGCCTTTCCCTTTGCCGACGCCTACGGCGCCGACGACCCGCTGAAGGCGCCGACGCTCATCGAGACATTCGCCGGCCAGGACATGGCCCGCGCATTCAGTCCCGTCTCGTCGGGGGGGCCCGAAAAGGCCCTGCTGGGTTATGTCGTGGCCAATGTGGCCATTCAGGAGAACCTGCTCAAGAAGATGGGCCAGGTAAGCCAGGCCTACGACGAATACAATCGTATACGTTCGCTGCAGAGTCCGCTGAAAACGAGTTACATCTTCACGTTGATCATGGTGTTTGCCATGGTCATTCTGTTGTCGACGTGGATGGGGCTGCACCTGTCCAAGGCCATTTCGGAACCCATTCAGGCGCTTGCGCGCGCCACCACGGAAATTTCCCAAGGCAATCTGGGCGTGCGCGTGCCGCCGGCCGGCGATGACGAAATCGGCACCGTGGTCGACTCGTTCAACACCATGACCGCCGAGCTGGCGGCCAAGGAAGAGCGCCTGCAGCAGGCCAACCGGGCCCTGAAGGAACGGAACGCCGAGGTCGAGTCGTCGAAAAGCTATATCGAAGCGGTACTGGCATCGGTGGCCGCCGGCATCATTTCCTTCGACGGCGAGGGGTACATTACGACCATCAACGCCATTGCGGCCGATACCTTCGGCGTCGAGCGCGCAGAGTCGCGCGGCAAGCGGTACGACAGCGTGTTGTCGGGGCAACCCCTCGAGTTGTTGCGCGAAGCCTTCGTGTTGCTTCACGGCGGAGCGTCGAGCGTGCAGCGCCAGTGGGTTCTATCGACGGGCGAAGAGGTCAAGACGCTGCTGGTCAACCTGACCGCGATGAAAGGCGAAGAGCGTGCGCCGTTGGGGGCCGTGCTTGTATTCGACGATCTGACCGAGCTGGTGACCGCGCAGCGGGCCGCGGCCTGGCGCGAGGTGGCGCGGCGCATCGCCCATGAAATCAAAAATCCGCTGACGCCTATTCAGCTCTCGGCCCAACGCCTGCGAAAGCGTTACCTGGCGCGCTTTGAAGACGAAGACGGGGTATTCGACGAGTCTACGCG
>JAWLBW010000069.1:0-17026 GCA_041687475.1 bacterium
CCGAATTCAAGGCCCACAGCGGCACATCGACCGCGGGCACTCCCTTCCTGCAGGCGCCCCGGGTAACCGGCGAAGTCTCGCTGCTCGATCTGTTTCAACGCAAGTTCACCGTTGAAGAGGTAAGGGTCCATAAGCCTGTCATCGTCTTCGGTAACGCCGATAACGAATGGGTGAACTTTCTCAATATCGAGAAGCTCGACGAACTGGTATCGGGTGACGACGACAAACCGCTGCAGAGCCGGTGGAAGGTTGTCATGCGCAAGGTGCGCCTCGAAGACGCGAAGGTCGACTTCGTCGTCGACGTCATTGACCTTCGTACCCGGCTTTCCGGCTTCACGGTCGAAGCCTGGTTCGACGAAATCGCCGATCACCAGCGCATTCCCATCCGCCTGATCAGCGCCGAGGGGTTGTACCGCATGTTCGGTCGCGACTTCCAGCTCGCCGCTGCCCAGGGCGAGCTCGCGGTCGAAATCATCGAGGGCCCATGGGTCGATCTCGTGATTGAAAAGCTGCGTCTGCGAGGCGGCTACCCGAACGCCTTGCTCGAAGCCTCGGGGCGCATCGTCGACATTGCCCGCAGGCACGTGTTTCGAGTCAAGGCATTGGGCGAGAGCGAGCTCAACTTCCTCAACGACGTATTCTTCGACGATCCCGCCCTGACCGGCTCGGCCACCTTCGATGTTTCCTACGATGGAGATTTTGAAGATTTCGTTGTCGACGGCACCGTGTCGAGTTCGGCGTTCGCGGCCGGCGACGTCACCATCGCTGGAGCGAAGGTCGAGGCCCGGGTAACCCTCGATGGGCTGGCCATCAAGCGAGCCGCGTTCGACCTTTTGGGGGGAACGGTGAACGCTGCCGGCAACCTTGCCTTTGCCTCACTGGACTGGAACGCCGATGTTGCCTGGCAGAATATCGAATCGGAGCGACTGGTTGCGCTTGGCGACACCGACGTCAGGCTGAAGGGCTTGCTCGGGGGAAGCTTTCAGGGGGCGGGCGATCTTCGGGATGCTCGCAACTTTGCCGGCAACCTGCGCCTGACGACCCCCGCGTTTTCGTTGGCGTGGGGCGAAGACGAGCGCTCCATTCATATTCCCGAAGGCGCGTTCGAGGGGTTCCTGTCTTCGTCTTCCCGCGACTTGTACGTGCGCGACGCCAGCCTCGATACCCGCCGTGAGTCGGCCCAGCTGGCCGGTTCGATCGGCTGGGATACCGCAGCCGTAGACATGGACGTGGCCGTGCAGAGCGGCGACTTCTCGTTTCTCGAGGCGATAACCGGGTTTCCGATTGCGGGTTGGGGCACGGCAGACGGAAAGTGGACGGGTACCTTGCCGGAGCCGGCCTTTTCCTTCCAGGTCGATGTGCGTGACGTTCGTCTGCCCTGGGTCAATCTCGACGAAGCAACCGGAGCCCTCGCCGTAGACCTGCATTCCATCAGCTTCCGCAATCTGGTGGCGCAGTCGGCCGGCGGGCGGGCCACCATGAAAACCGGTTACATCGGACCCTTTGACGGCGACACCCGGGTGCTTCTTCCGGTCGAGGCCGAGAACGTGGCTCTCGGCCAGGCCCTGCAACCGCTTGTGGGCGACGTCATTCCCCTCGATGGTCGCTTTACTGGAAGCTTCGAACTCGACAGTCCGGTGGCCGCTCCTTCGGGGTATGCGCAGGGGGTTGTTCGCAGGCTCATGGTGTACGGCGAGACCATTGCCGAGGCCGAAGGAAGGCTCGATATCCGTGACGGGGTGCTTGTCTTTTCCCACATGAGCGGAACAGACGGCACCAGTCATTATTCCGCGCGCGGTCACATCGATCCGGGGGGAGAGATCGACTTCTTCGTCATGGGTAGCGGCATCGACGTGAGCGCCCTCAGGCATGTGCAGGGCTACGCCCTTGCGGGCACGGGCAGCGCCGAACTTACCGTACGTGCCTTGCCGGGGGGGCCGGTCGACCTCGACGCCGTTGCCAGGGTCGACGATCTGTCGCTCTACGGCGTTTCCCTGGGGGCCACCGAAGGGCGCCTGGCCAAGCGGGGCGAATCGCTCGAGGTATCGGGGGTGGCGCCGCACGCCCGGGCCGACATGCGGGTCGAGTTGGTCGAGGGGTATCCGGCCGAAATCACGGCGTTGGCCCACCGGCTCGATCTGAGTGCGCTGCTCGATGACATTGCGCAAGGCGAACTCGGGTTCCGGGTAGACGGTACGGCCGATGTACAGGCAAATCTTGATGGTCTGCCCGATTCATTACGCGGAAACCTGCGGTTGGGCAAGATTCGACTTTCGCACAATGTGACTGCCGTCGAGAACCTCGAACCCGTCGAGATTACCTTGCAGGGGGGAAAGGCCAACATCGCGCGCGCGCCTTTTCGGGGCGAGTCGACCCGGGTCAGCCTCGCGGGTGACGTCGGATTTGACGGAAGCCTTCTGCTCGACGTCGACGGGGGCGTGAATCTCCAGCTGTTTCGTGCCTTCGTGCCGCGGCTTGCGGGCGCCGAGGGCGTCTTGCTCGTCGACGGCGTCATACGCGGTACCGGCAGAAACCCCATTGTCGAAGCGTCCTTGCGCACCCGAGACGCCAGGCTGCAGCTCGAGGGCGTGAACCTTACCTTCGACGATGTCGAGGCCACGGGCTCCTTCCGCAAGGGCCAGATTCTATTCGAGCGCATCGATGCGCGTATCGGCGACGGCCGTATGAGCGGCGGCGGCTACCTTCTCATGGACGGTTTCGTGCCGACCTACGTCTCTCTTTTCGCCACCCTGAACGAAGCCGAGAGCCGCATTCCCGAATGGCTGCTCGTGCGGGTAAACGGACGCATCGAAATGCTCGGGCCGATTGACGACGTGCTTCTGCGCGGCGATCTCGATATCGTGCGTGCGCTCTATGACGATCCGATGAGCTGGGAGTCGTTGATTCTTCGCTTCCGCGATTCGGGTCCCGTCCTTACGGGCGTAGAAGGCAAAGGCCTGCGCCTTGACCTGGGCCTTCACTCTGCCGGCAGTATCTTCGTGCGCAACAACCTGGTCGACGTGAAGTTGCGGGGCGATATGCGAATGCGGGGTTATGTTCCCGACATCGACATAACAGGTAACCTGCAGTTTGTTGAAGGAAGCGTGGTCTTCCGCGAAAACGTGTTCGAGGTCGAAAGCGGTCAGGTCAATTTTCTCGAAGGGGGTGGCATCAAGCCCTACCTCGACCTGCAGGCCCAGACGAGAATCGAAGAAGCGGTAACCCATCGTTTTCATGAAATTCGTCTGCTCGCCGGCGGTCCTCCCGATGACATGCGCATCGAGTTGGAAAGCTCGCCGCCGCTTCCCCGTGAAGACATTCTGAGCCTGCTCTATATTCGCCGGCGGGCGAGCGAAGGCCTCGGGGGGGGCGGCACACCCGCTGCCGAAGCGGTCAGCCTGGCCTTTAAGCTCAACGAAGAGCTGGCCGGTTTTCAGAGTGAAATCAGACAGTACTTCGGCTTCGAAGAGCTGGTACTCGAGCCGGCGTTTACCGAGTCGAGCGGAAGCGGTACCATGAAGCTTCGGGCAACGAAGGTCATCAACAGTGAACTGACCGCAACCGTTTCGACCAGTCTGACCTCGAACGATCTGGCTTTCCGTCTCGGATACTCCGTGACCGACAACCTCTTCTTCGATCTCGGATGGAACAGCGTGCCTGAGCAGCAGGTTCGCAACCCCGCCGGACGGTTCGGCAACTTCGGCATTCGCCCCCGCCTGCACTTTGAATTCGAGTAACCGTTTTTCCTCATGAACTGGCCCGTTCTCTTCGCTCTCATCGTCGCGCTGCAGGGGCCTGTTCCCGATACCCCTTCGACCGTGCCTCCGGTCAGTCCCGAATTGTTTGTCGGGCGTTCGGTTACGCGATTGACCCTCAATTTGCCTGAGGGTATTGCCGCCGAAGAGGTACGCGGGATCATTCAATCGAAGCAAGGCGCTCGTTTCGATATGCAAACCGTCGATCTCGACGTGCGCCGTCTCTACCATACCTTGCCCGTTGAGAACGTGGTGGTCGAGGCCGAGTCGACCGACGGCGGGGTCGCGGTGGTCTATCGGCTGGTGCCCCGCGTCTTTGTCAGCGACGTTTCCGTGCGTGGAAACGAACACGCCGATGAAGACGAGATTCTGGCGCTGCTCGACACCAAGGAGGGGGGCGAACTCAAGCCCGGGGCCGCGGCCCGCATTCGTCGCCGCGTTCTGGAGTTGTATCGGCGTGACGGCTTCTTTCAGGCCGACGTCGTCGTCAGATTCGACGAAAAATCGGGACGTACCGTGCACGTGATCGTTGAAATCGACGAGGGTGAACGTGCGCGCATCGGCAGGGTGACGCTCGCCGGGGTTGCCCCCGACCAGACGTGGGTTTCGTCGGCGCTCGGCCTGATTCCGGGCAAGCCCTATTCACGCAGGGGGCTTCTCGATGCCCGCAAAGACCTTTCCGAGGCTCTGGTCAAGCAAGGCTACAGGGCATATCGCATAGAAGAGCCTGCGGTTACGTGGAATCCCCGCGAGAATACGGTTAACGTGGCCTGGCTCATCGAGACGGGGCCCGTGATTACCATGCGCTTCGTGGGCAACCTGTTTTTTTCGGAACGGGATCTTTATTACGCGCTCGATCTCGACGACCTCAAGCAGATGCCGCCGGGGGGCGCCGAAGAAATCGAAAGGCAGCTCGTCGGACTGTATCAGCGTTGGGGCTTCATAGACGTATCTGTCGAGCTGGAAAGCGTGGTCGACGAGAACGGCGACCAGCAGACATTTATCTTCGGCATTGACGAGGGGCGTCAGCGCTTCATTCGTGAAGTGCGGTTCAGGGGAAACCAGGTGCTTGGCGACAAGCCTCTTTACGAAGCGCAACGGGTACGACGCCGGCATTGGTATTCGTCGATTTTCGCCCCCTCGGAAGGTACCTTTCCGCAACCGATGCGCCTGGTCAACGACGAACTGTTGCTGCAGACATATCAACGGTCGGGTTTTCTAGGCGCCGAGATCAAAGCACGCGAACTGATTGAGTTAGGCGATTCGCTCGTGCTGCAGTACACGCTCTCCGAGGGGGCGCGCACGCTGGTTAGCCGGCTCGATTTCGCCGGCAACGTATTTTTCTCCGACGCTCAGCTTGAGGCGGTACTTGACACCCCCGTCGGCGCCCCCTACGATGCCGTCGACTTTGATGCGGGCGTCGATCGCATTCGCTCGCTGTACCGCGCGAACGGCTTCATCGACGTAAAGGTCGAAGACCGCACCGAGTTTCCCGACGGCGTAACGAGCGCCGTGTTGAAAATCGACATCGACGAAGGCATTCAGTATCGTATCGGCCAGATTTTCGTGCAGGGAAACACACGCACGGCCGATGAGGTCATTCGCCGCAATCTTCTTGTGCACACGGGCGATGTCGTGAGCCCGGCAAGGCTTCTCGATACGCAACGCAAGCTGTACAGCCTGGGCATTTTCGGCGGCGTCTGGGTCGAGATTCTTTCGCGTGATGCGCAGGCGCGGGTAGCCAACGTCATCGTCAGAATTCAAGAGCGCGCCAACGGCAACTTCGATATCGGCGTGGGCGTCGGTACGGCCGAAGGACTCAGCCTGGCGGCCGAACTCGGCCACCGCAATCTCTGGGGCACGGCGCGTAGCCTGCGTCTGCTCGGTGAAATATCGTACCGATTTGATCGATTCGACCGCTTCCGTGAAGCCAACGAATACCATGCCGATCTGGGCTACCGCGAGCCCTGGCTTTTCGACAGTAAGTGGGCGGGTCGCGCAAACTACGTTACCGAGCTCAACCGGCGCGAAGCGACCTACAACTATACCGTCGATCGCATCATTCTCGGCGCCGAACGCAACTTCACCGAAAACTGGGGCTTCCAGCCCGAAAGTCTTGCGCTGTATCCGCAATTTGTGTGGGAACGCGACGTCTTTTTCCGGAAAGACTCCGATGAATGCGGTTTGTTGGCTTGCCAGCCGAACATCAACCTGCCCGAAGGGCAGGAGTCGGCAACCTGGTACGTCTCGGGCCTTGACGCCTTTCTGCTGGCCGACTACCGCAACGATCGCTTCAACCCCAACAACGGGTGGGTTACCACCTATCACGTCTTCTACGCGCAGCCGGCAATCGGTTCCGACTTTCACTTTCTACGGCAGGACTTTCTTGCCGGACGCTACTGGCCCATTGCAGATCGTACCTGGTTCAGTTTCGCGCTTCGCGGCGGCTACATTGCCCTGCTTCCGCCGAGCGATTTCCTCATCAAGCCGCACAAATTCGTTCTGGGCGGGGTGAATTCGGTTCGGGGCTACGGCCTCGACCGCATTTTCGTCGAGGTCGGCCGCGCCGACATTCCCGGCGGCGAAGACGGCGGACTCGTGATGGTGAACTATCAGGCCGAATTGCGCTTTCCCATCTGGCAGAATCTGGGCGGAATTCTCTTTCACGACGCCGGCCAGGTCTGGGCAGACGTAAGCTCGGTAAGTCTGCCTCTGCTTTATACCGCGGGTACCGGGCTGCGGTACGACACGCCCGTAGGGCCGGTGCGCCTCGACATCGGCTGGAAGCTCAACCCGGGCGACGCGCCCGGGGCCGACGTGTCGCCTTACGAGCTGCACTTCGCCATCGGCAGCCCCTTCTGATTAGTGCTCGATATTAGTTCGTAAATAAGAAAATCATCAGTTTTGGGTTTGTCTGTAGTATTCCGTAGTACCGAAGCTACACCGCATGTCTTGAAAACGTTGACAGATTCACTGCTTTAAAGTAGTATTTTCACTGACTTCTTACCTACCAGAGCGCTCTGATGCGTCGACGTTTCTTTTTCATACTATGCGGCCTTCTGGTTACCGGGTGTGCAACCGGAAAAACCGAGCAGCGGGTCGACAACCTCGAGGCCCAGCTTACTTCGCTGCAACGCGATCAGGCGTTGGCCAGGGTTCGCCTTGACGAAATCAACCGCTTGAGCCAGAGCGTGTTCATTCTGCAGGATCGGGTCGAGCAGATGTCGCTCGAGCTGGAGCGCGCCCAGACCGAAATCGTGGCGATGGACGCACAACCTGCCGAAGTGCCCCGCATCGAGCAGGTGGCTCCGGTAAAGGCGCCGAAGGCCGTGAAGCCCGCGAATGCCCCACTTGCGACCGGTCCGGCCCCGAGTAAGGGCGTTACGCGCGACGACGCCGTTACGGCCTACCGTGAGGCCTATGAGCTGCTCAAGAACGGCGACTACGTCGCGTCGCGCGGGCAGTTCATGGAGTTGCTGCAGCGTTTTCCGCGTCACGATCTTTCCGACAATGCCCAGTACTGGCTGGGCGAAATCGACTACGTTACGCGCGATTATCGGGGCGCACTCAAGGCGTTCGAGCGGGTGATCACCGAGTACCCGCATGGAAACAAAGTGCCTGATGCCTTGTTGAAAATGGCATTCTGTCATCAGGAACTCGGCCAGAACGATCTGGCACGCAGCAATCTGGAACGCATTCTGCGCGAGTTTTCGTGGAGCGACCCTGCGAAAAAAGCCAAAGAGCGGTTGCAACTGCTCGGGGAAGAGGCAACAGCCTCGGCCCCCAATACGGAGGATTCATGAAGCGGTACGTTGTGGGCTTTGCGTTGACCGGCGCGCTCGGATTGGGCGTCGCTCTTGCTTCGGCTCAGGATCAGGACGGCAATCTTCGGCTGGCGCCGCAGACCCGGGTCTATGTCATTCAGCGCGGCGATACGCTGTGGGATATTTCGGCCGACAAGCTGAACAGCCCCTGGTACTGGCCGCGTATCTGGCGCATCAATCCCGAGGTCGTGAATCCGCATCTGATTTACCCCGGTCAGGAATTGCGCCTGCCCGGCGCCGGCGACGAAGCGGTTGCCGTGGGTACCCAGCCGCCGCCCTCCGGCGAGCAGCCGGCGGCAGAGCCGGTGCCCGAACCCGCCATCGAAGAAGTGCCTGCCGGCACGGTGGTGCAGCCCACCCGGGAAACGCCTGCCGCTACTGAAGAGTCCGACGACGACATCATTGCCGTTCAGGAACAGTTGCCCGACTTCGAGCCTGAATCGCGCCTGACCACGGCCATCATTCCCACGCCGCGCACGGAACGTTTCGTGGTGCGTGTGGGCAGCGAGGGCTTCATCGCGAGTGAAAAGGTGCGGGCGGCCGGCGCCATCGTGGGCTCGCACAGCGAGAAGCTGCTGTACGGCCAGAACGACATCGTCTTCATCAGCCTGGGCGCAGGCTCGGGTGTCGAACCGGGGCAGCGCTTCACCGTCTTCAACACCCTTGAGCAGGTCGAGCACCCGGTAACGGGCGCTCCCGTCGGTCACCGAACGGTGCAGCTCGGCATTCTCGAGGTCACTTCGGTGCAGGATGACGTTGCCACCGCGGTTATTCTCGAGAGCTACGATGCCATCGACAAGGGGGCGCTGCTGCAGCCCTTCGAGCCCTATGAGAAGCGAATCACGCCGCAGCCCGGCCCCGACGACCTGAGTGGTTACGTGCTTACCCCGGCCGAAAATCTTACGATTGCCGGCGAGCACCAGCTCGTTTACATCGACCAGGGCAGCGGCAGCGTTTCGGTCGGTCAGTCGTTCCGCATCTTCCGTCCGATGGGCGATGAGCAGGACCCGTTGACCGGCAAGATGCTGCGCCTTCCGCCGAAACTGATCGGCGCGGCCATTGTGGTCGATGTGCAGCCGCAGACGGCCACCGCCCTTGTCTGGGATTCGAAGGATTTCATCGTGGCGGGCGATTCCATCGGTTCTCTGCAGGGCCGGTGAGTACGGCCTGAAGTGCTTTCCGGGCGCGAGGCTTTTGCTTCGCGCCCTTCTTTTTTGTTTGCTTCGCCTGAGACTCGGGTTATAGTGGAATCCGGTGCGGCGAATGCAGGAGAACTGGCCTACGATTGGAGATGCCGAGTTACGGCTTGCACGGATTGCCGGCCTTGGGGCGGTGGGCGTATCGCGCCTGTGCCGCCGGTTCTCTTCGGCCGACGCGTTTTTTGCCGCGGGGCGCGCGGGGTGGCGCGAGGCCGGGCTGCCCGAGCGGTTGTTTCCCGCGGTCGAAAGCGCCGAGACATTTGATGTCGCGCCGCTGCGGCGTCGTCTCGAGCGAGCACGGTGTTGGGCGGTCAGCCTCTTTGACGAGAAGTACCCCCGGCTCTTGCGCGAGATTCACGATCCGCCGCCGCTGCTGTTCGGAAACGGGCGCACCGAGGCGCTTGGCATGGAAGCCGTTGCCATTGTCGGGTCTCGACGGCCCACGCCGTACGGTCGCGAGCACGCGAGCCGGTTGGCCCGCGGTTTTGCCGAAGCCGGGCTGGCCGTGGTGAGCGGGTTGGCCATGGGTATCGACGCCATTGCCCATGCGGCTGCAAGTGAGGACGGTGTGTCGGTGGCGGTGCTGGGCTCGGGGGTGGCGTCGGTGTACCCGCGCGAGAACGGCGAGCTCGCGGCACGGCTGTGCCGCAGCGGCGCCGTGATCAGCGAGTTCGATCCGTTCGCCAGGGCCGAGAGGGGGTTCTTTCCCCGACGCAATCGCGTCATCAGCGGCCTGGTGCGTGCGGTCATCATTGTCGAGGCCCGCCTCGAGAGCGGGTCGCTCATTACGGCGCGGCAGGCTCTTGAGCAGGGGCGAGAGGTGTTCGTGGTGCCCGGCCCGCCCGGAGAAACGAATGCAGGGGGCCACAAGCTGCTTCGCGAGGGGGCCGGCTGGGCAGAAAGCGTCGAGGCGGTGCTGAGCGCGGTTGCCCCGCAGATGGAGCTCCGGCGCACGAGGCGAGACCCGGTGGTCGAGCCCGCGGTGCCTGACGAATGGCGTTCGGTATGGGACACATTGGGGGCGCAGGCGATGCACGTCGACGCTATCATTAAAAGATCGGGTTTGCGTTCTTCGGACGTTTTGGGCATCTTATTGCAGTTGGAGCTGCAAGGCCTGGTCCGACAGCAGGCCGGTAAACTTTTCGTACGTAGTACCTGATTCTGGTGGTTCATGGGTAAGACTCTCGTAGTAGTCGAGTCGCCTGCCAAGGCGAAGACGATTCAGAAATATCTGGGCAAGGAATTCGATGTGCGCGCCAGCGTGGGCCACATTGTCGACCTGCCGACCAAGACCCTGGGCGTCGATGTCGACGACGGCTTCCGCCCGAACTACGAGGTCATGAAGGATAAGAAGAAGGTGGTTGCCGAGTTGAAGAAGGCAGCCGAAAAATCTTCGGCCATCGTGCTCGCCCCCGACCCCGATCGTGAAGGTGAAGCCATTGCCTGGCACATTGCCGACCAGCTGCGCGCCGAGTCGAAGAACAAGCCGGTAACGCGCGCCCGCTTCAACGAGATTACGAAAAAGGCGATTCTCGAGGCGCTGCAGCACACCGACAAGCTCAATGAAACGCTCTACAACGCCCAGCAGGCGCGTCGAATTCTCGATCGCATCGTGGGCTATCAGATTTCGCCTCTGCTCTGGTCGAAGGTGCGTCGCGGCCTGAGCGCCGGACGCGTGCAGAGCGTGGCCGTGCGGCTCGTTGTCGAACGCGAGCGTGAGGTCGAAGCCTTCGTTCCCGAAGAGTACTGGACCATCGATGCCCGATTCGAAGGCGCAGAGCCGCCGCCGTTTCAAGCCCACCTGCTTCGTATCGACAACGAGAAGGCCAAGGTCTCCGACGGCGAGACCGCCCATCGCATCGTCGAAGATTGCAAGGCGGGCAAGTTCGAAATCAAGTCGGTCGATCGCAAGGAGCGCCAGCGCAAGCCCACGCCGCCGTTCATCACTTCGAAACTGCAGCAGGAAGCGGCCCGCAAGCTCGGCTTCACGGCCAAGCGCACGATGATGCTTGCCCAGCAGCTGTATGAAGGTATCGACGTGGGCGAAGAGGGTACGGTCGGCCTCATTACCTACATGCGTACCGACTCGACCCGGGTTTCGAACGACGCCCTGAGCGAAGTTCGGGCGTATATCGGCGAGCGCTACGGCGCCGCCTACCTGCCCGAAAAGCCCAACGCCTACAAGTCGAAGGCCAGCGCCCAGGAGGCTCACGAAGCCATACGCCCCACGTCGATGGCGCTCACGCCCGAGAAGATCAAGGGCAACCTCGACAAGGACCAGTTGAAGCTCTACACGCTCATCTGGAACCGTTTCGTGGCTTCGCAGATGAAGCCGGCCGTTTACGACCAGACGTCGGTCGATATCGTGAACGGTCGTTACCTCTTTCGCGCGACGGGCAGCGTCATCAAGTTCAAGGGTTTCATCGAGGTTTACCTCGAAGGCACCGACTCGCCTTCGGAAGAAGACAAGGAAGGGGTGTTGCCCCCGATGAAGGAAGGCGAAACTCCCGCCCTGCTCGAACTGCTGCCCAACCAGCACTTCACGCAGCCGCCCCCGCGATTCACGGAAAGCACGCTGGTCAAGGAGCTCGAAGAACGCGAAATCGGGCGCCCGAGTACCTATGCGTCGATTCTCTCGACCATTCAGGACAAGGAATACGTCGAAAAGCGCGAAGGCAAGTTCTTTCCCTCGCAGCTGGGCTTGATCGTCAACGATCTGCTGGTCGAAAATTTTCCCGATATTCTCGACCCGGCCTTTACCGCCCAGATGGAGCAGCGGCTCGACCGCATCGAAGAGGGCGAACTCGATTGGATCGGCGAGCTCAAGGACTTCTACGGTCCCTTCTCCGATACGCTGGCCAAGGCCAAGAAGAACATGCGCAACGTCAAGGCGCAGAACATCGAGACCGAGCACAAGTGCGAAAAGTGCGGCTCGACCATGGTTATCAAATGGGGCAAGCGCGGCGAGTTTCTTGCCTGCAGCGGTTACCCCGAATGCAAGAACACCATGGAGTTCAAACGTGAAGACGGCCGTATCGTTCCCATCAAGGCCACCGAAGAGGCCGAGGGGCAGGAATGCGAAAAGTGCGGTCAGCCCATGGTGCTCAAGAAGGGCCGGTTCGGCAGCTTCCTTGCCTGCAGCGGTTATCCCGAGTGCCGGAACACCAAACCGGTGGGCAACGACGGACCCCAGGAAGTGGTTCTCGGCGAGGCCGGGGGCACGTGCGAGACATGCGGCACGAAGCTCATGATTCGCAAGGCCCGCAAGGGTAACCGGTACGTCGCCTGCGAGAACTATCCGACCTGCAAGAGCGCCCGCCCCTTCAACGTCGGCGTGCCCTGTCCGAAATGCGACGGCGAGCTCACCGAACGGGCCGGCAACCGTAAGATTTTCTACGGTTGCGGCAACTATCCCAAATGCGATTACGTCAGCTGGGACTATCCGCTCAACGAGCCCTGCCCCGAATGCGGTCACGGCCACCTCGTGCAGAAGGAAACCAAGCGCAAGGGCAAGTTCATCAAGTGCCCCGTGAAGGAATGCACGTACGAACGTCCGGTCGAGGGCGAAGAGGCCACGGCCGAGGCCGAGAAAGCCGGCGCCGGCTGATTGCCCGGCTCCGTGCTGCACGGGTGTACGGGGATAAGCACGTGAGAGGTTGAGATTGTCGCCGATTCTCGAGGGCCTTCCCGAATTCCTCGGGTGAGCCCAGGCATGGCTGTGCGGTAGTCAGTGGCAGGCGGGCCGGTCACGTGTGTGAGAAGAGTGTCGACCAGCCGTGTTTCTGTCGTGCCGAACTGCAAGCAAGGAAACCCGAAACCGGCCTGTGCGTGCGGCAGCCTCAGGTGCGAGTACGAACCCTCGGCGCCTCAGCGTCTCGATGTATTCTTCCGCAATCGGCAACATCCCCAAGCTTGCCCCTTATCCCTCACTTACGTATGGTCTGCCGGCCGTAGGCAAAGCGTACGAACACGAGCAGCACGGCCAGGGTCGGCGGCGCCAGCAGTATGCCGATAAGGCCGAACAGCTGGCCCATGGCGAAGATGGTAAAGAGGGTAAGCACCGGCGGCAGGGCAACCTCGCGTGACATGAAGAAGGGTACGATGACATTTCCCTCGACGCCCTGCACGAACGTGTAGGCGGCAATGACCCAGATGGCCTTGGTTGTCGACTGGGAAAGGGCAATCAGGGTCGGGCCGATGAAGGCGATGACCGGCCCCAGGTAGGGAACGATATCGAGCAGGCCGGCCAGAATGCCGAAGAGCAGAAAGTATTCGATACCGAAGGCCCAGAGCAATACGGTAACCAATACGCCTACGGTCAGCATTGCCAGCGCCGCCCCCTGCATCTACTGCCGCAGCGTGGTGCCCAGATCGGCAATCAGCTGCCGTACGGCTTTCTGGCGACGCAGGGGAAAAAGAGACACCACCCCGTCAATGTAGCGATCGGGCTCGAGGGCCAGAAACACCGCAAGGAAGAGGGTGGTAACGATGGCGCCGAGCACGTACAGAACATTGCCCAGCAGGCCCAGGCTCGATTGGAATACCCGGGTGGCGATGGCGGCAAAGTCGATACTGGCCGGGTTGAAGTCTTCGAGCCCCGGAACACGCCTGATTACCGGTTGCAGGCGCATCCACACATCGCGCACGATGTCGGGAAGCTGCGACACAAACGCGTTGAACTGCTCGGTTATCGGTTCGAGCAACAGGGCCGCGAACAGGCCGAAAAGCCCCAAGGACACCAGCACCACCAGCATCAATGCGGCCGGCCGCGGCACCCACCCCGGCAACACCCGCAGCACGGTGTCGGTAATCATGCTCCAGAAAACCGCCACGATGATACCGAGAAACGTCAGCAGCACGAGAAAGCGCAGCTCGTACACCAGAAAGAGCGCCATTCCGATGGCGACGGCCACCAGAAGCTTCAGGGCGAACCCACTGACTTCGGGGGCGGATACGGAACTCGAAGGTTCGGGCATGGCTCTCTCGGTGGGGGGAACTCTCTTCCACCCATTTTAAGGTACTTCGCCAGGGGCCACAGCCCCCCGGTTTGCGAATTTCTCACCTCGGTAACCGGTATTCGAGACAGCGCTGTTGTGTTACAATGCCCTGCGAACGAATGAGAGGTATACCCATGGGCCACCGGTTGTTGTCCGTTCTCGCCGCAGGTGCTCTGCTTATTTCCGCATGTGGAAAAGACAAGGAAAAGCCCAAGGTCAGCGGGCCGTTTTTCGGCAGCATCGAAACCGAGCAGACGATTCGCTCGAGCAGGTTGCGTAACAGGGTCGAGATTCTGTGGGACGAGCTGGGCATTCCCCACATCTACGCGACCAACGACGCCGACGCCATGTTCGTGCAGGGTTATGCTTCGGCGGCCGATCGCTTTCTGCAGATGGACTTCATTCGCCGTTTGTCGACCGGTCGCCTGTCCGAGGTCTTGGGGCCGCTGGCGCCTGCCGAAGCCCTGGCCAGCGATCTGGAAATGCGCCGTATCATGATGACCGGAAACGGCACGATGGTTTACGACGAGCAGTTTGCGCTGCTCGACGCCAACACGCAGCAGCTGCTGACTTCGTATACCGACGGCATCAACGCGTGGATTGCCGACGCCCGTGAAGAGCGTAACGGGCAGTCGCCCCCCGCGAATGCGCTGTTGAGCGCCGTCGGTTACGACCTGGCCGAGTGGACGCCGGCCGACACCTTCGCGGTAGGCCGCTACCAGCAGTGGAATCTTTCGGGTTCGCTGGGCGACGAGCTTTACAACGGCGAGCTGCGGAGTGCCATCGTCGACCACCCCGAGGGGGGCCAGGACGTGTATCGCGAACTCGTTCGTTCGGCGCCGGCCGACGACACGGTAACGCTGCCCGAGTGGTTTGAAGGACCCGCCTTTGCCGGGCTCTCGCCGCTGACGGCCCTGGGTGCGCCGGCTGGAGCGGGAGCTGAGATCAAGGGCGAACAGCTGGGCGAAACCCTGCGCAGGCTGCGGCACCCCGGACGCGAGTACGGCGATGAGTGGAAGGGCAGCAACAACTGGGTCGTCGGTCCCTCGCTCACGGGCGGAAATGCCATGTTGGCCAACGACCCCCATCTGACCCTGCTGAACCCGCCGCTCTTCTACAACACCCACATCAATACGAAGCGCTTCGGAAGCGGAAGCGTCAACGCCATCGGCGTGACCTTTCCCGGTATTCCCGGTCTGTTGGTCGGGCATAACGAGCGGGTGGCCTGGGGCGTGACCACGCTGGGGTACGACGTGCTCGATCTCTATGCCGAAGAAATGGTGGGCGACGACGCCGTGCGTTTCGACGGCGAAAACGTGCCTGTCGCCTTCTCCGAGCAGACCTTCGTGTTCGGCATGGGCGAAGACGCCACCGAGGCCGTGGTGCAGGTTCCGTACGTTCCCCATCATGGCGCCGTCGTTTCGGGCGAAGGTGCGCTGCGCGGAAACGACGAGACCCTCATCACCATGAAGTGGACGGGGCGCGAACCCACCACCGACTTCAAAGCCTTCTTCGGGTTGCTCACGGCGGGTAACATGGACGACTTTTTCGAAGCCGTCGGCTATTTCGATGTCGGCGCCCAGAGTTTCGTCGGTGTCGACGTCGAGGGCGACATCGGCTACTACGGGCATGCGCTCGTGCCGAACCGGCCGTGGAACCTCGAGTCAGTGCCGCCCGATGCGCCCATGCCGGGCACCGGTGAGTACGAGTGGGACGGGTATCTCGAAGACGAACGGCTCGTTCAGGATCGCAACCCCGATCGCGGCTACATCGTGACCGCCAACAACGACATTGTCGGCACCACCCTCGACAACAACCCGTTCAACGACCCGGTTTACTACTGGTATTGGCAGGATCTCGGTTTTCGAATCGGACGCATAACCGAACTGATTGAGGAACATGGCGCCGGCGGCGCGCTCACGCTCGAAGACATGGAGGCCATTCAGGACGATACCTTCAGTCTCGAGGGCGAACGGGCCGTGCCGCTGATTCTCGGGGCCCTGTCGGCGACGAACGTCACCGACGCACGGCTTGACGAGGCGCTCGGTTATCTGCGCGAGTGGAACTTCGGCACGCCGACCGGAGTCGAAAGCCCGGTACGCGAGGATACGCCTTCGCAGGAAGAGAAGAACCAGGCGGTGGGCGCCACCGTTTTCTACTCGCTGCAGCGGGTACTCGCCAATCGACTCGTGCAGGACGACATGGAGGTTTACGGCGTGCAGCTGCGGGGCTCGCAGCATCGCGCCCGCTTCCTGCTGTATGCGCTCGAAAACACCGGTGCAAGCGAGTCGACGGCGCACTGGTTCGACGATGTTTCGACGCTGGTCGAAGAAGCGCCTGCCGATCTCATTCTGGCTTCGCTGGAACAGGCCGTTGCCGATCTGACCGAGCTGCTGGGCGAAGACATGGCGACCTGGCAGTGGGGCCGTTTGCACAAAGTGGTCGGGCCCGATGTGCTCTCGCAGGCCACGGGCCTGCGTTCGCGCAATGAGACGAATGGCCCGGTGGCCAACGACGGTTCCCAGTTCACTGTCGACGTCTCAGGTTACGGCAGCGGCCCCGACATCGGCGAAGAGTCTTTCTTCACCGGCGCGGGGGCGCAGGTTCGTTTCGTGGCCGAAATGGAAGAGGGCGCCATCGTAAGCCGCAGCGTGCTGCCCGGTGGTCAGTCGGGCAATGCCGACTCGCTGTACTTCTCGGACCAGTGGGATGAATGGGTGCGCAACGAACGTTTCGATTACCACTTCTACGACAAGGACGTCGAAGAAGCGGCCGAAAGGCGTTGGGTGTTTCTGCCGCCTGCTCGCTGACCACGATTGCCGCGGGCCTGCGAGTACGCAGGCCCGCTTTGCTTCTGCCCTGAAAATCGACCCGCGAACGCGACACGTCCCGTCAGTGGGGAATGTTTACCGTGGGGTCGGTGCGTTGGTACAACGTAAGCACGAAGGCGCAATCTTCGAGCGCCTGCACCGCGTGTTCGACCTCGCCCGGAAAGGTAAGCAGGTCGTTTTCGCGCAGCGTTATCTGTTCGTCCTGCCCCCAGGTCACGGCCATGCTTCCTTCCAGCACGTGCAGGGCGAAGGGGCCGCCGGTGTGATGCGGTTCCATTTCCTTTCCGTGGCGAAGCACGCTGAGCACCACCCGAAGGTGGTCTTTGCGCGAAAGAATGATCGATGACTTGCCGTGTTCCTGGTAAGCGCCGTCTTCGCGCAGGCGATTGACCTGTTGCGTGAGTTGAAAACGCTGGGGCC
>JAWLBW010000070.1:0-6384 GCA_041687475.1 bacterium
CGAGACTCAAAGACGCAGAGAGTCTCGATTCCAGTGGGGGGGGGCTGCCGGTTTTCGGGTATCCGTAGAATCCTGCCCACTCCCCGTCGGGGAGTACGCGGTCGATTCAGACCGGTGAGGGGGCTCCTCTGCCCGTGCGGCACGTAGCGCTGTCCTTACTCGGACGACCGACGTCGGGCGACGGGCGACCTCCGACCGCCGACCATCTCCACGGTTCACCCGTGCGGCACGCGCCGGGTCAGATGAAATTGCCGATGGGGGGCGGGGTCAGGCCGGCGTCACGCAGCTGCCGCAGACTCCACGCGACGGCTTCGCGCTCGGTTTTGAAGATGGCATGGGGTACGGGCAGGGGTTGCTTCCACATGACGGCGGTCACGATGGCCCGCACGGCCGGGTTGGCGATGACCAGGGCGAAACCTTTGAGGTTCGCCTGCAGCTCGCGAACGTGGGTGCGCATGAAGGTTACCTGTGCGTCGCGTGCTTCGTTTGTGGTCGTGCCGGTCGAGCCCAGGGTGTTGAAGATGACCGCGAACGGCTGGCCGCGCCAGAGACGCTGCTCAAGTTCCTTGTGATACCGATCGTGGTCTTCGTCGGTGGGCGACACCATGTCGAAGAAAACGACCGGCCATTGATCGCGCACAGTTATTGCCATTGCCGCTCAATTATAGAGCAACGTGTTCGCCGGGGCAACCGCGATGGTCATGCGATTTTGGCCTCAAGCTCGGCCCAACGTGCATACAGGGCGTCGACTTCGGCCTGCGCGGCGTTGACCTCGGCCAGGCATTCCTGCAGTTTCTGCGGATCGGCGGCGTGCGCCGGATTTTCGAGTTCGCTCTTCCAGTGGACCAGGTTTTCTTCGGCCTCGAGAATGCGGGTCTCCATGGCGTCCCACTCGCGCTGTTCCTTGTACGACAGCTTTTTCGGCTTCTGGGGCGTTGGTGATTCGGTTGCCGGTTTGTCGGCGGATTTTTCGGCGCGCTTTTCCTGTGCTTCTTCCTGCATCAGGCGCTGCAGGGCGCTCTTCCACTGCTCGACGTCTGCATAGAACGAAGCGCCGCCGCGGCCGTCGAGGCCCAGCAGAATCGAGGCCACGCGGTCAAGCATCAACCGGTCGTGGCTCACGAGAATCACGGCGCCCGAAAAGCTCTCGATGCTTTCTTCGAGCAGTTCGAGCGTGGCGATGTCGAGGTCGTTGGTCGGTTCGTCGAGCACCAGCACATCGGCCGGTTCGAGCAGAAAGCGTGCGAGAATGACGCGGGCCTGTTCTCCGCCCGAAAGGTCGCCCACCTTGGTTTCGAGCTGATCCGATTGAAACAGAAATCGCCGCGCCCAGGAAGCCACATGCACGGTTTCGCCATTGTAAACGACCGAGTCGCTGTGCGGCGCCAGGGTCTTGCGCAGCGATACCGTGGGGTCGAGGGTTTCGCGGTGCTGATCGAAGTAGGTAATCTTCAGATGGGGCGCGTGGCGCACGCTGCCTTCGTCGGGGTCGAGCCCACCGGTGAGCACGCGCAGCAGCGTCGACTTGCCGCTGCCGTTGGCGCCGAGAATGCCCAGGCAGCGGCCGGGCGAGAGGGTGAAGCTCAGATCGGAAAAGAGCTTTTGTTCGCCGTAGCTTTTGGACACGCCGTCGACAATGACCAGATCCTTGGTCTTGCGGCCGGTGGCTGCGAAATCGATGCCGGCAGACGACTGGCGGTTGCGGTCGCGCACCTCGGCCAGCTCGCTCATGAGGCGACCGGCTTCGTCGATGCGGGCCTGGGCCTTGCGGGTGCGTGCCTTGGCGCCGCGGCGCAGCCATTCGAGCTCGTTGCGAACCTGGTTGGCCAGGGTTTCTTCGCGCTGGGCCTGTCCGGCCAGAAATTCCTCACGCTTTTCGAGAAAGGTGCTGTAGCTGCCGGCTGCGTTGAAGTACCCGCCGGGGAAGCGACGGTTCAGCTCGACGACGCGGTTGGTGGCGTTCTCCAGAAAATAGCGATCGTGGGTCACGATGACGCAGGCGAAGGGGGCCGTGCGCAGAAGCTCTTCAAGCCAGTAAATGCCTTCGAGGTCGAGGTGGTTGGTGGGCTCGTCGAGCAGCAGCAGGGTCGGTTCGACCACGAGGGCACGGGCGATGGACAGCCGTTTGCGCCATCCGCCCGACAGGCCTTGCACGCGAACCTGCGTATCGTCGAAGCCCGTGCGACCGAGGGCGATGGCGGCACGGGTAATCTTCTCGTACGGCTCGAGCGGAAGCTCGCGCAGCGCGTCGACAAGCACGTCTTCGACGGTGGCCGAGGCGGGCAGATCGTCGACCTGGGGCACCCAGGCCACTCGCGTTCCCTGCGTCACGACGCGATTGCCGGCGTCGGGCTCTTCGACGCCCGCGAGAATGCGCAGCAGCGTCGACTTGCCGGTGCCGTTGGGGCCGATAAGGCCGAGTCGATCGCCTTCTTCGATGGTAAGCGAAATATCTTCAAACAACACGCGCGAACCCAGATGGCGCGTGATCGACTGACAATTCAAAACGGGGGGCATACGGAAATCCTGTGATCCATACAGGATAACAGGTTGGACGGGGGTTGCCGGTTGCCGTTGCCGTTGCCGGTTGTCGGTCGTCGGGGGAAGGGGAGTAACGGGCCGTGCAGCACGGATTCGGGCAGCGGTCCACGAACCGTGTAAGGCGGTCTACCGTGCAGCACGTCTTCGGGCAGCCGTCTGCAGACCGTGCCACCGGGTTTGCCGATGCCGATTGGACGGATGCACGGGCCCGTCGGCATGCCGACGGGCTACAGACCGTAAAACCCGACGTTCCGGTAATCGATTGCAGGGATGCACGGGTTACGCGGTTATCAGGAATACACGCGCCGCCGTCCGCCGACCGCCGTCTAACGCGGCAGCACGTCTTCGGCGAGCCGTCTGCAGACCGTTCAAGCCGTGACGCCGGTCTCCGACTGCACGGTTGTACGGGCCCGTCGGCATGCCGACGGGCTACACGGGACAAACGCTGTCGCGGCAACCGGGTACGCTATTCCTGTCTGCACGAACAGGAGAACGAAAATGGAACGCATACCCGTTATCTGGCATTCCCTCTACGACATGGAAACCCACGTGGCGCCGGGGTTCCGGCGCCTGCGCGAGGCGTTGACCGGCCTGGCGCTCGGGCGCAACCGGGCGATCTGTCGCCTGCTCGCGGGGCAGGGCGGGTTGTTCCTGCTGCCCGGGCGGGTGGCGCGGCCCGACGATCTGCACGTGGCGCACGCGGCTGCCTACGTCGACCGGGTTGTAGAGCGGGCGCGGCAGAGTACCTTGGGGCGTACCGGTTTCTCGTTGGGGCGCGACGGGCGACAGGGGCTACCGTTGTCGCCGCGGGTGCTCGGCATGCACCTGGCGGCCGTGGGCGGCACGGTCAAGGCGGCGCGGTATGCCGTGCAGCACGGTGGGGTAGCCGTGAACCTGCACGGGGGTTTTTCCGGGGCCGGCCGTGACGGCGGGCCGTCGTGGGCCCCTTTCAACGATCTGGTGATCGCCGCCCGCCTGAGCGGAAAGCGTACCCTGATTGTCGACGCCGGACAACTGCCCGCCGACGGCACGGCCGATATCCTGCGGCACGATCCGCATATCTTTTCCGTGTCCTTTCATGCCGACGATCCGATGCGCGAGGTGCTGGCAACGGGTGATATCGACGTGGCGTTGGCGCCCGACATTACCGATGACGCCTTCATCGGGCGTTTTGAAAGCGTGCTGCGCGGCGCCCTCGAGGTGTTCGATCCCGAGCTGGTTCTGTATCAGGCCGGGGCCGGTATGCTGGCGTCGAGGTGCCGTTCGAACTTCAGGTTGAGCCTCGATGCATTGCGAGCACGCGATGAAATCGTCACGGGGCTCTGCCGTGAAAGGCGGCTTCCTCTGGTGATAACGCTTGGTGAAGCCGGAAGCGACAGCCTTGGCGCCGTCGAGGCAGGCGTACAGACCTGCCTTGCCGCGGTGCATGGGGCGGGTGCCGCTTCGGCGGTGAGGCAGGCGGCGCGGGAGTTTCCGGCCATGGCGACTTCACCGCACCCGCGAAAGGGGCTGCGTCCGCTGTTCAGTGCGCGGTAAGAGCGTTCAGCTTGGCCAGGCGCTCGCGGGCGTGAGCCATCTGGGCCTCCAATTCGTCGGTGGCCAGCTCGAGAAACCTGCGATAACTTTCGGCCGCATCGGCCGTGCGCTGCAGTTCGTCTTCGGCTATGGCCTTGAAAAAGCAGGCTGCCGCATTGTCGGGGGCGTGTCCCAATGCATCGTTGAAGCACTGCAGCGCTTCTTCGTATCGCTCGAGGGTGCCCAGGGTGTTGCCTTTCTGAATCAACGCCGAGGGAGAGTGCGGGTTGTTTTCCAGGGCTTCGTCGATGGCAACCAACGCGTCGTCGTAGCGCGCCAGTGAGTCGAGGGTGCGCGCTTTCAGAATACGGGCGGCAAGGCTGTCGGCGTCCTGCTTGATGACCTCGTCGAACATCTCCAGCGCCTCGTCGAAGCGGCGCAGATGCGCCAGGCAATGCCCCTTGCCCATGAGGGCCCGAATATGGCCGCCGCGTGCGGCAAGCGAACGTTCATACCAGTCGAGTGCTGCGTCGAGCAGGCCGTTGCCCCGGGCCTCGTCGCCGTTGTCGACCCACTCTTCGACCTGGCTGTCGGTGGCATCCTGGGCGGCGAGCAAGTGCAGCACCTTGCGGGCGTGCTGGGCCATGGCGTCGGAGTCGGGGCCGGCCACGGCAAGAAAGCGTTCGAGGTGTTCACGGGCTTCGCCGAGGCGCCCGAGGGGCAACAGAGAAAGGCCCCGGTTGAACAGGCCGTGGGGATTCTCAGGCGATAGGGCCAGTACCCGGTCGAAGCAGCCGAGGGCCTGGGCAATCTTTTCCTGCTGGTTCAGAATCACGCCCTTGTTGATCCACAGCGTCACGTCTTCGGGCGCCAGCGACAGGGCTTTTTCGTAGCAGATGAGGGCCTCGTCGAGCTGACCCGAGCCTTGGTGCAGGTTGCCCTTGATGGTCCACGCGCCGGCGTGATCGGGCCAGGCCTGCACGGCTTTCGCCAGTGCCTCGATGGCTTCGCCCGTGCGTCCCAGCGATTGCAGGCAGATGCCGCGATTGATCAACGCCGTACGGTGCGTCGGCTCGACGGCAAGTACGCGGTCGAAGACCTGCAGCGCCTCGAGTCGGCGCCCGGCGTTCATGTATTGACGGGCTTCGTTGAGCAGAACCTTGCTGTCCATCACGCGTAACGACCGGAAAAAGGAGAAGTTACAGGGTAAAGATTCGAGGCCCCGAAATGCAAGGGCCCGAGGCTCATTTACGCATTCGGCCGCACGCCTGGCAGGTGCTGATGCCGAGGTCGGGGTCGAACACATAGTCGTGACGGTTTCCGGCGCAGGGGCGCGCGCCTTTTCGGCCGGGGCCTTTCGGGGGGAAGGAAGCGGTTGCGGCCTGCGCCCGCGCTGGTTGCCCTACACCCTTCTTCTCTTCTCCCGCCTCGGTCTTTTTTCGGGGAAGAAGCGACTTCAGGCGGGCGAACGGCCCGGCCGAAGGCGCGGAAGTTCCCGAAGACCCCGAAGACGCCGAGAACGATGGTGCGTGGCCGTCGGGGGACGACTCAGGGGTACGGCGATGGTGTCCGCATTCGGCGCAGGTGTCGATTCCCAGATCGGGACGCGAGCGGTACTCGTGGGCGCCGCGGCAAGGCGACTTCATCGGCGTGGGCGGCCGCGAAACCGGTGAACGCCGTGCCGGTTCGGGGGCAAGCTCCAGATGCTGACCGGGGAAGGGCGACTCCGGCGGCGCCTCGGGTTTCTGCATACACCCACAGAGCCTGCATTGCTCGACGCCCAGTTCGGACAGGAATATGAAATCGTGCAACGCGAAGTCACGGAGGCAGGGCGGCTCGGTCGAGCTCGCGGGCCGGTCGGGCGTTGCCGCGCTGAGCGGATCGATGTAGGCGTGGTGCCCTTTCTTGCGGGGGTTGGCGGTACCCTCGCGGGCAAACCCCGACGCTTTGGCCTTGCGCCTGTCGCGACGATTGCTGCGCTGTCTTGATTTCTTTGCCATGCCGGTACCGGAGGTTGCATCTTAGCAGGCAGGCCGTTGCCGGGCAATCGGGTCTTGACGCAAGCTTCAACGGACTTCATCCTGGGGCCGAATCGGCCGTAATCTGCTATTCTGACAGGTTATGGCGAACTGGCTTCAGAAAATCTTTCGTAAGCAGAATTCGAATTCGACGGATACCGGACTGCTGTCGGACAACGGTGGCGACCTTTCGGCGACCCAGAGCGAGATCGTCGTGAACGACGAGGGGGTCTTTCGGCGTACGCCTGCCGGCCGTGAAGAATTCGTACCCTGGCAACGCTTGACCGAGGTGGTTTTCGTCGTCAACGGC
>JAWLBW010000070.1:6394-16982 GCA_041687475.1 bacterium
ACTCGTTTCGAAGAAGCGCGGCATATCGTACTGGTCGGCGAAGAGAACTCCGGCGTTGCCGTACCCTACAGCCGAGCGGTCGAAACGGGTCTGCTCGAGGTTATTCCCCGCCTCGAGAACTTCGACTCGGAAGCTTTGTCGAAGGGCATCAACGCAACGGAAAAGGGTCACTTCGTCTGCTGGCGCCGCGGCCACCTCTGGCAGGCCTACAAGCACTCGTGCTAGTCGACCGGTTTACCTCCGCGGCCAATAGCTGCAGGAGAGAAAACGGCGAGCGTTACCCGTTCGATAAATTTTGTCAGGCGAGCTTTTCGGCCACCCGTCGCTTCCGGGCACCTTCATCCGCATGATTACTGAGCCTTACCGGGCTTGTCGAACCGACCTTCGTCGGCAAAGACTTTGCCTGCCGGGGCAATGTCAGCCCCCAGTACCTCATGCATGGTCGCCAGTGCGCGGTGGTTGCTGTCGGGGGTGAGCGAAGCAACGCAGTCGGCCGGAACGTGCAGGGCGAAACCGCGCAGATAAGCATCGTTGGCCGTAAAGTGCACGCACATGTCGCCGGTCAACCCCGCGAGAATGAGCCTGCGGGCCTTCAGGTGGTTCAACAGCAGTTCAAGCGGAGTGGCAAGGAAGGCCGAGTGCTTGGGCTTCAGCAGCACGTAGTCACGGGGACGCGGGGCCAGGCGTTTGACCAGCGGTTCGCCGGGCACGCCGTCGTGCAGACAGTGGCGAACGATTTCACGCATGTCGGATCGCCACTTGCCGAAATTGTCGTTGGCGTACACGACGGGTATGCCGCGCGCATCGGCCTGTTCCCGCAGGTTTTTGACGGCTTCGGCCATGCGCAACGCCCTCGGCAGCATGTGCTCGCCCCCTTCGAAAGAAAGGTCGTTGAGCACGTCGAGCAGCAGCAGTACGGTGTGTGATTTGTCCGGTGCGTTTCCGTGCAGGTCTTCATCGTCGCCGGGGCGGGTCATCGGTCACTTACTCCCTGGCCAGTCACGCTTGTCGAGATGGACCTTCGCCCGTCGTTTCGCCCCCGACGTTCGCCAAAGGTCACCTTCGGCCATTGTGGCCCCCCTGCGTAGAAGCTGCGATACCGGGGCGCGGCGCCGAGGCGGCTTGTCAAGCCGAGGGGTCGGTGGGTAAGCGGTGTCTCAATCACTCCTGATGCGGCTCGCGTTACCATGTTGTATATGCAACTCGGGAAATCACGCAGGAAACGTCCGCGCTGGGGGCTTCGCATTCTTGTGGGCCTCGTTCTGCTGCTTGTGGCTGTGAGGCTTGTGCTGCCCTACGGCATTCGTGAATACTTCAATCGGCAACTGCTTGCCGCCGAAGGTTATGCCGGCACGGTGGGCGATGTCGACCTGAATCTCTGGCGGGGCGCCTACGAGCTTGAGAATGTCGATATTCACAAGACCCGGGGCAAGTCGCATGTGCCGTTCTTCAGCGCCGACAAGGTCGACTTGTCCGTTCAATGGGGCGAGCTGTTTCGCGGCTCGGCCGTCGGCGAGATTACCATTCACGCGCCGAAGCTGAACTTCGTTACCGGCAGGGAAGACAAAGACGAAGAGCAGACGGGGCCCGAATGGGACTGGAAAGAGAAATTGAACGAACTCTTTCCCATGCGCATCAACCGGTTGGCGGTCGAGAACGGCGAAATTCACCTGCGTCGGTTTACCGGCGATCCGCCTTTCGACATTTACCTGCGCGACGTACAGATTCTGGCCACCAACCTGGCCAGTTCCCGCGAGATGCAGGAAGGCAACCGAGCCTCGGTCTCCATGCGTGCCACGCCCATGACGCGGGGCAACTTCACCCTGCATGCCGAGGTCGACCCATTTGCCGAACTGCCTACCTTCAACCTCGATTTTCGTCTGACCGACGTGGCCCTGACCGATCTGAACGCCTTTCTGCGAGCCTACGGCAATTTCGACGTCGAAGCCGGTACCTTCGACATGTTCGGCGAGGTTGAATCGAACCAGGGCAAGTTCAAGGGGTACGTGAAACCGTTCTTCGCCGAGGTCGAGGTCGTTTCCTGGCAGGAAGATCTGGAAGAGAAGGGCGTTCTGCAGACCATGTGGGAGTCGGCAGTCGGGGTGGCCGGCGACGTACTCGAAAATCCTTCGACCGACGAGGTGGCCACGCGCGTTCCCATCGAGGGCGAGGTCGGCGATCCCGAGGTCGGCATTCTCCCGACGATCGGCAACCTGCTCAAGAATGCCTTCATTCAGGCATTGATACCCGGAATCGAGGGCGCGCTCGGTAACGGCGGAAACGGCGAAAAAAGCGGCTGAGCCCCAGGCGGGTCAACGGGCCTGCGGCAGGTAGTACTTCACGCCGCCCCGCATGGTCATGATTTCATGCACGAGATGGCCGAAGTCTTCTTCGCGCCGTACGTCGAAATCGGTCGTGTTCACCACGAGCAGCGGTGTTTGCGTGTAGTGAAAGAAGTACTGGTTGTACGCCTTCACGAGCTCGTCGAGATAGGCATCGCTCAGGTTACGCTCGAACTCATGGGCGCGTCTGCGAATGCGCTTCATGAGCGTGTCGGCGTTGGCCTGCAGATAAACCACCAGGTCGGGCCGCGCTACATTGCGCTCGAGCAGCCGGTACACATTGTCGTACAGCATCATGTCGTCTTCGCTGAGGGTGATCTGCGCGAAGATGCGATCCTTGCCGAAGGTAAAGTCGGTAACCAGGCCGCCGGCGAAAAGTTGCTGCTGGGCAAGCGACTCCTGCTGTTTGTAGCGGCTCAGCAGAAAGAACAGCTGCGTCTGAAAGGCGTACCGGCGGGGGTCCTTGTAGAACGAGCGCAGAAACGGATTTTCGTCGACCGACTCAAGCGCGAGCTCGGCCCCGAGGTGGGTCGAGAGCATCCTGGCGAGCGTTGTCTTGCCCGCGCCGATAGGCCCTTCAATGGCGATGTAGCTTGGTCGCTGCATGAATTGGTGAGTGTAGCAGAAAGCCCCCGCCCTCGTCATTTTCTCGATGCGACCCAAGCCGGGGTTTTGCTTCGAAGGCAGTCGCGTGCCGAAGAAAACGGCGACCGAACCGGTCACTTCCCGACAATATTGTTACGCAGGCTTCGTCAACGGCTATGGCATTGATCTTGCGAAGCCACGGGCAAGGATTCTTATTTGAGGAGTTGCCCGTGATTGATTTCGCCACCATGGTTCAGATTGCCGCCGATGAGATGGAAGTCGACGTATGTTCGCTTTACCTGCGCGAGGGCGACGCCCTGGTGCTCGAGGCGACGTTCGGTCTGCGGGCCACGTCGGTGCGACGGGTGAGCATGCGCCTCGACGAGGGACTGACCGGGCACGCTTACCAAAGCGCACGACCGCTTTCCGTTTCCGAGCCGGCGCAACACCCGCGATACCGCTATTTTCCGGCGAGCGGAGAAGAAGAGTTCCGCTCCTACCTGGGCATACCGCTCGACAGGGAATACGGCGTGCTGGTCTTTCAGACGCGGGGCGCGCATTTCTTTACGCGCTCGCAGATTCAAGCCGCCGAGGGCTGGAGCGCGCGCTTCTCGACGATGCTCGCGCATGAGCGTGAAGAGCGCTCGTCGCTGTCTGCGGGCGAAGAGCGCAGGCGGGCCATCGGCTGACGACGAATTCTTCCCGGGGAGAGGGGCGGAGAGTCGGGGGCCTCTCTGCTTCTCTCCCTCTTTTCGGTTCGGTCGGTCGTGTCACTTCTTCTGCGCGTCGAGCAGAACCGGATATGTGCCCGGCGCCGCCGTAGCGACCGTGACGAAGAACGGCGCCACCTGCGAAGGGTGCGTGACGGTCTGCGGGTCTTCGTTCGGATAGGCGGCGGCGCGCATCTGTGTTCGCATGGCGCCCGGGTTAATGCTGTGCACCCGAATGCCCTCGTCTTTCAGCTCATCGGCAAGCAGCAGCGAAAAGCCGTCGATGCCGAATTTGCTCACCGCATAGGCCCCCCATTGCGGCGCGGCGCGCCGACCGGCGCCCGAGCTCAGGGTGAGAATGCAGGAGCCGGGGCGTCGCATCTGCGGCAGCAGGCTCTGGGTCAGTCGAAAGACGGCCGTAAGGTTGATGTGCAGCACCCGTTCCCATTCATCGGCCGGATACTCGCTGATGGGCACGCGTGGGCCCAGCATGCCGGCGTTGTGAACGAGCACATCGATTTTACGTTTGCCGACGGCCTCGACAACGGCGCGTCGGCCTTCGTCGGTGGTGAGATCGGCGGCAAGCGTTTCGACCCCAGGCGCCGCCGGGGCGTGTTTCGAGGTGGCGATGCTGAGCACCTGCCCGTTGACGGCAAAAGCCTCGACCAGCGCGGCGCCGAGCCCGCGCGAACCTCCGGTAACCACGGTCAGAAATTCGGACATTTTCAATTCTCCTTTTCTACAGCCTACCGGTGGTGCGCTTTGCCGGGCAAATCGTACCGGGTCGACGGCCTTTTACCCGGTTGCTATACTGTTTTCCGCATTCTACGATGCAGGCCGGCGTAACGTCGGGCCAGGACGCCGGTCGTCGCTGTGACGACGAGCGGTGCGCCAGTGAGGTAGCATGTCCGGATTTCTGGCCACAATTCTTACCGCGGGGCTCGTTGCCGCATCGGCAGCCGACCGGCCCGTCGTGTGGGAAATGGACGTCGACAGGCCGACGTTGCAGGTGAACCACACCGCCGACGCCGTGCGCGGCATGAAAAGCGATCGCACCTGCCGTCTCGGCAAACGCGCCTACCGCGACTTCGGCGGCACGCCCCGCAGAAACCTGTGTACCCTTGCGCTCGAGGTGGGCGACGTCGGCTATTTCGCTTATTGCGATGCCCAGACCAGCTACCTGCTGCGCGTCGACCTCGATGCCTGTTCGCTGACCGAACTCGAAATGTTCCGGGGCAAACGCCTGGCCGGTACCGCCGTCATTGATAAGGCGCGTGGGCGCATTTTCTTTTCCCACCTCGAGGGCACCTGGGGGTTCGACTTCACGTCGCCGCGACCGGTTGCCGTGTTCGATCAGGCGGCCGTGTACTCGAAGCATGAGTTTTTTGCCGACGCACATAATCTGTATCTTCTCGACACGGCGCGCGGCAGCCCCCTCGTGCATCGTGTCGATCTCAATACCCTCCAGCGTACCATCGTGCGACTCGGGCATGTCGACATCGTCGACTACCGTGCCGGACGCGTGCTCATGCGCAGCGCTCGTGACAGCAGCCTCTTCGCCCTGTATGATGTGCAGAAGCGGCAACTCCTTCACCGCTGGCGCAGCCCTGCGGGCATGAGAGCCTACTTCGTAGGCGATGGTTGGGTTGCCTTCTGGAAAGGCGGCGTCGGCACGCAACCCGGCGAATGGGTACTCGTAAACGCCGCCACCGGAGCGGGTGTCTATCGAGGCACCTGGGCAGGAAAACGCCCCCCCAAGGTTCGATGGAAGGGCGGCCGTTTGTACGCCGGAGAGAAGCTTCTGTTCGTCGCCGACCAGGCCCGCCCCGTCAACACCCCCATTCGCAGGGTCACTCGAGAGGAACCCGGATGAGATTCGCTTGGACATTCGCCCTTGTGGGCAGCGTCGTACTCGGGGCATCATGCGCGCATCAGCCCGAGGGCAGGGATCGGACCTTTGCCGGCGAGACCGTTTACGCCTACGCGCCCACCACGGTTACCGAAGCCCGCTTTCAGCCCGTGGTGCTGACTTCGGGGGGAAGCTTCGAATGGCGAACGTTGACGCTCGATATCGAGACCCGCGTACTCGAAGAGGGCAACCGCCTGTCGCTCATCTTCGACGTCGTCATGCGCAACCAGGGGGCGCGGGCGGTGCGCTGGGACGACTATGCGGCGTACGCCGGACTGCGCGACGCCACGGGCGACTGGGACTACCGGTTACTCTTCTCGAATCTGCCGGCACCCGTCATCGAACCCGGTAAGGACGCCCGCATCCGTTATCACGTGCACCTGCCCGGTCGGGCGCTGCCCGCCGAGTACGCGCTCGTTCTGCAGAATGTTCTGGGCGGGCGCGACGTGGCCTTTCCCTTTTACCGCACGGATGCTCGCGCCGGGCGCACGGCGGCCCGTTGACCGTGGCGCGGCCACGCCGGGGCCGATAGCCTGACCGTTTCCGAAAGTCGAAGCGGCAAGAGAAAGTCGAAGCGGGGAAAGAACGCGGCGATCGCCTTCCAGCGTTGAAATGCGTCAGCGATTACGAAGCCCGGGCGGGGTCGAGGGTTTCCCGCTTTCATTGCGGCGCTGATCGCCGACGCCGTTGTTGCTCGACCTGCCCGGTTTGTCGGGAACTTCTGCCTGGTCGGGTCTCGAAAAGTCGGGCTTCGAAGCATCGGGCCTCGAAGCATCGGCACTGGCGCCGGGGTCGTTACTGCGCCCGCGGGCCTTGTCGGCCGTATGTTCCCTGCCTTTGTCGGCGGCTCCCCGATTGTTGTGTCGGGCCGCATTATCGCCGTTTTGCCTGCTCACGCTGTTGCCCCGGTGAACGCGGCCGATGAAGCGGCGGGCCGATACATTGTCGCCCAGATGCTTTTCGGGCAGTTCGGCCAGTTCGCCGCCATCGAGCAGCCCGTCGCGCACGGCAGCGGCCACGGCATCGCCCACGTCTTCCAGGGCTTCGGGCGAAAGGTCGCGCGCCGCCAGGGCGCTCTGGAAGGAAACCGATTCATTCCACGAAATGCCGGCTTCGTGCAGTTTCCGCGCGCCGAAAGCGGCGGCCGCAAAACGCCGATTGCGCTCGGTTCCCGTGCGTGTGGCGTCGAAGATGCGCTGTATTTCGGCTTCGGGTAGTCCGGCGCTCAGCAACTGCAGGGTGGCCGAGAGCGCTCGTGCATCGAGCAGCCTGTTATCGGCCGCCATGCGGTGGGCGGTTCGCAGGTGGCCGGCCCAGATATCCATGAACGTCGCGAGGCGGGCGGGCGGTACACGCTTGGCGAGGCCTTCACTGAGT
Organism: bacterium; assembly: GCA_041687475.1. Taxonomy (GTDB): domain Bacteria; phylum J088; class JAWLBW01; order JAWLBW01; family JAWLBW01; genus JAWLBW01. Next base: position 13,318 of record JAWLBW010000070.1, read on the forward strand.
TTGTTGAGGTACAGCCGCGGGGCGATTCCTTCATCGGCGAGCGCCTGCGCCGTTTCGAAGTAGGGGTGAAGGCTTTCTTCGGCCAGCCCGGCAGCGCGGGCGTTGTTGCGCACTGCTTCGGCCAACGGGGCGGGCAGGGCATCGGCCGCCGACGGCGTTGCAATCAGGAGGCTGGTTATGAAAAGTGCGTTCAACATGCGTATCGGCTTCCACCTTGGTATATCAATAGACGCTCAGGCAGGCAAGCGGGTCACAACTTTTGTTCCGGAACCCGCAACCAGGCATTCTTTCCACCAAAGCCGTCATCTGAATAGGCATCGGCATCGGGAGGGGCCAGGTACACGCCGTCGGCATAGCGGCAGCCATAGGCGTATTCACCCGGACCGACCTCGATGCGCTGGGTTGCGCGTCTGCCCTCGGGTTGCATCGGTTGTTCCGATTGCCAACCGTTGAAGTCGCCGACAAGAAAGACCTTCGTGCCGTCGAAGGGACAGGAAAGCTCGGTGTACGCGGCAGTGACCACCGGGCGAAGAGATGGGTGGGCACAACCGCCGAACATCAGAGCCCCCAGTATGGATAGACGGAAACGCGCCATTCTATGGTCGTCCACCGATAAGAGAAGGCATCGAGGTTGCTGTAGTTCCTGGCGTGGTTGATGCGCAATGCAGAATCCGACCACTCGCTCAGGGCGCGGCTCAGACCGATGCCGCCCCGGGCGCGCCAATCCTGTCGCCCCTCGTCGTATCGGCGCCTGCGGTATTCGAGAAGGGCCTCTGCGATAAAACCGTACCACAGCTCGCGCTGATACTCCAGATTCATGCGGGGGCCGGTGTAGGCCACTCCGGCCGCATTCGACCACGAAGCTAGCCAGTACAGCCCGCCCTTCCACCAGCCTGCGGCATCGAAGCCCAGCGTCGCCCCGGTCGTCAGGTAGCGATCGGCGCGGTCTTCGACGTTATCGCCGCCGTTGAAGCGTACATGGTCGAAGCGGGCCACGGCGCCCAGGGTGAAGCGCTCGAAAAAATACGACCAGGCAAGGTTCGCCCCGCCGACGGTCGATGTGAGTGCAGATATGTCTTCGGTTCCCACGGTGCGCACCGCAAAGACATCGAGGTCGAGACTCGACCAGAGGTCGGGGCGGAAGCGTACCGACATGCCCCCGTCGAGGCTGTTTGCCGTTCCGCCGGCGTCTCCGGCCAGAAAGCGGTCGTGTCCTGCGAGAAGGTAACTGCGGGCTTGCCAGCGAAGGTTGGGGGCGTGGGTAAGGCCGGCGCCGGCCAGTGTACGAAGGGGCAGCGACGGTGTTTCGTCGAAGTCGGGGGGCATGAAGTAGAAGTTGCTGTCGTAGCCCGCGCCCAGTTCGCCGATGACGCTCAAATTCGTCCACGCCTCGGAAGACCGCGCAGGCAGAAGCAAAAGCGCCGTGAGAAGAATAAGGGGAAAAACGCGGCTAGACATGAACGTACGATTGTATCAGAGGCGACTCCGACGTCGCCCGTACGCCGACGGAGCCCGGGCAGCGATGAAGCGCTCGTGGCGTGGGCGCCGCCTTCGTGCTAGAGTAACCTCCATGGCGCGCCTCGAACCGGTTCAGCCTTCCGATCTCGTCTTTCTGTGGACGCATAAGGTTCTGTTGGCCTGCGCGGCCGTGTGGGCCGTCGGCGTCGTGGCCATCGTCGGCTTTTTCGATTCATCGGACGCCTGGGCGCGCTTTTTCGTGCTTCGGGTGCCGCAGATGCTGGTCGTTCTGCAGGGCGCCGTGTTTTTCGTCGCCACGCAACGCAGGCCGGTGCGCCAGCGCCTCATTGTTCCGGAAGCCGTTGCCGACGACGCCTTGCGGGCGGCGGTAACGCTGTGGCTCGGCGCGTTGATGTATCAGTTTCTGCTCGTCGATTTGAGCGCCGGCTGAAAAAACGTTCTCGGTGAGCGCGAGCTGTTGTAGAATAGACTTGTGCGCATCGGATGTCCCCGAGAAAAGAAGGCTGAGGAATACCGCGTCGCCCTTACGCCCCAAGGGGTACGTAGCCTTTGCGGCGACGGCCATCAGGTGGTTGTCGAGGCCGGAGCCGGTTTCGGCGCTGGTTTTTCCGATGAGTCGTACCTGACGGCCGGTGCCCGGGTGGTCGACACCGCCGCCGAGGTGTACGGCACCGACCTGGTGGTCAAGGTCAAGGAGCCCATCGCCGAAGAGTACGGGCTGCTGCGTCACGACACAGCCGTCTTCTGCTACCTTCATCTCGCGGCGAATCCGGAACTTGCCCGGGTGCTCATTGCCCGGCGGGTTACCGCCATCGCCTTCGAAACCATCACTTCGTCGGAAGGCGGGCTTCCCTTGCTCGCCCCCATGTCCATGGTGGCCGGTCGCCTGTCGGTACAGGTCGGGGCCGAATCCATGCAGACCGATCGATGGGGAAGGGGGCTGCTTCTTTCGGGGCTGCCCGGCGTCGAACCGGCCCATGTGGTGATTCTGGGGGCCGGCACGGTCGGACGAAGCGCCCTGCAGATTGCCGTGGGCATGGGGGCCCGCGTGACCGTGCTTGACGTGAGTACGGAGGCCCTGCGCGCGGTCGACGATCAGTACGACGGCAGGGTGCAGACCATGCCGGCCCTCGAAAATCACGTGGCCGAAGCGGTACGCCGCGCCGACCTGGTCATCGGCGCCGTGCTGGTGCCGGGGGCCCGCGCGCCGGTGGTGGTAACCCGTGAGATGATACGCTCGATGACGCGGGGGTCGGTGGTGGTCGACGTGGCGGTCGATCAGGGCGGCTGCTTCGAGACCACGCGGCCGACCACCCATCACGCGCCCACCTATCTGGAAGAAGGCGTCATTCACTACGCCGTGTCGAACATGCCTTCACTGACGGCCCGTACGAGCACGCTCGGGCTTGCCGACGTAACCTTGCCCGTACTGCGCCGGCTAGCACGCGACCCGCTGGCGGCCATGCGCGACGACGAACACCTCGCCAATGGCCTCACCACCTACAACGGCGCCGTCGTACAACCGGTGGTATCGGAATCATTGGGCTTGCCGCTCGGCCGCATACCCTTCTAAGCGCCCGTGAAAGCCGGGGCGCCGGTTCTTTACAGGTTGCCGGCTACACGTAAACACGAAGTCCGACCGTGCACCCGCTTAAGGATTGTGGATTGAGGATTGTGGATATGGGAATGAGCGCGGGCGCGCTCATTCCCATTCGATGGTGGCCGGCGGCTTCGACGAAATGTCGTACACCACCCGGTTGATGCCGCGAACTTCGTTGATGATGCGGTTCGAAACCCGGGCCAGCAGATCGGTGGGCAGTCGGCTCCAGTCGGCCGTCATACCGTCGACGCTGTCGACGACGCGAACGGCGCAGACGTTTTCGTAGGTACGCGAGTCGCCCATGACGCCCACGCTCTGCACGGGCAGAAGCACGGCAAATGCCTGCCAGGTCTTGTCGTACCAGCCCGAGGTCTTGAGCTCTTCGATGAGAATGGCGTCGGCCTCGCGCAGAATGTCGAGGCGGTCCTTCGAAATGGCGCCGAGAACGCGAATGGCCAGACCGGGGCCCGGAAAGGGGTGACGGCCCACAATGTCTTCGGGCAGACCGAGCTCGCGGCCCAGTTCGCGCACCTCGTCCTTGAACAGCTCGCGCAAGGGCTCAATGAGCTTGAACTTCATGTCTTCG
>JAWLBW010000071.1:0-15798 GCA_041687475.1 bacterium
GGTTCCCAGGGCCTTTTCCCACGTAACCCAGGACTTACGTCCTGGGCTTAGCATAAGCCGGCCCTCCGGGCCTCAGCACTTAATCCGGAAACCAGTCATCAGAGTCGGCGCAGGGCATTGCCTGGAAATGTGATCAATGGTCAGCCCGCCGGGGAGTATGGTACTACGGCAAGCCGGCGAGGGGGCTTCGGCTTCCCGTTCAGCACGTGTGCCTTGTACTTATTCCCCCGTGCGCCGTCCGAAATGGTCACCGTGCCGCACGTGTGTAGACCTTACTCGGCCGTCCGCCGTCCGACAAGGATACCGTGCTGCACGCGCCTCGGGCATTGATCATTGGCATCGGTCATCTCATGCAACCGTGCTGCACGTCAAAGCAGCCCTAGCTCTGCCCGGGCCGCCGTCAGGTAGTTGATGTGCGTGGTGCCTGCGCCCAGCTCGAGCAGCTTGGCGTCGCGGGCCAGCTTGGCCACATGGTATTCCTCCATGTAGCCGTAGCCGCCGTGAATCTGTATGGCCTTCATGGCGCAGTCGACCGCCATCTGCGAGGCATAGGCTTTGGTGGCGCTGATGAAGGCGGCGTCGCGAATGCCTTTCTTCTGCATGTACGCCGTGCGGAAGACGATGTTCTCGACGTTTTTCAATTTGACGTACATGTCGGCCAGATCGAGCTGAATGGCCTGGAATTCGCCGATGGCGCGGCCGAACTGTTTACGTTCGAGGGCGTAGTTTTTCGAGCGCTCGTAACATTCTTCGATGATGCCCCAGGCCATGGCCGGTATGCCCGAGCGTTCGTTGCCGAGCGACTCCTTGGTATCCTTGCGACCTTCCGGCTTTTCGACCCCGCCAAGGAGGTTTTCTCTGGGAACGCGCACGTTGTCGAAGAAGATCTCGCCGGTAGGCGAGTCTTTCATGCCCATCTTGTCGAAGGGTTTGCCCTGCTCGAAACCGGGCATGCCCTTTTCGAGAATGAAGGCGCTCACGGGCATGTCTTCGCGCGCCTGCCCGCGGGCGATGCGGGCGTACACGATGAAGTAGTCGGCGTAGGGGCCGTTGGTAATGAAGGTCTTCTGGCCGTTGAGCACGTAGTCGTCGCCGTCGGGCCGGGCGGTCGTACGCATCGAGCCGAAGGCGTCGCTGCCGGCGCCCGGTTCGGTCAGGCACCAGGCCCCTATCTTCTCGAACGACACGAGCCCAAGGCCGTACCTTTCAATCTGATCGGCCGTGCCTTTGGTCAGAACGGCGGCGCCCGCCAGACCGGCCGATACGCCCCAGCTTGTCGTAAAACCCGGCGAGCAGCGGCTGAGCTCCTTGGTCACCACCATCATAATCATGGGGTCGGCAAAGTCGCCGCCGCCTTCGGTAACCGCGACGCCGGCAGGTTCGCTTCCCCCCGCTTGTTCTTTTTCACGCAGCTTCTGCATTCGGGCGGTCGCGGCCATGCGGGCCATGTCGGCAATGCCCAGGGCGCGGGCCATGTCGCGCATGAGGTCGTAGGGCAGCAGTTCACCGGAGTCGAGTAGTGGGAGGCTGGGACGCAGCTTTCGGTCGCACCACTGGCGCACCATGTCCTGAATCATGCGGGTCGACTCGGAAAGTTCGAACATGCGGTCCTCCACACAGGTTGGGAATGCCTACCATACGGTAGACAGGCTCCACTATTGCAGTCGCGCGGGAGGGATGTCAAGGGGGGACTCGAAGGCTCCGTTCCCAGCGGGCTGAGCGTGACGGCAGATTCCCGTTCTCTTGCTTGCTCGACTCTGCCCCCTGTTCTTGGCCCTAAGGATCGTGGATTGCGGATTGTGGATTTACTTCCGTACGGGAAGGTAGACGTCGAAGCGGGTACCCCGGCCCTGGGTTGACGTCACTTCGATGCGGCCGCCGTGCGACTGCACGACCCGTTGCACTGTGGTCAGTCCGATCCCGGTGCCGGCCGCTGATGTGCCCGGAACCCGGTAGAACGGTTCATAGATTCTTCGAATGGCTTCGGGGGGAATGCCCGGCCCCGTGTCTTCACAGGAGAGAAGGCAGTTACCCTCGGCTTCTTTGCGAGCGGAAAGCGTGACCACGCGCGTGGGGCAATCCTGCATGTACTTCAAGGCGTTGCTGAGCAGATTGATGACGATGACGTGAAGCAGTGCCGACGAGCATCGTACTTCGCAGCGTGCCGGAAGATCGGTTTCGATTCGAGCTCCGACTTTCTCTGCCAGCGGCTCGAGTTCTTCGATGACAGCTTTGATTTCTTCGACAAGCGAGCCGGTTTCGACAGGTCCGACCGCGACGGGTTGCCCGGCCCGCGAGAATGCCAGAAGTCCGTCGAGCAAGGTCATGGCGCGCTTTGACGATTGCTCGATTTTGTCGGCCAGCATTTGCACGATGGCGGGGCGATCGCCGAAGTTGCGAAGCGTGTCGGGGGCCACGGCAACGGGCGTGAGAATGTTCTTGATGTCATGGGCGACACGTCCGGCGAAGGCGTCGAGGTCGCGGTTGATGGTTTCCATACGACCGATGTATTCGGACAGTTGCCGTTGTTGACGGCGAATGGTGCGTATGACGAGCAGCCAGATGATGATCACCAGGGTTCCGACAATAACGCCGCCCAGAATTTCAATCGTCTGCACCAGTGAAAGTCTTTCATCGGCTGCTTGCAGCACGGCTTCGATTTCGGACCGATTTCGATCGGACAGCTCCGACAAGACTGCGAGAACATGAGATGTACGGCCGACCTGGTTGTTCAATTCCTGATAGGCGGCGGCATAGTCGCGAAGTTCGATGGATGCGAGCACGGAGCGGAACGAGGCGCGAAGGGCGTTCAGCGTGGGCGTGACCTCCTGAAACAGGGCACTTTCATTGGGACTCAGCAGCAGATAGAGTTCCGCCAAACGTTTGTCGAGACGTCGCTCAAGCGCAAGAATGTCTTCGTCGGGCAGGGTCTCGGCGATAATGGCTTCGCGCAGTTCGAGCTGTATGCGCGATATATGTTGCCCCGTTCTGCCCAGGAGAAAGGTGGTTTTCTCACCCTGTTCGAACAGCTCGAGCACGGTGTTCTGGGCCCGCGAGACCTCGAAGAAGGAAACCAGCACGCCCGCGGCTACGAGAAATAGCGATGCGAGCAGGCCCAGCGTGAGTTTACCCGTATTCTGCAAGGCCTGATTCTGTACTGTCGATTCCGGCACCCTGCTCTCCCTGAACCCTTAGCATAACGCGACTTATTGCTGTTGTGGCAATCAGACGTCGCTTTTTTCAGGGCAACAGGGCGGCAAGTGCGGAAGAGGCAAGACCAGGCAGGGCGACAATCGGGGCTGACAGAATCCGCGCCTTGACCAATGACCGTCGGTCATCGAACGTCTCCCCCGCCATGGGAGGGGCCTAACCCAGCTTGCCCTCGAACAGGGGGCGCAGCTTGCGCAGTTCTTCGCCGGCGAAATCGAGCCAGGCTTTCACGCGGGCAGTCCTTCTGAGGTCTTTGTGCGTGAGAATCCACAATTCCGTGGCCATTTCAGGGTGGGGAGCGGTCAGCCTTCGCAGGGTCGAGCGGTCGCCCAGAAAACAGGGCAAAAAGGCGAGCCCCAGGCCGGCCTCGCACATGCGATGCTTGGCCAGCACCGAATTGGTACGCAGCGCGATAGCTTCGGGGGGAACGCGCTCGGCCAGAAACCGGTAAATGGGGGTGTGCGACATGCTGTCGTCGAAACCCACGATTTCATGGCCTTCGAGGCAGCCGTCCGGGGTCCACGGAAATCGTTCGAGATACGTCGGCGCGCCGTACAGCGCAAATTGCACCGACCCGATACGGAGCCCGATAAGGTTTTCGGGCGGACTCGGTATCGGGCGTACGGCCACGTCGGCTTCCCGCTTTGAAAGATTCACGGCCTGCGAGCCGATGCTCAGCTCGACCGACACCTGGGGGTACCGCTTGCGAAAGGCCGCGACGATGGGCGGTAGAACCATGGTGCCGAAGGTGTCGGAGGTGGCCACCCGCAGCTCGCCCTGGAGGCGCAGGTCGCTTCCCCCGATGGTGCGCATGACGTCGTCGAAGGCTTCCGACATGATGAGGGCTTTGGCTCGCATGCGCTCGCCGGCGGCGTTCAATGCGTAACCGTCGCTCATGCGGTCGAAGAGACGCACCCCCAGTTCCTGCTCGAGCGCCTGCACCCGCCGGTATATGGTGCTGTGGTTTACGCCCAGTCGCCGTGCCGCTCCCGAGAGGGTACCCTCTTCGGCAACGGCAAGGAACACGCGTATGTCATTCCATTCGGCGTTGTGCATAATTGCATATCAAGTTTGCGGCAAACCGACTACCTCTGCATCTTAGCACATGGGATACTGAAGACCAGAAACAAACAGGGAAACGCATGGGGCGCTTCCCGTGCAGGTCGTGACAGCGACCGTGGCATCAACGGGTCAGGAGTTAGTTCATGAAAGCGTTTTTCAAGTCTGCCGGCATGGCAGTTGTCGGTCTTGCTCTTTCGGTCGGCGTTGCGCAGGCCGGCGACTATGTGATCGATACGGCTCACAGCGACGTAAGCTTCCAGGTGCGCCACCTGGCCAGCAAGGTTCGGGGCAGCTTCAACACGTTTGACGGGTCGTTCTCCTTCGATCCGGCCAAGCCGGAAAAGGCCGCCGGCAAGATCGTCATCAAGACCGAATCCATCGATACGAACCACAAGAAGCGCGACGCACACCTGCGATCGGCCGATTTCTTCGAAGTCGAGAAGCACCCTGAAATGACCTATGTCATCAAGGGCGGCAAGAAGCAGGGCGACAAGTACGTGCTTACCGGCGACCTGACCATGCGTGGCGTGACGAAGTCGGTTCCGCTGACGGTCACCTACCTGGGTGAACAGACCGATCCGTGGGGCAACAAGGCTTCGGCCTTCAATGCCAGCACCAAGATCAATCGCAAAGACTTCGGACTCAACTGGAACAAGGCCCTGGAAGCCGGTGGCTTTCTCGTCGGCGACGACATCGAGATTGAGATCAACCTCGAAGCCAACCCGCCGAAAACGGCCGCCAAGTAAGCAAGAGGGAAACCTCTGCTCTGCCGACCCTTCGGGCCTTCATCGGTCCGAGGGGTTTTTTATGATCCCTGATCGCAGATCGCAGATCCCAAACCGGAGCCGGTTGCGCGGTCGCAATTCATCTGCCTTCTCTTTCGGCGTTCCGACTTCCGCAATTCGCGTTTTCCGAAGGGTGGCTCCGTCTGCTATTTGCCATCGGCCGTAACAGCCAGAGCTTCTGCCATCTCGTCTTCTTTGCGATCTGCGATCTGGGACCTGCGATCTGTGACGCCGGCCCCGCATAGCCACACCGCGCCCATGAGTACGGCCCCGCCTACGACAAGGCGCGTCCAGTCGGCCTCGCGGTTCCAGATGAGTACGTTCACGAGAATGCCGGCGGGTATGAGCATGTTGTTCATGGTGGCCAGCTGGCCTGTGTTGACCCACTTGGTCGCCACATTCCACCCGAGATAGCCCAGCCCCGAAGCCCCCAGCCCCAGCCAGGCAAGAACACCCCACTCGAGCGCGGAACGGGGAATCATGTTCCAGTCGGCAAACAAGAGCGCGCCCAGGCCTGATGTCAGGGCGGCCCCCAGAAAGAAAAAACCGAACACCCCTGCCTGTCGGCGTACATCGCCGAGCTCGAGACGTTTGTAGGCAACCTGCCCGGCTGCGAAAGACAGGTTGGCGCCCTGAATGAGAAGAAAGCCTGTCAGCAGGTTGCCGCCGAGACCGTCATAGCGAATGTATGCCGCGCCCGCCACCGACAACGCCGCGGCAAGCCACCAGCGGGCGGGCAGATGCCTGCGGTTGAGCAGCAGCTCGTCGATGAGGTTGACCCACAGCGGCGTGAAGACCGTGAAAAGCAGCACCTCGGGTACGCTCAGGAAGAGAAAGGAATGGTATAGCAGCAGGTAGGTGACACCGAGCTGCAGCGCCCCAATGGCCGTAAGCGCCGCGATACGGGCGCGAGGCAGGCTGCGTGGCCGCAGCAGCGGCAGGAACAGGAGAAACGCCAGGGCTACGCGAATGAAGACGGCAATGTAGCTGTCGACCGAGCCGGCAAGGTATTCGCCGATGAGCGAAAAGCTGAATGCCCAGACGGCGGTGATAATCCAGAGTAGCCACATGACAAATGCCGGGGGGAACGAGACACAGCAATCCCAACAACGTACCACTTACGCCGACGGCGCCTCAACTCACAGGGTTTGCGCCTGGGGGAACAGGCTGGGAATCCGGGCGGTTCCGAAATGGCCGGAGTTCGCAGAAACGGGCGTCGGGGTGCTACACTCCCCTCTATCAGGAGTTCGCGCCATGCCCCTTGCCCAACAGATCAGCCTTTCTGCCGCCTTCCTCTTTTTCATGACGGGCCTGCTCACCGGCGTGTGGAAATATCTTCACATCACCCGAAGCCCCGAGGCGACAGCACCCGTGTATGTCGACATTGCCCACCGAAGCTCGCTCATGTACAGCTTCGCCGCTCTTCTTCTGGGCGAATTCGCCGCGCGCAGCGTGTTTCCGGCCGCCGTCAACACGGGGGCCGCGCTGGCTGCGCTGAGCTTCTTTGCCCTGGCCATCGTCACCTACATCGTGCACGGCATTCTGGGCGATACCGATAATCAGCTGCGGCGTCCGCATCGTGTGGGCAGCATGCTGCTTCCGCCCTGGGCGACGGGTGTTTTCATGGGCATGCTCATTCTGGCCGAGCTGGGGGGGACTCTTGTTCTGGGCGTTGGGGCAATGCTGGCTGTGTGGTAGGCGGGCTCGTCGGCGAGGTCGACTGAAGCACTCCCCGTCATGTCGCGGTTCGGGCGCGGTCGACCGGGCGAATCAGGAAGTGATGGTGGCGTCGGCTCACGGAAGCGGTTCGACCGACGGGGCTTGATTGTCGACATCGGACCACGATACCGGACGAGGCTTGGTGGTATGCCATCGGTATTGAACGACCGCGGCGCCCATGGGGGCGAATTGTCCACCGTCGAAGTAGTGCAGCGCCAGACCGAGCGAGTGGCGATCGGTTAACCGGTATTCGAATTCGCCCCAGACACCAAGCGCCTCTGTCGGAGAAACACCCACGCCCGCGCGGTAGGTATCGCTTTCATAGCCATACTTGACCGTGAGGGGACCAGGACCGACGAGGGCCTCCAACTCCAGTGCCGCCACTTCGATTGTGTGCCTGGGAGCAGGATGAACGCGCAGTCTGGCCGTGGGCAAGGGCAGCGTAACGTCATCGTCGCTGTCGTGCAGTACGGCGGCGCCTGCCTCGAAGCCGACATAGCGCCACTGGCCGCCGACGCGTACCCCGCCCAGGAGAAGGCCGGGCCCCCGCTCGGCGACGTGCTCGAACTCGCCGGGGGCTTCTCCGTCTTTCTGCTCCCAGCGAACGATGGTTCGACTGGCCGTGGCGCTCGCTTCGGCCGACAGGGTCATGGGCGATGCTTCGGGCCGATAATTCACGTGAACTCGCGTACCACCATACCGGTAGCGCTCACGCGCGCCGCAACCCGCTCCGCCTTCGTATTCACCACCCCCCGCGGCGAGACCAACCTCAACGCCCTCTTCAATGGGACCTACGCCGGTGGCAATAAGCCAGAAGAGGGGAAGGATGAGAAATCTACCTTTTCTGCGCAACCACCAACGCATGAGTTACCTGTCGGTTGTGGTGATGGTATTCTCTTCGAATACAGCAAAACGATTTAAGCCTACCAGATCGTCGGGTCGATTGCCGCAAACCTTCAGGCACGTCACAGGGCCGGCGGTTGCCGGCTGAGCGAGGTGGGACGACGGCTCAAACATATTCCTCGGGCTCTGCCTTGCAGGCAGGCGGCATGAATACAGGTAGTTGCGTGCGCAACTAATAATCGGCTACTTTGTTCATATGCCTGTCGGCGAGCCTGTACATGAATTCCGCCTGCGTATGCAACGGTTTGTGCGTGCCTTCGGACTTCTCCAGGAAGAGCGTACCCCATGCGGCCAGGCCATCAACGTATCCCACGCCCATGCGCTGATGCTGTTGCTGCACGGAGACAACGAGCGCTACACGCCTTCGCGGGTTGCCTTGGAACTGGGCATCGACAAGAGCAACGGAACCCGGCTCTGCAAGCGAATGAACGAAGCGGGGTATCTCAGCATGACACGCGACCCTCGTGACGGTCGTGCTCGCCTTGTAACGCTTACCCCGGCGGGACGTCGGCTGGCCGAGCGAGTCGAGGCGACAAGCCGCAAGCGTATGGCCGATATGCTGAAACGGATTCCATCTGCAGAGTTGCCCTCCGTCTTGAAAAGCCTCGATATTCTGGCGAATGCCATTACCGGAGAAACCGACGTATGAATACCCGCAAATTCCTGATTGCCGTTTGCCTCGTTGCACTCTCCCTATCGGTTACCGCCGGTTGTGAGCAATCAAAAGCGGTAGAGGGCGAACCTGCCGCGGCCCCGATGCACATGCACGCTTCCGCTTCAACGGGCGACGGAAGGCAGCCGCTGTACCTGCTGGCGCGCATGGCTGCCCATCAGCTCGAGAACATGCGGGCGCATCTTACCGACGTCAACGCCGTGGTAGCCGGGCTGGCAGCCGGCGACATGGAAAAGGTGACCGCCGCCGGAAAGCGCCTCGGCCCATCGGCCGAAATGCAGATGATGTGCAATCACATGGGGGCGGCAACACCCGGCTTTACCGAACAGGCCCTTAACTTTCACGACACGGCGGCGGGTATTGCAACGGCGGCAGAGAAGGGTGACCAGGCAGGCGTGCTCAAGGCGCTCGACGCCACGCTCGAGACCTGTGTGTCGTGTCACGCAACGTATCGTCAGGAAGTCGTAGACGAAGACACGTGGACCCGGTTGACGGGCGGCGAGGCGCCGCAGCACGGCCACTGAGGCGGCGAATGCGTAAACGGAAATCGGTCGCGCTACGCGCGCTTTTGTTCCTGAAGAGCTTGTGAGCAGGAGGGCGCAGGGTTCGCTGAGAGTTGCTGCTCGTGAACCGAGGCGATCGCCTTTTCAGCAGCCATTTTGTGGCGAAGCACCAAAGTTCGCAAAGTTCATTGGCAGACTTCTTCTCGGAAGAGTTCTCGGCAGCTGTTTCCTCACCGAACTCACCGACTCGATGTGAAACCTTTTCCTGATTTCCTCAGCAGTACCCTGTCGAGCGACCAGCCCCCCGCGCCCTTGATGAGCAGGAAAATCGACCCGAGCAGCATGGACCAATCGGTACGGGCCTCGTGGGCCATGCTCCAGAAGCCGTAGTACTTCAGGTTCCGCAAGGCAAAGGGGCCGAGATCCTGACCGAGAAGAATTGGCAGCTTCGTCGTTACCAATGCCGTAAGCATGATGATGATCAGGGGAACGGCGGCGGCGCGGGTGAGTAATCCGGCCAAGAGCAGCGCGCCGCACAGAATCTCGAAGGTTCCCACAAACGCGGCGGTGAACTCCGGCGCGGGCATGCCCATGCGAACAAAGCGCCCGGCGCCCACGAACGCGGGGTAAAGGAATTTCTGTATACCCTCTGACAGGAAAACGGACCCGACCATAAGCCGAATCAGGACTATCGCCCGGTCGTCGGTGGTCGCAAGTATTCGATTCAACATGAAGTATCGCTTCCTTCGAACTGGAGAAGATTACGGCGGTTGAAAGCCTCGCGGAGACTCGCCCGTGCGAAGTAATTCCGGAGAAACATGCGCGTTTCGTCCGTACCGCCTCTCCGAAAGCTCACCGCACCCCACCGTCTCGATGTGGTCGGTGTTCTAATCGGCAAACACGTGGTCGTCGCGCATGCCCACCCTGCCCACGAAGGGAAGTTTAAGCGCCGGACGCAACACGTCGACACCGAAATTCAGCCCGAGCAGGTTGACCTCGATACCCTCGGCGAGGCCCACGGTAAGCCCCAGCGCTCCCAGGGCCGAGAGCTGTACGCCGGTACCCGATTCCGACCAGCCGAAGATGTCGCCGTCTTCAATCCAATCCTTGCCGATGGCGTGGGGCGGCAGCTCGACCTCCATACCGGGCGTATTCCGAATGATGTGGGACACGAACGTATTGCTGTTGGGGCCGGGCCACGCCCGGTATTCCTTCGCATAGGGATACGACTGCGCGGCCGCCTTGATGTAGGGTATGGCTCTCTCGGCCGCTTCGCCGCGCAGCTCCGAGAGCAGCTCGGGCCGGGCGCCGTACCAATAGCGGTCGGGCTCGTCGTCTCGAATGACCACCGTGCTGCCGGTGCGTTTCAGGTAGAAGCCGATGACCTGGTAGGTCGTCCACGTGTCGGCATTGGCCGGTTTGACGGCCACCCACGGATGCACGGCAAACCAGCCCCGCCACTTCACGGTGCGCGCCGCGTAAACGTGTACCAGGGCTTCCTTGACCTCGTCGGGCCGGGGGGCGATGCCGACGCTGTCTCGTGGGGCATCGCGCCAGTTCCACGACGCCGACAGCTCCGAGCGTATGTCGAATACGGCAAAAACGGTCAACAGGCAGGCGATGACGATACCGATTCTTCGCCGCAAAGCTCGGCGTGCAGACGGCGTTTTCTTGTCTCTCAACATATCTTTTACCGACCAACCAGATTACCACAAGGCGTCAGGCCGAGGCCGGGTATTGGCCGCTTTCAAAGAACCGGGAGCGACGGTGCACGATGTTCTCGACGGCGTGAAGCCGCTTTCGTTCTCAATTCCGGCACGGGCGCTTTCGTTTCCGATAATGCGTAACTCATCGGATTCGCACTACTCAGTATTTTCAGGGGGTTACGGCTTGGCTCGGGTTTTGCTTCGGGCAGGGAAAGCCATGTGCGCGAACCCTTTGCCTGAAGGAACCATGATGAAAAGACATTTATCCTTGCTGGCCCTTACGCTGTTGCTGAGTGCCTGTGGAGTAGAGCAAACCGACGTCTGGAAGGACATTGTCCTGTCCGGCGATGAAGACACGACCATTTCCGGCGACCTGGCCGGGGGGCTCGAGCACCCGGTCGCTTCGGAGTACGTAATGGCTGTGGAGACTCAGCCGGTGCACGGTGCCCTTTTCGTCACGGGAACGACGGTTACCTATGTGCCCGAAGCCGACTTCTCCGGGGCCGACGAGGCCACCGTGCGTGCGAGCAATTCGAATGCGGTCGAGCGAATCAAGGTAAGCGTAACCGTGAATCCGGTGAACGACGCGCCGCTTGCCGTTTCTTCGGATTACGTACTCGACGAAGACGAAGTTCTCGAAGACAAACTCGTGTTCATCGACGTCGACGGCGACATGCCGACGGTTACCCTTGGTGATGTGGGGCCGGCCAACGGATCGGTCGTCATAGACCCCACGACGGGCAGCTTTATCTATACGCCCGATGCCGAATACTCGGGCGAAGACCGGTTCAGCTTCGTGGTCGACGACGGTATTGCCGACGCGTCGAGTGCCGAGGTTTTCCTGAAAATCCGTACGATTGACGATGCGCCGCAACCGCGACCGCAGAAATTCGTCACGCTCGAAGATCAGCTGCTGACCGGTCAGGTCGTGGCCGACGATGTCGACTCGCCCAACCTGGTCTACCGCCTCAAACACAATGCGACGAAGGGAACGGTCGTGATGGACGAAGACGGTTCGTTCACCTATACGCCCGATGCCGACGCTAATGGCGAAGACGTCTTCACCTATGAGGTCAGCGATGGTGGAGACGCCGGCTGGGTCGCGGGTAATGTCACGGTCGACGTCACGCCGGTGAACGATGTGCCCGTGACCGTCGGCGGCGCCGCTGTGACCGACGAAGAT
Organism: bacterium; assembly: GCA_041687475.1. Lineage (GTDB taxonomy): Bacteria > J088 > JAWLBW01 > JAWLBW01 > JAWLBW01 > JAWLBW01. The sequence continues at coordinate 11,745 of JAWLBW010000071.1, forward strand.
ACGGCGGTCTCAGGCATTCTTTCGGCAGCCGACGTCGACGGCGATACTCTGACGTTTGAGATCGTCGACCAACCGGCAAATGGAACCGTGCAATTGCTCAGCGGCGGCGGCTTCAATTACGTCCCGAACGAGAATTGGAGCGGAGTCGACGAGTTCACCTTCCGCGTAAGCGATGGAGAGGCGTTCTCGGGTAAGGCCGTCGTAGAGGTCACCGTCATTCAGGTGAACGATGCGCCTTCGGTCGGAAATATCCTGCTCATGGACGTCGTCGAAGACCAGAGCAAGAGCGCGGCTGTGTGGGGAAGCGACGTCGACGGCGATGCCCTGACCTTTGAAGTGGTTGCCCAGCCCGGCCACGGCGCGGTCGTGATGAACGCCAACGGAAGCTTCCAGTACACGCCCGATGCCGACTACTTCGGCCCCGACAGCTTTAGCTACCGTGCCTTCGACGGCAGTCTTCACTCGAATACGGCTGCCGTAAGTTTCGCCGTCGAGGCACGTGACGATGTTCCCGTGGCGTACGCCGCCCACGTGACCACCGACGAAGACACAACCCTGAACGGAATGCTGTCGGCGCATGACGCCGACGGGCAGGTGCTGACCTTCTACAAGACCGGCACCACGCTGAACGGAGGCGCCATAGTCGAGGCCGACGGGCGGTTCACCTTCATACCGACCGCAGACTTTTTCGGCGAGGGCCGTTTTCACTTCTACGTGTCCGACGGCGTCAATCTGTCGAGCACCGCTACCGTAACCGTCACTGTGAACAGCGTCAACGACGCGCCCGTTGCCGTTGGCAAAACGCGTGCCGTAAGCGAAGACAATTCGACGAGCGACACGTTCGGCGTGACCGATAAGGACTCGTCGATCTTTACGTACCGTATCGTGCAGGAGCCGGCGCACGGCGTCGTGCGTCTGACCGAAGACGGATATACCTACTGGCCCGAGTTCAATTACAACGGCGCCGACTCGTTTACGTTTGTCGCCAACGACGGACAGGCCGACTCGAACGAGGCCACCATTACTCTTAACGTGAACGCCAACAACGACCGGGCGCACGTCGTGAACCAGTATCTTGAGGTGCCCGTCAACAGCGACACGGTAAACGGAAAGCTTACCGCAACGGACGCCGAAGGCGATGTCGTCACCTATGAGCTATCGAGCAGCCCGAAGTACGGCAACGCGACGGTCGGCGCCGATGGTACCTTCGCGTACAAACCGCATGTCGATTCTGAAGGCTACGATGCCTTTACCGTCAAGGCAGTCGATGCCGGTGGAGCGTACGGTCATCTGGCGCGGGTCGTAATCAAGGTCGGCTCGTGTGTTGATCTGGACGGCGACGGTTTCGGTGAGAGCTGCATGCTGGGTAGCGATTGCGACGACAGCGACCCGGCGGTTTACCCCGGCGCACCCGAACTGCCGGGCGACGGTATCGCGCAGTCTTGCGGCGGGGCCGATATGACTCCCTCGGACTTGAACGGCATCTTCCTGTCGAAAACGGGTAACGACGCCGATGCCGGCACGATGGCGGCGCCGGTTGCCACGCTGGGCAAGGCAATTGAACTGGCAGGTACGACGAAATCGGTTTTCGTCGGCGCCGGCGACTACACGGTGGGAATTCAGGGGCTCGGCGTGTCGCTCTATTGTGGCTACGACTCGTCGGACTGGACCCGCAACATCGATTTGTTCAAGACCACCATTACCGCAACGTATCTCTACTCTTCGAAACATATTGCCGTGCAGGGCTGTACGCTGCAGGGCCAGGGTGCGTTGACACTCAATGCCGACGCCACCGTGGCAGATAACGTGCTCAAGTCGTTGTCGACAGGCTGGGGATCGCCGGCAGTCAACGTGCAGGGGGGGCGTACGGTTTTGCTTCGGAACAGCATAACGAACGGAGCCGTGACCGACGGTCATTCGACTGGTGTTTCGGTGCACCCGAATGCAGCCGTGGTGGCACGCGATAACGACATTACGACATCATCTGCGACGCAACGTTCGACCGGCATTGCCGGAGAAGGCGTCATTATTGCCGAGGGAAACCGGATTCGCGTGGGAGAAGGCGACGTAGGGGCCAATGGCATCTATGCTCGTGGCTTCGCCGTCATTCGTAACAACGTGTTGAGCGGCTCGACCACCAGGTCAATCGACCACATTGAAGTAAGTGGCGCCCGGTTCGCGTGGGTTCTGAACAATACCATCCTTTCGCCTGCCGACGGAACAGCACGCGGCGGGGGGGTACGGGTTTCGTACTCGGCAGCCGTTATCGCGAACAACTTGATCGAAGGTACCCTCGTGGGCGTGAGCGCCGACCGAGCCGACATGTGGCTGCGCAACAACGTACTGCCGGCCGCCTGCGTGACGCGTCCCGAAGCCATGAACTGCCTGTCCGACGTCGAACGGTTGAATGCCTGCACGTGGCACGGCTGCATGGAATCGGGCGGCAATCTCGATGTCGACGCGCTGCTGGCCGATGACGGATCGCTTGAAGCGGGCAGTTCGGCTATCGACGCGGGCGTCGATCCCGTAACCCTGTTCGGCAAGATGGACGTGCAGGACGATTTCGAGGGCAGTGCGCGTCCGCTCGGCCTGGGGTGGGATATCGGCGCCTTCGAAAGGGAGTAAGCAGGCAAGGCCTCACTTCCCTGACGCAGGGAGGAAAAGCGACGGGGGATGCAGATTCCTGCATCCCCCGTTTTCATCTTCGCAGCGGTAAGACCTGCCGAAGCCTGCCCTGACTCTGCCGAGTGAGTTGCCCGGAGCCGATTCAGCCGGTGGGCCGTGCGGCGCCCGCCAATCCCCGGATGTAAGTCTCAATCGCCCACCGGTAGCTGGTGTCGAGGTCGTACCCCATCTCGAACGAGCCGGTGGTTTCAAGCATCACGAAACCGTGAATGAGGCTGCGCAGCATGCGCAGCGCGTGAATGGTGTCGTCTTCGCTCAGTTGATATTCGCCGAGCAGACCGACGGCAACGCCGAGCAGTTGCCGGTTGCTGCTTTCAAGTTCGTCATCGCCCGGCCCCTGATGGGCCGTGGCTGAAGGGCGGCTCATGGCTACCTGCAGTCCGGGGTGGGCTTTCACGAAGGCACGGTACGCGTCGGCGACGGCAAAAACAGCCTCGTCGCCCGACTTGCCGCCGGCCGCCGCCATGAGGGCATCGGTAAGCCGTGTGGCGGCCAACGCTTGAATACCGGTCTTCACGTCGTCGAGACTCTGAACATGCTTGTAGACCGACGGGGGTTTGACGCCCATGTGCTGCGCCAGCATGGCCAGCGTCAAGGCGTCGTAGCCGTGCTTGTCGGCGAGGTCGGCGGCGGCTTCGACAACGCTTTGCCGGTTCCATCGTTTACGGGTAGCGACGCTCAAGAGTGTTTCTCCAGAAAGGCTGCGATCAGCTCGGTGGTGGTCTGCGGAGCTTCGGCGTGGGGGTAGTGGCCTGTACCCGGCACCATGGCGACTTCGCCGTGCAGCAGGTCGGCGACCAACCGGGCCTCTTGGGCGGGGTCCTTGAAATCCGGATCCTTGTCGCCCATGACGACGAGGGTGGGCGCCTTGACCTGATCGAGCCGGTTTGCGACCTCGGTTTTCGGCGTGAAAATCATGCCCTTGAGTGCCTGCAGGCGACCCGGTTCCTTCAGGTTCTTCTTCAACGCATCGACGTACATGTCGAGGTCGGCGGGGGGCGAAACCGGATACAGCGACCGGTAATAGCTGCCCCACATGGCCGGCGCCCAGGGACCGGCAAATCCGAGTTTGAGAAGGAGGCTCTGGCCGAGGGTCATGGGTACATCGCGCACGAAGGGGCCGATGAGCACGATTCCCCTGATGCGTTCGGGCTCTTCCGCCGCCGCCCAGGCAGCGGCCGCAGCCCCGGCCGAGTTGCCGATAATCAGCGCGCTGCGGTCGAGGTGCTTGACCAACGCCGCCACATCGTCGCCGACAGAGGCGGCCGACCACGACTTGAACCCGGTAGACGAAGCCCCCTGGCCGCGCGGATCAAGAGCGACCACGCGATATCCCTTTTCCACCAGAAGCGGCGCCAGAAAGCGGAAT
>JAWLBW010000071.1:15808-16979 GCA_041687475.1 bacterium
GTGTCGCCCAGTCCGGGTACGCAGATGACGAGGGGGCCTGTTCCACCAGAGTCTTCATAGACCAGGGTTTCCGAGCCGATGTGCAGTTGCCTGGGGTCGCCGAGGCCGATGTGCAGGGTATTCATTTTTGTCTCCGCGTGGGCCGTCTGCGCCGAGAGCAGTACGCCAGTCATTACGGTAAAGCATTTGAGCAAAGTTCGCAGGCGATTCATGGTAGCCTCCAGGCCTTTCCGGCTCAGAACCGATAGCCGAGATGTACGGTGGGGAAGATCATGAACGGGTTGCTTTCGAAGGTTTCGCCGGCCAGCGTGACATCCTTGGGGTTGAAGGTGTAGTCGAAGCCGACCCAGGGGGTTGCATAGAAGCCGCCGACGAGGTCGAAGCGCCAGCCCAGATTCGCGCCGGCGCTGAACTGGGTATGGGTATCGGCGAGCTGTGTGCCGACACGCTTCACGAGCACGTTTGAGACCCCGGTGCCGAGGCCGACGAAGCCGCCGGTCTGCTCTTCGAACACAAAGTACTGAACTTTTACGCCGTAGCCGTTGAAGGAAACGTCGAAGGCGTCCTGGTCGTTCAGAAACCCGGGAAGGCTCATGGCGTAGGCGCCGAGGTCGATACGCAGTCGCTTGTATGCGATGCCGGCGTGCAGCGAGAACCCGTCGAAGGCGTAGGCGATGGGGTCGATTTCGATGTCGGCGCTGACTTCGGCGTCCTGCACATCGGGCTCGGTAGTGGTCTCTGCCTGCGCCGGAGGGGTGACAAACATGAGGGAAAGGGTTGTTGCAGCAGCGAAAAGAAAGCGATTGAAGTTGCGGGTATGCATGAGGTTCTCCGTCGGTTGCGAACGTAGCTAATAGTGTTAGCTTTCGATCTGAGGCTAACATGGTTAGCCGGACCGGTGCAAGAGAAAAATAATTCGAAATCTGCACCTAAGCGACTACACAGGCAATCGGGCGGCGGTCGACGGAAGCCGGGCCAAGTCTGTCAGGCGGTGATCAGGCGTGACCGTGCTGTATCAAGGGGGGAATTGGGCGGTCGGGGGGCTCTTGTCGTTCAGGGCGCAGGGACGCACTGCTTCCCATAGGCTGTCGACAGGTGTCGTCGACTCAGGATTCCAAGCGATGCGGGGGCCCAGCGGTTGCGGCAGAAGCGCGTCGAGCAGGCGTACTGC
>JAWLBW010000072.1:0-16866 GCA_041687475.1 bacterium
CACGCGCCTAAACTCACTGGTCCCACCGACTCGATGTGATGTGTACCACGTGGAACACGGCGTGATCCCAGATCGCAGATCCCAAACCATAGCGCCTTTCGTATGGGAGGGATGAGGAGTGAAGGCTGACGTCGACTCTGTGTCTCGGCGCCTCCGTGTATCCTTTTCCGCAACGGTGAGGTAGTGTATCGAATCACCGAACGAGGCCTCACGCGCGTCGACTCACTGGTCTCACCGACTCGATGTGAAGTGTTCCACGTGGAACACGACGTGACCCCAGATCGCAGATCCCAAACCATAGCGCCTTTCGTATGGGAGGGATGAGGAGTGAAGGCTGACGCTTACTCTGTGTCTCGGCGTCTCCGTGTATCCTATCCCCGCCGTTGGTCAAGTACCCCAGCGAAGAGCCGCCGAGCGTATCCACACGCCGAAACTCACCGTACTTACTCACTCGATGTGAATACTCCCAATCCTCACTTACCGATACAGAACCGCGAGAAAATTTCCCCCAGAACCTCGTCGTTCACCACCTCGCCGGTCAACTCGCCGACCGCGTCAATGGCTTCACGCATATCCTCGACCACCAACTCGGGCGCCACCGACTCCTGCATGCTCACCATAACCCGGTTGAGCGACTCGACGCAGCGGGTAAGCAGTCGCGCCTGCCTGCCGCTGGCCACCCGAGCCCCTGCATCGCCGTCGTCCTTACCGATGATTCCCGCAAGGTACTCGACCAACGCGGGCACACCCTCACCCGAACGGGCCGAAAGATAGAAGCTTGGATCGCCGGGAACCGGACGAGCCTGGGTTGTGTCGGTCTTGTTGACGATCCACACGACGAGGCCGCTGCAGAGCTCGCGCGCCGTAGAAAGCTCGGCGGCGTCGAGGGGGTCGTTGGCATCGACCACATAAAGGAGAAGGTCGGCTTCTGCCACCTTCTCTCGGGCGCGCCGGATACCTTCGGCCTCGACCACGTCGTCGGTAATACGAAGTCCGGCCGTATCGTAGAGCTGGAGATTGGCGCCCCGCAGCGACAGACTTTCCTCGAGGTAATCGCGCGTGGTGCCCGGTATGGCGGTAACGATGGCGCGGTCGCTACCGAGCAGGCAATTCATCAATGAACTTTTGCCCGCATTAGGCTTACCGGCAATGGCGATGCGCAGTCCGTCACGTTCAATCTTTCCATCGCGGTAGGTCTGTTCGAGCACCGCGAGCTCGTCGCGAAGTCGACCCAGATCGCGTAGAAGGGAAGGGTAGCCCAGCGTCTCGATGTCTTCATCGGGAAAATCAATGGTGGCCTCGAGATGCACCAGCAATTCAAGCAACTCGCGACGAATACCCTGATAGCGTTCCGACAACGAACCGGCAAGCCGCGCCGCGGCACCCCGAGCCGAACGTTCGCTGCGCGCCGCAATGATTTCAGCCACCGCCTCGGCCCGCGAAAGATCCATCTTGCCGTTGAGAAAGGCGCGCCGGGTAAACTCGCCGGGATCTGCGGGACGTGCACCCAGGCGCGTGAGCGCACGAACGACTGCCTGTACGAGCACGTCATTGCCGTGCAGGTGCAGTTCGACCAGGTCTTCGCCGGTATACGAGTGCGGCCCGCGAAAGGGCAGCACGAGCACCTCATCGCGCACGCCATCGTCGGTTCGGAGCTCACCGAAAAGGGCGTACCGCGGCTGCGACGAAGACGTGAGACGGGGAAAGAGGCAGCCCGCCAATGTCCATGCCTCGCGGCCCGAAAGACGTACGATGGCGACGGCGGCTGCACCGGCAGCCGTGGCCGGGGCGACAATGGTATCGGTGGTCAGTAGAGGCATGCGTTATTCCGTGTGCAAGCTAGTCATTCTATCAGCCGGAACGACTCGGAATCACCTCGACGAAGGCATTGCAGCCTGAACTGCATCCACGTCTCGATAGCAGCCCGAAACCTGGCTGCTTGGGCACTTGTGAACCCGGTGAACGAAGGGTAGGGAAGGCGAAAAAAAAAGCCCGCCGAGGGGGCGGCGGGCGGAGAGGAAGTAACCGCTGTGTCCGGGTAGCGGCTATTCTGTCTTCGGCAATCGGCCACAATCGCCGAAGACACTTACATTTAAACGCGCAGGGAGCGCTTTCACAATACCCCGAAATGGGTATTTTTTAACGCTCAGCCCACTGGTTGTGATTCCGTGCGCCTTTCGGCCTCTTCCGATTGCGATTGAAGTCGATTCGTCACGCCGACCACCCCGGTTGTGTACCGCGTTAGCATTTCAGCGCGGGCGCGTTGATAGGCATCGGCAACGTCGCCCTCGAGCCAGACGTGACCGTTTCGCACGCCGATTCGAATCTCATCGGCGTCGATACCCTTATCGAAAGTCAACTGCTTCGCAACCGACTCGAGAACATACTGGTCGTCTATGTCGACCGGTGGCGACAGGCGTGCCTCGGTGCGAATGCTGCGAAGCCCCTCCATGCGACTGAGCCGCGACAACACGCTGTTCAAAGCGGCAAATGAAGGAAAGGTACCTGTCACTTCGGCCGTCTGGTCTTGAATGCGAATGCGGGCTTCGGCGGCCGACTGACCCGGCATCGACGAAAGAATGGCCTGGGCCTGATCGCGTAACGTCTGATCGTCGACTGCGGGGGGGGCGACGTCGACCGCGGCCTGTACCGACACGCTTCCATCGGTGGTCAGCGCCAGCGAAACGGCCTGGGCAAGGGATTCAAGGCTATCGGGCGAACCCCGAAGCACGACCCGCCCGTCATTCGTCTCGACCTGGAAATCGTAGGATTGAACCCGGGAGTCGGCGCGTAACCGATTCTCGATTCGCTCGCGCAGCAGCGCATCTTCAAAGGTACTGCCGACGGCCGCAATCGGCGAAAGAACGACGGCGGCGAAAACAGCCGCCGGAAGCATCAGTCGGAAGCATTGATTCGTCTTCATGCTTCCATCGTGCGTGGCACGTGGGCGCCATGCACCTGCCTGCCCTCAAGGCGCAAACGCCCGAAACCATCACGCTTGCCGGGTTGGCGGGAACAGGATGGGTGGGCGAGGCTCAGTCTTCGACGGCCCGAAGGCGATCGCCGCCACCTTTCTTGAGTACGAGCACGGCACCGCAGAACGAGCAGAACAGCTCGTCTCCCACACCGTTGTCATCTTCGAGCGGGCAGGACGCTTCGCAGACCGGGCAATCGACGTAATTTTGCATGGGTGCCTCCGTGCCTACATCCTATACCGGGCGGTAGCCGAGCGCAAGCTGAAGACCTTTCCCCTGCAATGTCGGGCAAACTGACCACTTCATAACGAGTTGTAATGACAGCGCCCGCATGGCGGAGCGGAAGCAGAGTAAATTTGCGGGTTTGGACGTTTGCGACCGCTCATGGCGTTTCGCTACAATGTCAACATGTTAAGCCAGGGTACGCTTGCAGCGCGAGCAGTTCGTTATTCGGTCGCCCTTACCGCGTTTTCACTGTTCGCCTGTGACCGCGGGCCCAGCGCTCCGACGTGGCACGATGGTCTACCCGGGCAATGGCACGCCGGCGACTTTCACGTGCATACCGTTATCGGCAGCAATGATACGCGCGGCGAAGACGAAGAGCCGACTTCTTTTCCCGAAACCATCAAACGCATCGGCCTGGAACGGGGCCTGTCGTTCGTGGTCATTACCGATCATTCCAACTCGGCCGGCAGCGTCACCCACACGACCAAAGAATACGGCGATCAGTGGAATCAGGGCCCGGAATTTCCCCTCTGGGATGTGGCGGCCCGATTGTCCGACGCCGATTTTCTCATGATCGACGGGTCCGAAATTTCGCCGGTTTCGTACCTGGAACCCGAGCAGTGCATAGACTGTTCGCAGACAGGAGACGAGCTTGCGCCCACCGGGCACATCGGTTGCTCGCCTCGCGACCTTGAAACGTTCGACCTCGACGGCGCCTTCATAGACCGGCCCCCGGCGGCGGTCACGGGTGCCTCGGCCATCGATCAATGCCATGACCGTGGCGGCTTTGCCGTGCTGAACCATCCCACGCAGGAAATCGCGCAGTGGATCAGTTACGATTGGACGGGCTACCACTACGACGCCATTGAAGTCTGGAACGGCGGCATGGGGTTCGATCCCACCGACACCGGCGCATTCGATTCCTACCTCTGCGATCGCTTGGCCGGTCGTACACCTGTCGCCGTGGGCGGCAGCGACAACCACCGAACCCTGTTGCCGTATGATGGTATGGTGAACCTCGACCCGCCTCTCGGTTTTCCCAAGACGAGCGTGTTCGCGAGCGTCCTTTCCTGGCCGGCGATCATGGAATCGGTGCAGGCCGGTCGAATCGTCGTTCACGATGAAGGTACGTTTGTCGACTTCCGCGTGTTTGATGCCGAGAACCGTTATGTTGCCGGAATCGGCGACACGCTTCGCGTTTCGCAACTACCGGTCGGCAAGGTAACCATCCTCGCACGCGGCCGGTCGGCGTTGGAACAGGATTTGCAATTGGTATACGTTGCGCCCGACGCCTGCGTCGACGGTCGCCGTGAGTTCGCCGCCTCGCGGCCGGAAGTCGCATCGACCGCCGAACGCCAGAAAGCGGTCTGTGTCGATGACGCTCCCTGTTCCTTCGACCTTGCCTTCGAGGTCGACCTCAAGCCCGGGCTTTACTATATGACGGTCGGCGTGCCCCGCAACGAACTCGGGCAACGCGACCTCGCCTTCACCAATGTTTTGACGGTTAAATAAATGACGGGAAATGCACACTGGATACTGCTGTCGGCGACCGGCTGGGAAGCGATTGCCGCTTCGAGCGTCGTCGTTCAGTTCGTGCTCTTTCTCCTGATCGCATTGTCGATCACGACCTGGGCCATCATTTTGTACAAGGGTGTGCAGCTGCGCAGGGCCACCCGCGAGACCGAAGAGTTTCTCGAACACTTCTGGGAATCGAAGAATTTCGAATCGGCGGCCGAGCTCGCGCGCGATCTGCAGAACAGCCCCGTTTCCACGGTCTTTCTTTCAGCCTTCCGCGACCTGAAGCTTTTCCGCAAGGAGAAGGAAACGGTCGGCATGGGCGAAGACACGCTCATGCGCGATCTGGTGCGAACCGGTTCACAGGGCCTGCAGCGTACGATTCAATCGGCCAGCATTCAGGAACACGCGCGCCTTGAAGGTTACCTGTCGTTTCTCGGCACCGTGGCCTCGGCGGCGCCCTTCATCGGTCTTTTCGGCACGGTCTGGGGTATCATGGACGCCTTCGCGGGCATCGGGCAGAGCGGCTCGGCTTCGCTGGCCGTCGTTTCGGGACCGATTTCCGAGGCACTCATCGCAACGGCCACCGGTCTTGCAGCCGCCATTCCCGCGGCGGCCGCCTACAATTATCTGCTCGGCCAGGTACGCCGCCTGCAAATCGATATGGAGAACTTCGGGCTCGAACTTCTCAATCTCAGCGAACGCTACTTCCTGAGGTAAGCCGCATGGGCATGCAGATGGGTGGAGATAAACGGGGACTGAGTGAGATCAACGTTACGCCGTTGGTCGACGTCATGCTGGTGCTGTTGATCATCTTCATGGTCAGCGCGCCCATGATGCACCAGGGCGTTCCCCTGAAGCTGCCGAAAGCCGACGCCGCCCCGGCGCCCGCCAGCGAGAACGAGCTCGTGATTTCCGTTACCGAGAACAAAGAAGTTTTTCTGGGCGAAATCAAGACCGAGACCGCGCAGCTCGAGGCCCAGTTGCGAGAACTTCGCACCCAGCACCCCGATCGGAAGGTCTTTCTCCGCGCCGATGAGAACGTGCCCTATGGGGTGGTGGTTCGGGTCATGGCTGCCATTGATCGGGCCGGCATCAGTGACCTGGGCATGCTGACCGATCCGGAGGAGCTGTGACCGGCTATCGCCGTGCAAGCGATCGTGGCCTCATATGGTTTCTCGCCCTGAGCCTGGGCGTGCACGCCCTCATTGTCGCCTTGGGCAGCTTCACGGGAAAAGGCAAGACGAAGGTTGTTGCGCCGGTCTACAATGTGAAACTGGTTTCGAGTCGGCCCGGCGGCGGCGACGGTGGTAAGCCGAAGGGGGCTCCACCGCCGAAGAAGGCGCCACCCAAGCCCGAACCGGCGCCGAAACCGCAGCCGAAACCACAGCCCAAGCCTGCACCGAAACCCAAGCCGGCACCGAAGCCGCAGCCGAAACCACAGGCGAAGCCCAAGCCGCAGGCAAAGCCCGCTGAAAAACGTCCGGCCCCCAAACCCGCCGAGACGAAGCCGGCAGCTACGGCAAAAGCGCAGCCGGCAAAGACGAATGCCAAACCCGTCGCGACGGCAGACGAGCCCGACTTCGCCGATGTTCTGGCCGACGTGCAGAACATGATCAACAGCAAGTCGACCGGTACCGATACGGCCGGGAAAGGCGCGGGTGGAAAAAAGGGCGAAGGCGGCGCCGCAGGCGATGGTGCGGGGGCTCTGGCCATTCAGATTTACGCCGGACAGGTACAGACCGCCATCGAGCAGTACTGGAGCATTCCCTCGGAGCTCGGCAGATCGCGCGCCGCCGTGCAGATCGGCATCAAGGTAAATGCCCAGGGCTCGGTCGTCGATGCGTGGATCGACGAGTCGAGCGGTCACAGTATTCTTGACGAGAGTGCCATGCGGGCGGTACGAGCCGCCAGCCCGCTGCCTCCACCGCCTTCGACCAGTGGCGGTTTCTTTACTTTCTATTCCCGCTTCAGCCCCCAGGGGGCCAGGAGTCTGTAATGCGAATTCTGTTCGCTGTTCTTACCGCCGCAATCGCTCTGGGAATGCCTGCCGTTTCCCGGGGCGACGACAAGGTGGTTATCGATATTAACCGTGCAACCGAGCGAAAGATGAGCGTCGCCGTGCCGACGCTTATCGCCGGACCGGGGGTCGATGCCGGAATCGCCCGCAAGGCGGCCGAACTTCTGGCATGGGATCTCAACTTCTCGGGTGTTTTCTCGACCATCAACACCGCACCCTGGGAACCGCAGGCTGCCGGCGAGACGCTCGATTCGCCCGCCTACAAGCTGTGGCGAACGGGTGGCGCCATCATGCTGGTTCGCGGCACCATCGAACGACGCGGCGAAGGCTATGGGCTCGAGTTCCGGCTGTACGATACCGTGCAGGAAAAGGTCATCGGTCTTCCGGGCGGCGCCATCGGCAAGCGTTATCAGGTGGGCAAGGACGCGGCCCCGGCGGTGCATGCTTTCGCCAACGTGATCATGGAGCTTGTTACCCGCAACAGCGGACCCTTCGGCACGCGTATTGCCTTTGAATATCGCAAGCCGAAAACCACGCGTAAGGATCTGTGGGTCGTCAATCTCGACGGATCGGGCCTGACCCCGCTGACGCAGAACAACATGCTGAACCTCGGGCCGGCGTGGAGCCCCGACGGCCGCCACCTTGCCTATACGAGCTACAAGCGCCGCAACCCAGATCTGTTTCTGATGGACCTGTCGCGTGGTACCGACGCGGTGCTCTCGGCGCGCGAAGGCTCGAACACCGGCCCCACGTTCACGCCCGACGGCAAGCATGTGGCCGCGGCGCTGAGCTATCAGGGCAACAGCGAAATCTATCTGTTGACGCTCGACGGCAAGATCGCCGAACGGCTGACGAACAACCAGGCAATCGACATTCAGCCGACCTTCAGCCCCGATGGTCAGAAGATTGCCTTTACCAGCGATCGCATCGGCAACCCCAACGTATTCCTCATGGACCGCGACGGCTCGAACGTTCAGCGCCTGACTTTCAACGGCAAGTACAATGCTTCGCCGGCCTGGAGCCCTACGGGCAAGTGGATCGCCTACGCCAGCCGTGACGACGGCAACATCTGGATCATCAGTCCCGATGGAGAAGAGAGCCGTCGCATTACCAACGGTGAGGGTTCAAACGAAGATCCAAGCTGGAGCCCCGATGGCCGCTATGTCGTCTTCAGCTCGAATCGGTCGGGAACCTACGACCTCTGGGCCGCCGACATCATCACCGGCACGGTTACCCGCATCACGAACCTGCCCGGCGATGAACGCAGGCCGGCCTGGGGCCCGTACTACATTAAATAACTGAGAAAGGATACGAAATGACGAGAGTTGCAAAACTGGGCTTCGTCCTTATCGTCGGTGCGGTCATGCTGGCCTGTGCAAGCGCGCCCGTCGACGAAATCGCACAGGCCGAAAACGCCCTTCGCGCCGCCCGAGACTCGGGAGCCCGCGACTGCGCGCCGCGTTCGTTCCGAAGTGCCGAGGAAATGATGGCGCGAGCCTATCGTCTCAGCGATGAAAAGGAATACGACGAAGCAAAGAAGACCGCAGAAACCACGCGAGAGCTGGCCGAAGTCGCGAAAAACGAGTCGGACAAGGCCCGTGCCGCCGGGCGGTGTAAGCCTGCCGAGGTAACCGACTCGGTCGAAGACGACGCGGCTGCCTCCGGCGATGGTGCGCGCCTGGGCGGCGCCACGCTGAGTGAAGCCGATGTGCGCGAAGAGATTGCCCGCATTCAAACCGGCGAAGGTTCGCTGGGCGAAGGAACGCGAGTGACCGCGCTCAAACCGGTCTACTTCAATTTCGACGATTCGGGCGTGAGCGGCGAGGCGCTGCAGACCATTCAGGAAAATGCCGAGTGGCTGGAGCAGCGTCCGACGGTCAAGGTACAGGTAGAAGGGCACACCGACGAGCGCGGTACGGCCGAATACAACCTGGCCCTGGGCGAACGGCGCGCCAAAGCCGTTCGTGACGCGCTCACCCGACTGGGTATCGCCGTCGATCGGATCTCGGTCATAAGCTATGGTGAAGAGGCCCCCGCCAATCTGGGCACGGGCGAGGCATCGTGGAAGGAAAACCGCCGCGCGGAGTTTGTCATACAATGAGCCGGATCATCTCTACGTTCGCGGTTGCCGTAATCGCACTGTCGGTCAACGCCTGCGCCACCATGGCCGAGACCGACGAACTGCGTAACCGCGCCACGCTGCTTGAAGCGCGTATGACCGAGCTGCAGTCGCAGACCGCCTCGCAGGCCGAGGAAGCCAACACCGTCGCCAAGACCGCGGCCGAGAAAATGAGTGCCGAGGCTCGGGCCATTCGCGAATCGCTGGCCGGTCTCGGGGCCCGGGTCGATTCGCTCGGAAACAGGGTCATGGTTCTCGAGGGTCGCACCGAAGAAGTGCAGACGAGTGCCGGAAAGGTAAGCGCCGCCTCGGCGCGCCTGTCGCAGATGGAAGCCGATCAGACCCGACTTGCCGAAGTCATCGCCCGCCTTGAGCAGCGCATCGCCGAGATGGAAGGCGCGAAGAAGGAAGCGGCCGAAATCGACGATGCCGGCATTTACAAAACCTCTTTGCAGGCGCACAATGCCGGGCGGTATGCCGAGGCCCGCGAAGGCTTCGCGCGTATTCTCGAATCGCGGCCCGATTCGACGTACGCCGCCAATGCCTTGTTCTGGATGGGCGAGGGCTTCTATAAGGAAGAACAATACGACGACGCCCTCGAGCAGTACATGGTGGTCATTCAGAAACACGCCTCCAGCGATAAGGTCTGTCCCTCGCTCTTGAAGGCGGGCATTACCCTCGAGCAGCGCAAGGAAGACCAGAAGGCAAGGGTGTTTTACCGGCAGGTGGTCGAACGCTGTGCCGAGTCTCCCCAGGTCGAGGAAGCCCGTCGCCGGCTGGGCGATTGAACCGAAGAACCGATGGCCACGTACCTCGACAATGCGGCGACTTCGTTTCCCAAGCCTGAATCGGTATATGGGGCGGTCGACGCTGCGCTGCGACGGGGCGGCAGCCCGAACCGCGGCATGTACGGCGAAGGTCTGGAGGCCACACGCGGCCTCTTCGAAATTCGCGAGGTCGTGGCCGACTTCATCGGCGCACCCGACTCTTCACGCGTCGTTTTCGGATTCAATGCCACCGATTGCCTGAACCTTGCCCTGAAGGGTTGGGTGCGCGACGGCGATCACGTGGTTACCTCCGACATCGAGCACAACGCCGTCGTGCGACCGCTGCACGCAATGGCCGAACGGCGGGGCGTGCGTATGACCCGCATTGCGGCCGACGAATGCGGGCGAATTTCACCCGACGACGTGCTCGACGCAGTCTCCCACGACACGCGGCTGGTCGTACTCACCCACTCGTCGAACGTGCTCGGCGCGGTCAACCCTGTTGAAGAGATCGGCCGGCGTCTTGCCGAACGTCGGATTCCGCTGCTGGTCGACGCCGCGCAGACAGTCGGTTACGTGCCTGTCGACGTGCGCCGGATGGGGCTTGCCATGCTGGCCGCGCCGGGGCACAAGTCACTGCTTGGCCCTCAGGGTACGGGTTTTCTGTGGGTGCACGAAGAGCTTGAACTACATTCCTGGCGCGAGGGTGGAACGGGAACCGAGAGCCGGAGTCAGGCCATGCCCGACGCCATGCCCGAGGCACTCGAGGCCGGAACGCACAATTATCCAGGACTTGCCGGTCTCGCGGCCGGTATTGCCTGGCTGCAGGATCGCGGCCTGCAGTCGGTGAGCCGGCACAAGCAGGAACTGGTGGCCGCCGCCGTCGAGCGAATTCGCAGCCACCCGTCACTGCGTATCGTGAGTGCCGTCGACCCGGCCGACCGAAGTCCGCTGGTAACCTTTACCCATGATGGTATCGACAGCGAACGCATTGCGTCGGCACTTTCGCAGCGGGGCGTTTCCGTACGCGCCGGTCTGCACTGCGCCCCCGGCGCCCACGAGAAGGCAGGCAGCGATCGGTGGGGGGCTGTTCGGGTAAGCCCGGGCGCATTCAACACGATGGCCGACATCGACGCTTTCGGCGATGCGCTCGGCGAAGTCATGAAGGAGATAGCATGAAAAACGCACTCGGGTTTGCGCTGGGCCTTCTCCTGTTCTCCTTTGTCGGGCCGCAGTCAGCCGCCGCTTTCGACATCGACCGGCCCATGCAGTTCGACCGCAAGTTCAGCGGCGATCAGAAACTTCGCTTCACCTCGGGCGGAAGGGCCTTCAGCCAGAAAGGCACCCGGATGAGTTACCGCATCATCCGTTCCTCGGCCGATTGGAAGAAGATCTGGGGTTATCTGTACGACGACACCGTCAAGGTCGACTTCAGAAAACACAGCGTGGTGGCGGTATATCGTTCGCCGGCGGCCGGAAAGTTCGAGATACGCCCCACCTATGTGCGCTTGACCGACGATCACCTGACGCTCAAGACCGAGGTCGGGTGGACCGGAAGTGACGCACGTTCGCATCCCTTTCTCTTTCTGGTCGTGCCCCACTTCCGGCAGCTGTCGGTCGAAGAAAAGTTCCGTGTACCGTCGGGCAAGGAACCGCGTTATCCCTGAGCGCGGGGCCGCGGGGCGGTCCCTTCCGTGCTCGCGCAAGGCAGACGGGCAGGGTACACTGATCCGTTTCGACCTTACTTGCGGAACTTAAAGAGTGATTCTAGGTATCGAGACCAGTTGCGACGAGACCGCGGCGGCCGTCGTGTCGCGCGCCCTCGAAGAAAGAGCGTCGGTCGTGGGAACCCAGGCTGCCGTGCATGCCCGATACGGCGGCGTGGTTCCTGAAATCGCCGGTCGCGAACACGTGGCGGCGTTGATTCCCGTCATCAACGAAGCGCTTCGACAGGCCGACGTTCGCGAAAGCGAGCTCGAGGCCGTTGCCGTGACCATGGGTCCCGGCCTCATCGGCAGCCTGCTGGTCGGCCTTTCCTTTGCGCAGGGCATGGCCCTGCGGCTCGGCATTCCCCTGATTGGCGTTCACCATATCGAAGCCCATCTTCTCGCCGTTCTTCTCGAGCGGCCCGTCGAGTTTCCCTTTCTCGGCCTGGTTGTCTCCGGCGGACATACCCATCTTTATCATGTCGAAAGGCCCGGCGCCTACCGCTTGTTGGGTCGCACGCGCGATGATGCGGCGGGCGAAGCTTTCGACAAGGCGGCCGTGGCGCTCGGGCTGCCGTATCCGGGCGGCGTGTCGATCGAGAAGGCGTCGGCGGGCGGCGAACGAAATCGCTACGCCTTTCCACGCGCACTGCAGCGCGATGAAGCCTTCGATTTTTCGTTTTCGGGTTTGAAAACCGCCGTTCGCCTGCAGGCCCAGCAGCTCGGCGCACTCACTGAAGGTCAGACGGCCGATCTGGCTGCCTCGGTACAGGAAGCCATCGTCGACAGCCTCGTGACCAAGACCCTGGCCGCCGCCGACCGCCATGGACTCGCACGAATCGTCGTTGCCGGCGGCGTCGCAGCCAACAAGCGCCTGCGTGCCGTCTTCGATGAACGCCGGGGTAGTCGCGAAGTGATCTTTCCGGCCTTCAGGTACTGCACCGACAATGCGGCCATGGTTGCCTGCGCGGGCGCCCTGCGCATGCGCGCGGCCGCCCTGACGCCGCTGAACGTTCGGCCCCGGCCGAACTGGCCTCTCGAAACCCTGGTCTGGCCCGAAACGCAGGAAACCACATGAGCGGAAACGTTGAACGCCGAGACGTCTCGGGCATCGCCTGGCTGACACTGAAGCATCCCGAGCGCCGCAATGCGGTTACTCCGACCATTCTGTCGGACCTGCGCCACCATCTCGAACAGGCCTCGGAAGACGAGACGGTACGGGTCGTTGCCTTGCGCGGCGACGGTCCGCACGCCTTCAGCGCCGGTTACGATTTGCGCAGCTTCGGCGACGCGGCGCAGACACCCGCCGACGCAGCCGATCATCTGTCGAAAACATTGCAGATTCTGGCCGATGTGCCCAAGCCCACGGTTGCCGTGCTGAACGGTCACGCCATCGGGGCCGGCTGTGAAATTGCCGTGACCTGCGACATCAGATGGGCCCGCGCGGGCGTGCTGCTCGGAATGCCGCCGGGGCGCCTGGGTCTGGTTTATGCCGCCTCGGGCGTGGCGCGTTTTCTTTCACTCATCGGCCCCGCGCACACGGCCGAACTCTTCTATTCGGCGACCAACATACCGGCCGAGCGGGCTGCCGCCATCGGGCTGGTCAACGAGACTTTCGATGCCGACGGCTTCGAGAGGGAAGTCGATGATCGTCTTTCCCGGATCGCGGCGATGGCGCCGCTGTCGCATGCCGGACACGCCTTTGCCCTGCGACGACTTGCGGCCGCACGCCTGTCCGACGATGATGCGGTTCGATTCGAAGAAATGCGTGAGCGCGCCTTCCGCAGCGATGATGCGGCCGAGGGGCTGGCGTCGTTCCTCGAAAAGCGCGATCCGGCATTCAAGGGAAACTAGGCGCGTTACTGCGTACCGGTGGCGATACGGAGGCGAATACCACCGCGGTCGGAAGGTTCGGCCGTCAGCTCGGCCTGCAGTTTCGCCGCCCGTTTCTGAATGGTACGCGAGACGGCGACCTGCGCCGTTCCCTTTCCGGCGACGGCGTTTCCATTGTCTTCTACCTCGAGTCGCCAGCCTGTCGCATCGGCCGTAAACCCCACGGCGATTGTGTCGGCGCGGCCATGGCGCACGGCGTTGTTCACGGCCTCGGCCACAATGAGCAGGGTGTGGTAGGCCACGGTGGGAGAAACAGGGGTGCGTTCGTCGACCCTGCATTCCAGCCGGCAGATGTCGGGGGCCACTTCGCCGCACACTTCGGCGAGTACCCGGGTCAATTCCGCTTCGTTGAGCGGCTTGCTGATAAACGACCGCATGGTCAGGCGAACCTGCTGCAGGCTTCCCTGCGCAATGAGTTCGATCTCGGCCAGCAGTTTCTGTACGCGCTCGTCGTTTCCCGGCAGTGACTGGCGTGCGACCCGACAGCGCAGGGCCAACCCCGTCAGGCTGGCTCCCAGGCCGTCATGCAGGTCCTGGCTGATACGCTCCCGTTCGTCGAGCCGGGCCTGATCTTCCAGCAGCTGTTCGTTTTCGAGGGCGATCCTGTCGTATTTCTGCATGATGGATCCGAGCCACCCGTAGGTTGCCGGTGCGATGAACGAAGCCACCATGACGGAACCCAGGGTGGCGCCGGCATCATAGGGCAGCACGGAGGCGACGAACCAGCCAACCCAGGGAAGCACGCCCAGAACAAGAAGCTGGCGACCGTTAAGCTGCAGGGTCAGCGCGTCATTGGTGGCCGAAAGCAGGTAGAAGACCCATGCGAAAGGTTGAAACGGATTCGTCACGAAGGGCAGCGTGCCGGTTACCACCGCATTGGTAAGGTGCGATCCGCGATAGGGACCCTTCAGAAAGATGAGCGTCGAGAGAAAGACGTGAAGACTTACGAAGACCGAAAAGCTTCCGAGAGAAAGACCGGTCAGATCTTCGACGCCTTCCCAGAGAAAAGGCAGAAGAATGGCCGTCATGGAAGCGAGATAGGCGAAATAGCCCTTTGGTGAAAGGACCCTTCGCATTCCAAGACGATGTTGCGGTGGTTTCCAGAAGGCAGGCAGCTTCACGACATTCGCTCCGCCATCAGTAAACCATAACTTTGAGATGATGCGAAAACGAAATCGGGCATGTGCCCCGCGCAAGAAAGGTCTTGATCAGACAATGAACTGTTCGGGGCTTTCGCCAGGCAGCAAATGCATGAGTCGTACCCAACGTCGCTCGTCGGGCATGGTAATGATGTCGAAGTTCATCTCGAACATACGGGCTCGACCGCGCAGCGCTTGAATGCGGGCAGGCAGTTTACGTGCGCCGAACAGATCGCCGTCGAGGGCGCCCACCTCGAGAATCCACCGGCGTTCGCTCCACCCGAAGGTGACGAAAACATCCTTCACGCCGCTTGCCGCTGAAAAATTGAGAATCTCGACGGCGAAAAGAAGCAGGTGGTGGGCAATGAACGGAGCCGCCGGTTCGGAGCCGACATCGTCTTCAACGCTGAGTTTCACCCGCATGCCTGGAATTTCCCTGATGACCGAGCGCAGAAGAGAAGCGAAGTCGTCGGGGGTCAGCGTCTCGTAAAGCAGCGACTTCATGGCCGTACGCACGTGGTGCAGGCCCGCGCGGGCCATCTCTTCCATATCGGCCAGCGACTCGGCCGCCAGCGACGGCTTTTCCTCGAGCGAGCGTGCGACGAGGCGGCTTCGCAGGGCCAGGCCGGTCAGGTTGGCGCTGAGCCAATCGAAAAGATCGTTTCCGATGCGTTTGCGTTCGGCCAGCCGTGCCGCATTCTGGCGAAGGACCAGGTTATCGCCGGCAAGTGCCGAATACTGCTCCATGATGCCGTTCGCCCATTCATGAAGTACATAGCCAAGCATGGTGACCATCACGACCGACGCGGGGCTGACGGCGGTGCCCGGACCGAGCGTGAAGACAATCCACAGCGCCCCCGGGGTACCTGCCAGAACAATTCTGTGAAAGAGACGGGGGCGAAGGATGAGGGCGTCGTTCACCGCCGAGAGAAGAAAGAACAGCCACGCAAGGGGCGAGAAGGGTTCGCTCAGGAAGGGCAGCAGTGCCGTGAGAAGGGGGTTGACGGCAGTCGAAAAAGGATAGGGGCGACCCCGGAGAACGTTGGCCGTGGTTCCCGTCAGGTGAATGGCGACGAAAAGGGCGATGTCGGTGAGTTCAAGGCCGGTTACCCGCCGTGCGCCTTCGGTAAGAAACGGCAGAAACACCAGGCCCATGCAGACCAGGTAAACGAAATAGGTGCGCTTGTCGAGTGCAAACTCCATACCCTGACGGTACGGACTCTCGGGAGTTGCCGCTCCGTCGATCTGACCGGGCGATACCGTCGCCGTCGATTGGTTGCCTGCCGACTGCATTTGGGGTAGGTTATCACAAGCCGCGACGCCATGCCCGAGTTACCATTTGCCGAACAGTTATTGGGTGGGTTCGACATCGGATTTTTCACAGCCGACGTCTCCGGTGGGGTGCGCCGACTGAACGAGACGGCCGCCGCTTCGCTTGGTTATGATTCGCCGGCGGCGGCCCTGGCCGATGCACGTTTCGGACGCATGTACTTCAGCCTGGTGCCCGAGTGGCCCGAATTGGCTGCGCTGGCCCGCGAAGCCGGGGGGCGCACGGTGCGCCGGCGTATCGTTCACCACCGGAGAGACGGACGGGTACTCTGTCTCGAGCTCGTGCTGGCGCTGGTGACCGAAGCCGGCGAGACCGTTCTTCAGGGTGCCTTCCGCGACGTGACGGCCGGCGAGGAACGTGTACGTCAGACCGCCGAACGTGCCGCCGAACTGGAGGCGTTGCAGCGGTTGGCGGTCGACGCGCTGCGACTGTCCGAGGAAAAGTCGCTGACCCAGGCCATGCTCGAGGTCTGCGTTCGCGCCGTGAACGCAGAAGGGGGGGCCATACACGTTTACCGGCAAGAGGCCGACGAGTTACGGCTGGTGGCGCAAATAGGGCAATCGCCGGCCTTTCAGCAAAGGGTTGCGCGTATGCGCCTCGACCAGGGTTTCACGGGCAGGGTGGCGCGAACACGTGAACCGGTCTTTCTCGAGTGCCTGCGCGAGTCGCCCGAGCTGGCATTCGACGAGTTGCGAGAGATGCAGGTAAACAACTTCGTGTCTTACCCCCTCATCGACAGCGAACGCCTTCTCGGCGTACTGAACCTTTTTACCGTGGGCGATGACGCCTTCACCAGTCGAGACATCGGTTTGTTGAACGTACTTGCGCCACAGGCCAGCCTGTCGCTTGCCCATGTTCGCCGCATCGACGAACTACGCGAACGCAATGAGGACCTGGAAAAGTTCAATCGCCTGGCGGTTAATCGCGAATTACGCATGATAGAACTGAAACAGCGTATTCGCGCGCTCGAGAAAGAGCTGCTTGAGGAAAAACGCTTGCCGCCCGAACCCTCCTGATTCGCCTACCCCGTTGACACCCGCTTGCCCGACCCCTTAGGATCGACCTTACGGAGAGCGTTCCTATGAAGTCTGGCGTCCTACTATTTGCAGCCGTGCTGGCTTTGCCGATCCTTGCGTGCGGTCACGGCACCGGTCAACGCACGGGTGGCGATGGGTTG
>JAWLBW010000073.1:0-16802 GCA_041687475.1 bacterium
GAACTGCGCGTGCGTATGGAGAAAGGAGGGGGAGATCGCGAACCATTGAGAATTCGGTCGGAGGGGGAGGAAGTGGGATGACCGGAAGCAGATCAGGGCGTTCGCGAAAGAATCGTCTGCAAGGTTTCGACCAAGGCTCCGAGCTTCTCGGCCAACGCGGGCCGAATGGTTTCATTTCTTTCGACCAGAAAGGCAAGATACTCGTTGCTATCGTTATGGAAATGGTCGGCACGCATGCCAAAGCCGTGTGCCTTCTGGCCGCCGGCGGCCGGCCTCTGGCTTATGGCCTTCGACAGCTCCTTGGGAGGAAGCGAAAGTAGCGCAGTGTTCTCGCGAAGCATCAACAGCCTTTCCTGCGAAAAATGCGCAATGACTTTGAGGCGCTCGACTCCGCACGCGCGCCACTCGTCGAGCAGCTCGCCGTGTCTGTCGGCAAAGACGGCCAACTTACGTTGCTCCCACTGCACCTGGTATGAGGCACCCACACCTTTGCGCCAGAAGCGATAGCTCGTTCCACGTTCGGCTTTTGCCTCGATCAGAACACGCCCTGCCTTGATAGCCCTCTCGACCGGGTCGGCGGTCTCCATGGCGAGTCGGTAGCGATTGGTCAGCGCCTCTTCCCTGGCCCGAGCGTCTGCCAGAAACTTCCTGTGATCCGGAATGTTCATACCCGCGCCCCTCTCTGCTTGCTGTTGCCGGGCGGTTGGCTTACCTGTTCTGCCCGTGTATGTGCCAGTCAATATAGCACTGTGCAGGGCACGGCAACCGACCTGATGCTAGGATTTCTACGGGTAGTGCTCGAAGATACATCCGGAAGAGGGGGCTTTCCACCCATAATGCTCGAGTATTACCGGGAAACGCCGAAAACCCGGCTCCGAATCATTCGGCACTTTTTCTAAAGGTGGCACCCTTAGATTTTTTGCGAAACGATTTCGCACTGGGAAATGACGGCTTTCCGGCAATTATTTGCGGAAAAGGGGCCGAAGCTGCGCAAATACCATCGCATGCCCCTGACCGCCCATATTCCGGGCCGGGCAGGCCTCCAGAAACAAAACAGGCACCTACGCGAAATCGCGTAAGTGCCTGAAAAGATGGTGCCCGGGGCGGGGCTCGAACCCGCACGGGGGTTACCCCCCAACGGATTTTAAGTCCGTTGCGTCTGCCGGTTTCGCCACCCGGGCAAGTTTTCCATTGTAGCCGAATGAACGAGAGACGGAAAAAGGAAAAAGGAAAAAGGAAGATGGAAGATGGAAGTTCGGGAAAACGCGGAACGAACCAAACGCGGAACGCGGAGAGCCCGCGGAACGGGAATAGCGGAGCGCAGCCCTCTTCCAATATGATGAAATCCGTGCTGCACGAAAAGTACACACGTGCACCCTGTATTGCACGTGACCGGCCACAGGTCACAGGCCACTGACCGTGCCCCCGTACTGCACGTAACGCATCACCTCTCACCACCCTGCACCCGTGCTGCACGTGACCGGCCACAGGTCACAGGCCACTGACCGTGCCCCGTACTGCACGTAACGTATCACCTCTCGCCTCTCACCACCCTGCACCCGTGCTGCACGTGACCGGCCACAGGCCACAGGCCACTAACCGTGCAGCCGTGCTGCCCGAGTCGTCAGGATATTCGCAGTGAACTTGAGGCACCATGCCCGGTTGGCTAAACTAATGCGAGGCCTCGGCGGCTAAGGCTTCGGTTTTTCAGGCCTTTCAGCAAGGAAACAGCCATGCGATCATCCCTCTTTCAAGTCTTCTCGATTACCGGTGTTGCCTGCGCCCTGCTGGGCGCCTGCAGTTCCGAGCCGGAAACCGTCGACTTCGCCGACCGCACGCCGCCGAGCCTGGTGGGCGTAAGCCCGGCCGACGGAGCTACCGATGTTGCCATCGATACCGACATCGAGGCGACCTGGGATGAGGCGCTGTCTTCGCAGTCGGTGGGCTTTACGGGCCTGGCTCTCTTCAACGCCGAGGGTGAAACGGTCGAGGGTTTTCTCATGCACGAGAACAACCACTTGCGTTTCCGCCCCACGAATCGCCTGCGCCACGACGCCGAATACACCGTCAAGACCAACCCGCGCCTGGCCGATCTGTTCGGCAACAAGATCGAGCAGGTTACCTGGTCGTTTCGCACGGCCGCAGACCGCGAACCGCCCTTTGCGCCGTACAATCTCTCGTATCCCTCGGTCACCAGCATGGCGACCGTCGACGTAAGCGGAACGAAAGACCCGAACTCCTGGCTGGAAATCAACGGTGAACGCACGGGTGTGCCCGAAACCAACTCGTTCTTTACGGTAACCGTACCCCTGGCCAAAGAGGGCGCCAACGACATGACGTTCGTTTCGGTCGACCGGGCGGGCAATCGTTCGAGCGACGTGAAAATCAGCGTCACCCGCGACACCGTGGCCCCCGAACGCCTCGATGCGCTCTGCGGCGGCAATGAAGGCACGCCGGCGACCGAAATCGGGCTGGCCTGGCAATTCGGCGAGGAAAGCGGTTGCTGGATTCCGCCCAATCCGTTTTACTGGGGCGCAGGTTCGCTGCCCCTCGGCCTGACGTGGACGCCTTCGGAAGATACCTCGCTGCTGGTCGGTTTCGGCCCGTGGAGCGAGCAGACCTCGGCCGCTTCCTGGGAAACGTCCAACCTTCTCGCAAACCATAAGCCCTCGAGCGCCGCGACGCTGCGCATTTCGACCATCGACGCCGCAGGCAATGTAATGCCCGGCTTCGAGCGCCGGATCATCATCGACACGCTGCCCCCGGAACTCATCGTCGACGATGCGCCCGAGCCGGCCACGCGAGTTTCATCGGGCACGCTGGCCGTGACCAAGGAACAGGACAGCCGGTTGTTCGTAACCATCGACGGCGGTGAACTCACGGCCGACGGCGCCTGTGGCCCTGAAGACACGCAGTGCTGGTACCCGTGGAACCTGCCCGACGACCGAACCTACCATTTCGCGGCGCTCGCCACCGACGCCGCCGGAAACGTGAGCGCCTGGCGCCGGGCCGTAACCATAGATACGCAGGCGCCGACGGTACACGTACTGCCGGGCGACGGCGCCACGGTTGCGCCCGACGCCGTCGTGCAGCTGTTCTTCGACGAGCCGGTCACCCGGGTGGTGGCTTCCGACGGCAGCGTCTTTACCCCCGTCGCCGAGCGGGCCGGGCGCCAGTGGACTCGCGCGGGCGGATCGGCGTTTACCGAAGGGCCTGTCTCATTTACCCTCAGTTTCAGTGACCGTGTCGGTAATGAAGGCGCGGCGACGCCGTCCTTCAACGCCGTAGCCGGTACGTCAATCGCCATTGACGCGACCGAGCCCGTGATAACGGCCGAGCAGGACACGCGCACCGGAAAGATTACCGTTTCCGGCCTCGGCGCCAACGCCCTGCACACCGTGCTCGTTCGCGGCTCGGCGTGGGAAGATTTCGCCCTGGCCATGACCTGGGCGTCGGAAATTACCGTTGCGGCCGATCCCCTTTCCTCAGCCGACGTACGCGTCGAAGCCTACGCGCAGGACGGCACGGCCGTCGCCGTAGCCCAGACCGATGCCTCGTTTGCAGCTCCTGTCGATTCCATGCAGCTGGGCACCGCGGCCCTTTTCGGCTCGGTGGCGCCCTTCGACGGGGGTTATACCCTTCTTTCGCAGGCCGGTTCATCGAGTTACTGGGGCCTCGACATCTTCGGTCAAATCGACGAATCGTTGTACCTCTTCGAGACCAACTGCGCGACGCCGGCACTCAACGACTCATGGCAGCCCTTTCCCCTTGCGGGTATCGGCGGCGACCGGTACGTGATGGGCAATCCGTGCGGGAAGACCTCGTCGACGGCAAACCGGGTGCAGACCTTCCATGCCTACACCGCCACGCCGGGACCGGCGCCGCGTACCGACCTGCAGACGGCGCCAGCCGGCGAATCCTATTTCGGTCGCGCCCTCGACGCAGGCGCCCTGTACCCCGCCGGAGGTACCCAGCTTGTGGTCGGCGTACCTTCGTCGTCGCACAACCGTACGTATGTTTACGCCGAAACCGATGCCACTTCGTACCATCGGCTTCTCCAGGGTCCCGATTACACAAACAGCGGCTTCGGCACCCGCATGGCCATTGCCGCCTCGCCGTTCGATTCGGCGCGCCTGGCCGTACTGGCCACGGGCGAGCAGGCCGTATACCTTTACGAGGGTAGCGCGCTGGCCGCCACCGGCCCCGTGGCCTGGCATCAACGCATACCGGTCAGGGTAGACGAAACCTGCCGGAGCACGTCGGACGACCTGATTCCGGTACGCCTCGACATCGTGAACGTCGGCGACATCGACGGCGACTGGAGAGATGACCTGGTCGTTGCCGGATTCCTCGAAATGGCCGGTGCGAACGGCCGTCTCGACTGCATGGGCAAGATCGGGCTATGGGTTCTCTTCGGCGACGAAGCCGGTCTTTCGGCGCCCCTGCGTATCGACACCCGGCGACTCGATGCCGACGCACTGACCTCGGCTTCCTTCACGATTCCGCCCCAGTTGCGCGCTTTGGGCGACCTGAACGGCGACGGTTATGCCGACTTCGGCTTCATCGAACCGGTACTGGGCGTGCTGCGCGTCTTCTACGGCAATGCGGGCGGCTATCCGGAAGAAAGGCGACTGGCCCTCGTCGACGACGATCCGGGCCTGCACTGGCTGCTTTTCGGAACGGTAGACGAGAATGACGACGGCCTGCCCGACCCGGTCGTCGGACGCGTTACAGCCGACCCCGAGGCAAGCCCCCAGCGCACGGTGGTCACGATTCGACGCTGAGGAACGATGGGAGATGGCAGATGGCAGATCGCAGATCCCAGATCGCGGATCGCAAAAGCTCGGGCAGTCGGCCGATAGGTTCGGCTGGTCGGTCCGAAGGTCTGAAGGTCTGAAGGTCTGAAGGTCCGATGGTAAGACAGTCTGACGGTCTGAGAGTCAGGACCGTCGAAGCCAGAATGCCGCTCGTGTCCGCGTTCGGCGTTTTGGGCTTTCCGCGCTCCGCGTTTAAGCTGTGGTTCCGCGTCTCAGCGTCCAAACCGATTTACCGCCCCGGTGGACGGAATGGACGCAGTGGACGGAGTGGACCCTGGCATACGGGGTGGTCGGGCGTGCAGCCAGGCAGTCGGCAGGTCCTGGTCTGATGGTCTGACAGTCTGAGGGTCTGACAGTCCGACAGTCTGAAGCTGTGATTCCGTTCGGGCGTTCCGATTTCGTCGGCTTACTCGAACGATGGGCGTTCCTGCCCCGGGCGTTCGGAATAGCTCGCGGTGGTTTCGTCTTCCGCCTGAGTCTTCCTGTTCATGCGAATCTTGAAGATACGACGCGAATTGGCGCTTTCGACCTGCAGGCTCCACCCGGCTATTTCGAGGGTCTCGCCGCGGCGGGGAATGTGGCCGGTCAGCTGGCTCAGAAAGCCGCCCAATGTGTCGTAATCGCGGTCGCGGTCGTCTTCGGGTTCGGGAAAGTCGAAAAGCTCGACCGCCCGTTCGAACGGCAGGCGGGCGTCGACAAGCACCGTGCCGTCGGGCAGATCGGTAACCAGGGCGACCTCGCTTTCGTCGTATTCGTCCTGAATTTCGCCGAAGATTTCTTCGAGCACGTCCTCAAGCGTAACCAGGCCCGAGGTGTTGCCGTACTCGTCGATGACGATGGCGATGTGCACGCGGTCGGCCTTGAACTTGGCCAGCAGCTCGGTCGCGGGCTTGCCTTCGGGAATGATCGTGGGCGGCCTGAGAAGCGCCAGGTGGTCTTTCGGCCCCATGGTCGGGCGGCCCCAGAGCTTGAGCAGATCCTTGGTGTAAAGCACGCCGATGATGTTGTCGATCGTGCCGTCGAAAACCGGAATGCGTGAGTGCCCGCGCTTGCGAATGCGTTCGATGACCTGGTCGAGCGGTTCGTCGGTGCCGATGGCGAAAATTTCGGTGCGGGGCACCATGATTTCGGCGGCCGTGCGATCGCGCAACTCGACGACGCGCATGATCATGCCTGCCTCTTCGGGGTTGATGTACCCTTCTTCGGTCAGCCGCTCGGTTATCTCTTCGACGTACTCTTCGGTTTCTTCCTGCTGCAGCGGCTCGTGGTTCTTGCGCGAACCGAAAAACCGCCGCAACATACTGTTGCCCGATCTGTCACTCATGATGCTTCCTCGTCTGCCACTATACCGGGAACGAGCTCTTCGACCTCCTTGAAGATTCGCTGCTCTTCCCGCCGCATCCGGCGCGCTTCGGCCGGAGGCACATCGACATGCTCGTAGCCGAGCAGGTGCACGAAACCGTGAATGATGAGCTGGGCCACCCGTGTCTCGAGCGAAAGGCCGCCATGTTCGGCTTCACGCCGGGCGGTATCTACCGACACGACGACGTCGCCCAGCAACGACACTTCCTCGCCGGGCACGCCCCCCAGGGGAAAGGAAATCACATTGGTCGGCTTGTCCTTTCCGAACGTTTCGAGATTGAGCGCCTGCATTTCGTTGTCGTTGACCAGGGTCACGTGCACGGCCTGACGCTCGAGGCCGGCGGCCTCGATGATACCGGTTACCAGCTTGCGCAGTCGCGCGCGGCTGACCTTCGCGCCGTGCCCGCGGCTGTAGATTACTGCCTGCATAACTCTTGTGAAATGGGAACCGAGGCACGAAACGCCCCGCCTTCCGGGCCCGCGGCGCCGGAGTCGGAACGCACGAATGCCGTGCCGCGCCCCGGAAGGGAACGGCCGGCCGGTGCCGACGGTACTTTGGTGTGAAAAGGCACCCGCTCGAACGTCGGCCACACGCGCGTGGCTACGGCGTTAACGGATACCCCGCCTGGTTGCGGTAAAGGATCGCTTTCGGGCGTAGAACTTGGAGGTTCCATAACTGCTTCAGTCTTCGCTACGTTCGGGCTCGGCGGGCCGGCGGCGTTCGCCCCCCGGCTTGCGTCTGGCCTGTTCGTGGCGGTCGTAGGCGCCGATGATGCGCTGCACCAGGGGGTGCCTGACCACGTCGACTTCGGTGAACTGAATGAAGGATACGCCGTCGACGTCGCGCAGTACTTCGCGCGCCCGAACGAGCCCGCTCGCCTTTTCGGGGGGCAGGTCGACCTGGGTAATGTCGCCGGTAACGACGGCCTGCGAGTTATAGCCCAACCGGGTCAGAAACATCTTCATCTGATCGCTGGTCGTGTTCTGCGCTTCGTCGAGAATCACGAACGCGTCGTTGAGTGTGCGACCGCGCATGAAGGCGAGCGGTGCGACTTCGATGATGCCCCGTTCGACCAGCTTCGACGCCTTCTCAAAGCTCATCATATCATGCAGGGCGTCGTAGAGCGGACGCAGATACGGATTGACCTTCTCGACCAGATCGCCGGGAAGAAAACCGAGCTTTTCGCCGGCTTCGACGGCCGGACGGGTCAACACGATGCGGTTGACCTTCTTCGACAGCAACGCGGCAACCGCCATGGCCATGGCCAGGTAGGTCTTGCCGGTACCGGCCGGACCGATGCCGAAGACCAGATCGTGGTTCTGAATGGCCTCTATGTACTCGCGCTGATGCACGCTCTTCGGCGCCACGCGCTGCTTCGTCGAAGACAGCGGCAGGGCGTCGAGAAAGACGGTGTTGATGTCGACCGCCTTGTCGGCGGCAATCATCTTCATGGCCTGATGAAAATCGGCCTCGCTTACGTCGTGGCCTTTCTTGGCAAGTTGGTAGGTATCGAGCACGATTTTCTCGGCCAGGTCGACCTGGCGCGCTTCGCCGGCAAAACTGAGTTTATTGCCGCGCTGCCCGATGCGAACGCCGAAGGCGTCTTCCAGAACTTTCAGATTGCGGTCACCCTCGCCGCAGATCTGTCGGAGGGTGTCGTTGTCATCGAAGATGAGCTGGGTTACCCGTTCCTCACGATCAGGATGCAAGTGCGTAAACCTTCCTCGACGGCTTTCTGCCGTACGCATGAGAGAAAATGCTTCACGTAGAGATTAGCAGAAATCACCGTGGCGTGAAAGGAAACGCCGCCCGGGAAGCAACGGCCTCAGCGGCCGTCGCGGTGTCGTGAAAGCGAGACAGGCCGGTCGTGCTTTCCCGCCCTGACGGCGGATAGACCGGCAGACCTTCCGGGTCGATCGCGGCCGCTATCGCATGGGCGTTGCGAATGCCGATGTCGTCGAGGCGGGGCGACCGCACGCGGCCGGCGCTTCGAAGCCCCTCTTCGACCAGTTCGGTCAGGGCCATGTCCCACCGACGAACGTCGGTTCCATCTCTGAAAGCGGTATATCGGTGCAGGCCCCGGAGCATGCCTTCATGGGTGGCCACCCGATATTCGTGGTCGGCTTCCAGCGGTTTTCCGTTTACACGTACGCCGCTCACGCGGTTACCCCGCGAGGCTTTGAGATCAAGCGCATAGGAAAGCCCGTCGGTCTGCACCAGGCCGCCCAACGGCTCGCTACCGTCGCCGGGGGCGATGTTCCACGCCGACTGCTCGAGAACGCGTCGTATGTCACTGCCGCGCAGGCGAAGCGTGACCACCCGCGTCGGATGGGGCAGCAGGCGGTAAAGAGCTTCGCGGGTGATGGGGCCACGCGCGAGCGAGATACCGTAGCCCACCCCGGGCAAAAAGGCGACCTCGCTGTCGGTTCGTTCGCGCAGCAGCGACGCGGCCAGCCGATCGAAGGGGCTTGCCGCCCGGTACTGCCGGCCGATTCGCTCGTCGGCCCGGGCAATGACTTCATCAAGGTAGTCGGCGTGGGGCGCGCGAAAGTGGTCGATCAGCGCCTGTGCCGTCGGCGAGGGCTCGACGGTATCGTTGTACAGCGTATAGACGGCGCCGTACACATCGCTGACCCTGCCGTCGCGCACCCGTACGCGCAGTTCGCCCAGCGCGGCGGTGTCGGACATGGCCTGCACAATCCACACGTCGTTGACGTTTACCGGACGCAAGGTGCGATCGTGCGAGTGCCCGCCGACCATGATGTCGATGCCCTCGACTTCGCGGGCCAGTTTCCGGTCGGCGCCCGAGCCCAGGTGCGAAACGGCGACGATGACGTCGCTCTTTCCTTCAAGTTCACGCACGGCCTGTCGGGCGGCCTCGTGGGTTTCGATGAAGCGAAGGCCCTTGACGTTGCGGGGCGCCGTGGTCTCGGGCGTGTTCGGATAGCCGAGGGCCAGCAGGCCGACGCGCACGCCCCCTGCCCTGCGCACGACCCACGGACGGCCTAGAAACGGTTCGCCGGTGGCCTCGTCGACGATGTTCGCCGCACGCATGGGAAAGACGGCCAGTTCCTGCAGCCGCTTCGTGCGCTCGGCGCCGTAGTCGAAGTCGTGATTGCCGAGCGCCATGAAGTGATAACGCGCGTCGTTCATCAGGCGTATCATCAGCTCGCCCTCGGTCAGGTTGCCGAGCAGGTCGTCGCTGAAGGTGTCGCCGCCGTGTACCAGCAGTACGTTCTCTTCGCCGTACCGGTTGCGGAAACGTTCGATGGCGCCGGCCAGCCAGGCAAAGCCGCCCACATGGCCCGTACGAAGAAATCCTTCATCGGCGCCCGGCGCCGCCCCGGTCTGCGCCGTGGCATTGCCGGGCTCGACGCGAAACGGTGCATAGCGGCCGTGAAAGTCGGTGGTATGCAGAATGACGAACTCGCGTTCGGGCACCTGCGTTTCCGGTGTCGGCGAGGTGTCGACCACCGGCACGCCGGTACGGCAGCCTGCTACGAGCAGGGAGATTACCGTAAAGATAACTGCGGCAATGGTTCCGGGATTCACCCGTTCAGCATGAGGCGTCGATTTGGTTCTCTGCTATCACGACGACTCGCCGGGCGAGCGCTTTGTCGGTTCAAGCACAGGCTTCGGGTGGGCGCGCTCAAGGTTTCCACCCAGTCGCCGTCGTCCCAAAACGCCGGCCGAGGCGCTCCTCGTTTCCCCGACATCAAGGCCGAGTCGGAAACATCAGGAATTTCTGGTCAACTGCGAATCGCGAAACCGGTTCGACTCCATTGCCAGACACATGGAGAAACGTTAGCATTCACAGTATCAGCAAACATCCGACATACGCCCGCGGCCGTCGGCCCGTCACGTACGCCATGCTTCGAGGCGCCACCCCCACGCGCCCCTGCCGCTGCACGCGTCGCAACACGGAGCGTCGTTATGCAAGCTGAGCAGGAGCACGCCCGGGCTGTTGCCGACTGGCAAAAAAAGGCCCTCGCCAACTATCCTTCAGACCGCCAGGTCGACCACTTCTGCCACGCCTTCAACA
The DNA here is from genome assembly GCA_041687475.1 of bacterium. Lineage (GTDB taxonomy): Bacteria > J088 > JAWLBW01 > JAWLBW01 > JAWLBW01 > JAWLBW01. Next base: position 10,223 of record JAWLBW010000073.1, read on the forward strand.
CCATCTGGCGCCGTGCCGGACGCACCCTGGGCGAGTCGACGCTCGTCGCCATCGGCGACCGCGCCTTGTTCCTGGCCGGTGAACACTATCGGCTATTCAGCGATCTCACGCTGACGGAAGAAGGTATTCAAAGCGCCCAGCTACGGCAGAAGGCAGATGAAATGTCGCCTCCGGAGCGGGAGAAGGCCTTCATTCATGCGCTGACCCGGTTTCTCACCTTACTGGGCAGCCTGACTGCCGAAATTCTGACCCCGGCGCTACATGCCGAGCTGCGTAACCTTGCGCCCCGGAACAACGCCCCTTTGCATCCCGACGGCTTCGCAAGCGACGCAGACGAGGAAGGACAAAATGAGCAGTAAAAACAAGCTTGTGCGCATGCGTACCGGCATTCCCAACTTCGATGCCCTGCTTTCGGGCGGACTGCCGAGGGGCTCGGTCGTCGTCGTGGGCGGCCCGCCCGGCGCGGGAAAAAGTATCCTGACGCAGCAGATCTGCTTCACGAACGCCGGCCCCGAATGCCCGGTTCTCTACTTCAATACCCTTTCCGAACCGACCGCCAAGACCCTTCTGCACCTGAGCCAATTCGATTTCTTCGATGCGGCAAAGCTCCATGCCGAGCAGCTGCAGTACATCGACATCGGCAGCGTTCTGCGCAAGGAAGGCCTTGAAAAGGCAGACCGGCGAATCATGGAAGACGTCCGGCGATTCAAACCGGGCCTGGTCGTCATCGACAGCTTCAAGGCCTTCGACGACTTCGCCCGCTCCCACGCCGAGCTGCGCAAATTCGGCTACGACCTGGCCGTCGGTCTCATGGCCTGGCAGACGACGACCATCCTGCTCGGCGAGTTCGGCCCCCGGGATCTCGCCACCAACCCGCTCTTTTCCATCATCGACGGACTGCTGGTCATGAGCCAGCGCGAAGCCTCCGGCGAACAACAGCGCTTTCTCCAGATCGTGAAGATGCGCGGCACCGCTCACAGTCGGAATGAGTATCCCTTCCAGATAAGCGACGGTGGTATCGACATTTTCGCCCCGCACCTTACCGTGCCGCGAACGGCTGCCGCCGATACCGTTCCCGCCCGGCGCATGAAAACGGGCATCGACAGTCTCGACGAGCTGCTGGGCGACGGAATTCCCCGGGGGTCGAGCATTCTCGTCGGCGGCGTGGCGGGAACCGGGAAAACCGTTCTTCTGCTCGAGTTTCTCTATCGCGGCGCCTTGGCCGGAGAAAAGGGTATTCTCTTCTCCTTCGAAGAGACTGAGGCACGCTTGCGTGCAACGGCGGCCGGGCTGGGATGGGACTTCGAGCGGCTGATGGGCGAAGGGCTGATCGAGATCGTCTTCATTCCCCAGCCTGAAATCGCCGTTGAGCGGGATCTCGCCATGGTGCAGCACAAGGTCGAGGCCGAGAATCCGGCTCGTATCGCCTTCGATTCCGTCTCGCTCTTTCTTCACCGGATTAACGATCCCGAACGCAGCCGCGAAAAGCTGTATCAGATCGCCAGTATCGTTCAGCGTGGCGGTTCAGTCGGTCTGCTGGCGGCCGACATTCCCTATGGCAGTTCCCGGTTGAGCCGTTACGGCGTCGAAGAAACAGTCGTCGACGGCGTCATTCTGCTGTCGGCGACCGAAGAGGGGTTCGAGCGGCAGCGCTACGTCGAAGTCTACAAGCTCCGGAACACCGCCCACCTGCAGGGACGCCACTCCATGGCCATTGAAGAGGGCGGTATCCGGGTGTACCCCCGCTACTACGCGGCCGAACTACTCCGGACGCCGCCGCCGCCCATGGACCCCGACAACCGCCTGTCGACGGGAATCGAGGGCCTCGACCGTCTGCTCTGCGGCGGCCTGCTCGAGAAAAGCGTGACCCTGGTCTCGGGAAGTACGGGGTCCGGAAAAACGACTCTCGGGCTTCAGTTTGCCCTGGAGGGAGCGCGCCAGAAGGAGCGAACGCTCTTCGTTGCACTGGAAGAGGGTCCCGCGCAGATAATAGAGTCAGGAGAAGCGCTCGCGCTTCCTGCCCGAGCCGCGGTTGAAGCAAAGTCGATGGAGGTACTTTACCTGTCGAGACAGAGTGTGCGGGCCAACCGATTTTTTGCCGTTCTGCAGGAGCGAATTCAGGCGCACGGCGTACGGCGGCTCGTCATCGACAGCGTCAGTCAGCTGCTGACCGAAGGGCATCACCCCGAAGATCGCCGGCAGATGCTGTACGGGCTGGTCTCGCGCTTCAAGTCGCTCGGCGTGACCACTCTCTTCACGCTGGAAGCCGGATCTCCGGATGCGGCCGACCGGAGCACGGAAGAGGGGTTCTCGCCCATAGCCGACAATGTCATCATGCTGCGCTACGGGCAGGATTCCGACCGCTTTCGACCGTACCTTTCCATCGTCAAAACGCGAGGCTCGCGGCACCTTACCGGATTTTTTGCCCTCGACATCGGCCGGGGAGGAATCCGGGTGGCGGCGTCACCAGCCGATGCCCCGCTATCCAAAGGAAAAAGCGATCCGTCGTGACTCGGGAGAACCATGGAGGAACGGCACATTCCAGCGCACGAGCTTCACGAAGACAGCGAGATGCACCCGAGAACAAAGAGCCTCACGCATACCCAACGTCTGCGTAACCTTCTCGACATCAGCGTGCTCCTGACCAGCTACGAAAGCGCAGCCGAAACGATACCTCTCGTTCTGGAAAAATTCGCAGCGACTCTCTCGCTGCGGTCGGCGGTCGTCTTTCTCGAGCCCGACCAGGTTTTCACGTGGACGAATCAAGCCCTGCCGGATACCGAGGCCGCCGAGGCCGCGGAAACCGCGCGCAGATCCTACCGAACTCTTTTCCAGGACACCCCTGAAGCGGGGAACGCAGAACGGCGGGTTCAAACCACGCCTTGGCAGAAGGCGGGCGGCGCGGTCAGTATTACCCTGCCGCTGACCACTCACCGCGTCGGCACCATCGGCGTGGTGGTCATCATCGGCTATGAGTTCGACGAAGAAGATCTGCTGTACTTCGACACGGCCGTCAACCAGTTATCCCTTGCGATTCTACGCGATCTTCGCATTCGCTCGCAGCAGTCGGCCGGCGAGCAGAAGGTGACCACCGCCGAAAGAGCCCGCAGTGAAGCCGAGTCGGCCCAGGCCGAGGCCGAGCGTATCAGGCGCCTGCAGGAAGACCTGCTCGCCGTCGTCTCTCATGATCTCAAAAACCCCCTGACATCCATTCTCATCAACAGCGAGCTGCTCACTTTAACGGAAGGGTTGGACGACATCGCCCGTATCAAGGTCGCCGCCGTGCGAAAATCTGCCCGGCAGATGCAATCGCTCATCAGCGATCTGCTCGACTGGACGAAGCTCGATCTGGGCAGGCTTGCCCTTCAGAAAGAGTCCTGTCGGCTCGACAGACTGATGGCCGATGCCGTCGAACTCATGCAGCCGATCATCGAGCGCTCTGCGGTGCAATTAAAGACGCGTGTTGTGCCCGCCGCCGCTCGGGTTGAATGTGACCCGAAGCGCATACTTCAGGTGTTCTCGAACCTTCTCGGCAATGCCGCCAAGTTCACTCCCTCGGGGGGAAGAATTCTCTTCGCGGCCGCGGTGAAAGAACGGGAGGTCGTCTTTTCCGTCACCGACTCCGGCCCCGGAATACCGGCGAACCTTCAGCCGCATGTCTTCGAGCGACTCTGGCAGGCGCCGGAAACGGCCGGGAGTGGCGCCGGTCTGGGGCTCGCCATCGCCAAAGGCCTTGTCGAGGCCCACGGAGGACGCATCTGGCTCGAAAGCGAACCCGGCAAAGGCAGTACCTTTTTTGTGGCCCTGCCGCAAACCTGACCCGGCCTTCCCTTACTTCACTACACATTGGTGTAACCGATTCCGCCCACAACCTGCAGGCATTTGTTGGCAATTTCCCATCCCGATTCGCTGCAGACTTTCTTGGACTGCGACACCATTCGCCGGATCTGCCCCTGATCGGCGTTGCCCGTGTCGATGGCCAGGCAGGTACTGTAGACGATGGAGCGCGCCACGTCGAGCTGGGTCACGCAATCGGCGACGTTGAAGCCCACGGCCTCGAAGTTCATGACGGGCTGGCCGAACGCCTTGCGCTTCGACGTATAACGAGTCGCAATCTCAATGGCCGAACGCACAGCCCCGATGGTGATGCCTGCGGTGCCCAGTCGCTCGGGAATCATCATGATCTGGAACACGGGAAAGGCGCCGTTGATTCCGTTGAGCGCATACCGCTCGGGCACGCGCACATCCTTCAATAACAAACGTCCCGCACCGCCCCCGCGAACGCCCATGAGATTGTAGATGTACTTGGACTCGCCCCCCTTTGCGCTTCGCGGCACCATGAAGGCGGTCAAACGCTTATGAGGAGGCGCGTCCGGAGCGGTAACCGCATAGATCAGGAACCAGTCGGCGCCCTCGGCGCCCACGATGAAGCGCTTCTGGCCGTTGATGACCCAGTCGTCGCCCTGCTTTACGGCCCGGGTCGACGCCCCGAAAAAGTGCCGTTCCTCCTCTGGGATCGGTCAGTCCCTCGGCCGCATGAACCTCACCCTTCAACAGGGGTACGACGACTTCCTGCTTCAGTTCTTCCGGACCGAACCGGATGATGGCGTCGCAGACAATATCGGAGCCGACTCCCCATAGACACCCCAGGGAATAACTGGTGACCCCGATCTCACGGCTACGATGGCATTTTCTACCCAACTCAAGCCCCGCCCCCCGTATTCTTTGGGCAGCCGGATGCCCAAAAGATTCCTCCTTCCGGCCTCCTGGAGGTACTCATGCGGAAACTGGATCTATTCAGCGTCCATGCCCAGGATCATTTCCTTGGGCACACAGTTTGTGAATTTACGCGCTTCGTCCCGAAGCTTCTTCTGTTCAGAGGTCATCACAAAATCAAACATATGCGCTCCAGTAGAGATGGGGCCGGGCTGCCTCGGCAAGGCTGATAAAACGGCAAACAGCCTACCGGCCGGGCCAGGTTCACGCAATGACGGAAATCCGAGCGCACCTGCCACCAGACTTTGTCGCCACAATTCTCGCGCTCATCCAGCCACCAGCGCCGGTCCTGAGGCCCTGTGGCTATCTGTCGAGTCTGAAATAGCGATGCATCATCGCATGAGCGGCTTCCGCGAAAGCGAATGCATACCATGGGTTGGCTACAATGATATCCATGGACGAAGTCAATTACATCACGCCGCAGGGACACCGCCGTCTGGCAGAAGAAGTCCAGCACCTGCAGAAAGTCGAGCGCCGCCGGGTGGTGCAGGAGGTCTCTGAAGCCGCGGCCATGGGAGACCGGTCTGAGAATGCCGAGTACATCTATGGAAAAAAGCGGCTGCGCGAAATCGATCGGCGGCTGCGCTTTCTCTCGAAGCGCCTGCGCATCGCCAAAGTGATCGATCCGGCCGAGCTGGAAGGAGATAGGGTGCTTTTCGGAGCCACGGTCGACATCGAGAACGAAGAGGGCCGGGCCTACACCTATCAGATCGTCGGCGTCGACGAGACCCAGCCCTCCGCCGGCAGAATCAGCTGGAAGTCACCCCTCGGCGCCGCGCTTATGAAGCGCACCGTGGGCGACGACGTCATCCTGCCCAGGCCCGACGGGTCCGAGGCGGAGTATACGATACTGGCAGTGCGATACGAGTAGAGCAAAGCGCCCACCCATGGAGAAGGATTTGTCCATCGCCTTTCCTTTCGCAAGCTCATCAATCAGCTTGTCGAGATAGCAGAGGCCGACCTGCCACCCGTGCAAGAAGTCGGCCTTCAAGTCGGCCTTCGCCTGAGACCTTCTTTACGATGGCTCGCTGAACGAGAGCTCCCGGCATACCAGGTAAAAAGCCGGTCCGCATGGAATGCGCACCGGCTGAATAGCTGCTCGATTTCTTTCCTATTCAATGGATCCCCGATTTCTCTGAAACGGGGCCCGGGTTGATCCGAAATATGCAGATCGGCTGCCGGATCCATCAAAACCGGTCTCGTACGGATCGTTCCCGTTTTCCGGCGGAACCGGATGTCAGGCCTTGTCCTTCGGACTGCCGACTGTCCTGACTTTGTTGGGACGATGGCCGGACGCCCTACTCAAACCGATTGGCCCAGATGCTGAGCCGGGTACCGTCGAATTGATACCAAACGGCCAATGCATTGCCCTGCGGGTCAAGCGCAACCCGCGGATTAACCGCAAAGCCGGCGTTGTCGGTTTCGAGGAGTTCGGGTGTCCCCCATCCGCTGCCGACGGTGTAGCGATTGGCCCAGCTGTTGAACCGGGTACCGTCGGATTGGTGCCAAACGGCCAATGCATTGCCCTGCGGGTCAATCGCAATCTGCGGAGCGGATGCGCCGCCGGCGTTGTCGGTCTCGATGAGCTCGGCGGTATCCCATCCGCTGCCGGCGGTGTAGCGATTGGCCCAGATGTTATCCCGGGTGCCGTCGGATTGCCGCCAGACGGCCACGGCATTACCCTGCGGGTCAATCGCAACCTGCGGGTATTCTGCGTGCCCGGCGTTGTCGGTCTCATTGAGTTCGGGTGTCCCCCATCCGCTGCCGGCGGTGTAGCGATTGGCCCAGATGTTTTTCCGGGTTC